>DAIRGS010000295.1:0-8668 GCA_036794395.1 Tepidisphaeraceae bacterium | reverse complement strand
CGCTTCCGCCCACCCCGCTCAAGACGGCGGGGGATTCGCTTGTTTAAGGACTAGCGGCATCTGCCCGGAATGCGGGACGGCGGTGGCGCTCAAGACGGATGCCCAGGCATGAGACGAAAGCTCTTCACTTTCGCCGCGCTGCTCTCCTTGGTGCTATGCGCGGCAACGGTCGTGCTGTGGGTGCGGAGCTTCTGGCATGAGGATGACATAGAGAAAGTGTGGCACGATACATCTAAACTACAGAGCGAGATGCTATCGGGCTACTCGATCTTTGGCATCGTTGTGCTGTCGTACGGGCGTTTCACCTACGCCACGCGCCCCCACATGTCTTCCGATGTCGAAATGCTATGGCACGACGAGCGGATGTCGTTCAGGGTACGAAGCTTTCCCGCCGAGAAGGAGATTGGACTGGCAGGGAACCGCTGGTGGAACCAGATGGGCTTCCGCATCACGGCGTGTGATAAACCTTTCTGTGTGGTCGCTTTCCGATCAAAGGCTTTGGATTGGCGCAGGCAGTGGTGGATCAACGTACCCCATTGGTCAGTAGCCGCCTCATTCGCCGGCCCACCCGCGTGGTGGTTTGTAACTTTTCGACGCCGAAGACACCGTAGAGCCAACGCTTGTCCAACCTGTGGTTACAACCTGACCGGCAACACCAGCGGCATCTGCCCCGAATGCGGAACGGCAGTGGTGGAAAACGTTACGATCACGACGTGAGACGAAAAGTCTTCAATCTCGCGTCCACCGTGTCGGTGCTGCCTACCGACCTCCAACATCCCACACCGCAGTATAATTGCCGTCTCTCCATCCCGTGGCAACGCGAGATCCGAGCTCGTCAAAGGCCAGAGCGGGGATACTGTTAAAATTCCTGAACTCGCGAGGCGGGTCTGGGGGCTCGAAGGCAAGCAGCTTCTTGCCCGAATTCAAATCCCAAATCCCAGCCCCATCATATTTCGAACTGGCGACGATCCACGGCTGATTCCGCGCGAACCATGCACACTCTACCGTCTGGGCGGGTATACCTTCCTTAATCTCCCGCACCACCTGACCGGTGGCTGCATTAAGCACAACCAATGCGCCCTCTTTCGCTATCAGTAAAAGCCTTCCTTCTCGGCTGAACGCCAGTGAGGAGGGTTCACCCTGTTCTTCATCGTGCCAGATTTGTGTAACGACGATTCGATCGCCGGTGACTGCATCCCAGATCGACACGGCCTTGAAGGAAATTGTCGCTACTCGCATTCCCGTGGGATCCCATGCGGCAAGGGCAATGCGTCTACTGTCAGCAGGGCCGTAGTGCGCTTCATCAGCCAATGTAACGAGCCTGGCCCCCGTGGACATGCTCCAGATCGACGCCGCGCCGTTGGTTCGCATATTTGAAAGCGTCAACATCTTCTTGCCATCCGGACTCAGCACGACAAAAGCCACTTGAGCGTCGTGCTTGAACGTGACAATCTCCTTCCCGCTCTCCACATCCCAAACACGCGCGTCGCGGCCTCCTGTAACAATGTAGCGGCTATCTGGCGTGAAACACGCAGTCAAAACAGGTTCGCCGTGATGTAGCTCGCGGACGAGTTTCCCCTCCGGTAAGTTCCATATGCGAACCTCGACACCGCCGACCGTTGCGGCCAATTTTTCGTTGGGACTCAATATTCCTAATCGCAGCTGGAGACCATGGGTCAGCGAAGGCGTCATCGGCTTCAGCAAGCGCGCGTCCCACAAGCGCGCTGACCCATTCCCGGCTGTCAACACCGCGCCACCATCCCTCGTAAACTCAACCGATTCGCCGGATGAGCCTTCCAGGCGACCGCTGAGATGAGGAGCAGCCATCGGGCCGGCGGTGGCAGCATGCACGATCCCGGGGAGTTGGAGAAAGAATGATGTTGCAACCAAGAGCTGCGAGATTCTCATTTTGACCCCAGAGAAGTGAAATAATATACCCCGATAAGGCCGCGTTCACCAATCAATTTCAGCACGGTTACTGGAGCTTTTGCGTCAGACTGCGTGTGCGCACTCACCGGCAACACGACCGGCACCTGCCCCGAATGCGGAACGGCGGTTGCAGTGAAGACGTAACCGGCCTCACCGGGCAGAGTCTTAATTTGAAATTCTTGCCCGTTTTCGCAGCCGTCGTTTGGCGTGCCAAATCACCAGAATGGCAATCGCGGCATCTGCGATCATCAACACCCACCCTACCCCACGGCCTGCTTCTCCAGACACGATTCCCAACCAGAAGAAAACAAACGTGAGGAGCGCCAACACGAACCGGGTGCGACGGTCGAGCCATGCCGGGGGATGTTGCCCGAGGATCATACAGGCATCTTACCCTCCGCGCAAGAAAAAGCCGCCTTTGCGGACCGCTTTTGACCGGATCGTGCGCTACACATCACAGTGTGGTCCAAGTCTGCAATCTGCGGGACGGCGGTGGCAAGGAAAGCGTAACCGGCTCCACCGACAATTGTATGGGAACTCGAACAATTATGGCCCCAATCGGTTAGATTCATGCTCATGCACCGCCGAGCCGCGGCCTTCGGCTCTGAGGCTCAGGCTCGAAGAGAGGACGCAGAGAAAACGCCCGACCAATAAGATGTGTGACCCGCGCATCATGCCCGACAAACTACCTTGCGATTCAGTATATAAGAGCCTCCAAATACTGCCCCCCCGCTCTCGCGCAGTGTGCCACCCAGGGTTCTGATCCATGTCCGCACGGTCTACTCACTATTCTCTATTGCTCCCCACCTCTCGCGCAGCGCCCCCCTCACTTTCCATTTTCCATTCCCCATTTTCCATTCCCACCTCACCCCCACTTTCTCCTGCTCTACTGCTCACCTGCTCTCGCGCAGCGTGCCCGCCCCCCCCCGCATCAGCAATCATTAGATAAATATCCACTTCCGCAACATCACGACAATTGCCACATTCTCCAGATCGAAAACCCGACAAAATCTGACATCTCCGGAAAACTGTTCGGTTTTGTTCGGAAGTGTTCGGAACCGTTCGGCGCTGCCTCCCCAAATCCCACCCGACCCCGCCACAGTTAAACCCGATACTTTCCCCGGCGTTGCATTCCGTTGCAAACCGTTGCATCACCTCTCCGCCCCCTTCGATTCGCACCCCGTGACACTCCGCTAATAGGCCCGTTTTTGCCATATTTCGTCCCATCTGTCACTCGCGCGCCCTCAAATACCTGCACAACATTCGCAACGCAGGTACACTTTTGGCGTCTCACTTAACAACTAAACGAATGCGAGGAATCGATGAACCGTCGCGAATTTCTTTCGGCTGGGGCTGCGGGTTTGGCAATGTCGGCGATGGGCGGATACGTCGCGGGGGCGCAGGACAAGAAGCCTTTGCGCGTGGGGCTGATCGGGACCGGATGGTATGGAAAGAGCGATTTGCTGCGGCTGATTCAGGTGTCGCCAGTGGAAGTTGTGAGCTTGTGCGATGTGGATCAGCGGATGCTGGAGGACGCGGGGAAAATCGTGGCATCCCGGCAGGCCTCGCATAAAACGCCGCGGCTGTATCGCGATTATCGGGAGATGCTCAAGGAAAAAGACCTGGACATCGTCGAGGTGGCGACGCCCGACCATTGGCATGCGCTGGCCATGATCGCGGCGGTGGAAGCCGGGGCGGATGTTTACGTGCAGAAGCCGATCAGCGTGGACATCGAAGAAGGCAAGGCGATGGTGGCCGCAGCGCGGAAGCACGATCGAGTCGTGCAGGTGGGCACGCAGCGCAGAAGTACGCCGCACCTGGTGGAAGCCAAGAAATACATCGATGACGGCAAGCTTGGAAAGATCGGGTTGGTCGAGATTTATTGTTATTACCACATGCGGAATAACACCAATCCCGCGGATTCCACGCCGCCGGCCAATTTGGATTACGAGATGTGGACGGGACCCGCGCCGATGCGGCCCTACAACCGGCTCGTCCATCCGCGCAGCTGGCGGTCGTTCATGGAATATGGGAATGGAATTGTCGGTGACATGGCCGTGCACATGCTGGATATGACGCGCTGGATGATGGGCTTGGGATGGCCCAAGTCGGTGTCGTCGACGGGCGGGATTTACGTGGACAAGAAAGCCAAGGCAAACATCTCAGACACACAAACGGCCACGTTCGCATTTGACGAGCTAGACGTCGTGTGGACCCACCGAACATGGGGCGATGCGCCTAACCCAAAGGTCCATCCATGGGGCGCAACCTTCTACGGCGACAAAGGCACCCTCACGGCCAACGTCATGGGCTACGACTTCACCTCCGGCGGAAAGACCACACACAAAGACGTGACCTATGAACTCGATGAATACCCCGAAGACAAAACCGAACGCGATCTCGAAAAACAATGTGCCCCGGCGATCCGCCACCACATGCTGAACCTGCTGGAGAACATAGGAACAAGGGGCAAGCCGGTGGCGGATATCGAGCAGGGACACATCTCAACGGCCAGCTGCATCCTTGCTAACCTCTCAATGAAACTCGGCGGGCGAGAACTCAAGTGGGACGCCCAAAGGCAGATGGTCATCGGGGATGAAGAGGCAAATAAGCTGCTGAAACGCCCATACCGAGCGCCGTGGCTACATCCGGGCGATGCGGTGTAAATAGCGGGAATTACCAATTTTTGGCTTCCGATTACCGATTTGTTTGGAGGAGGATGTAAATCGCCCTAGTGCATTGTCACTCTTCAAAATTAGGGTAAAGCCCTAGCGATTTACCCTAAAATCATTGTGTGACAAAGCACTAGCCATCAACCGCTGGGTGTTCGAAAACGTCGGCTTCGGCTATCGCTTCACCCGCGTGAATAAGACCGCGCTGGATACCTACGTCGAGCGAACCGGAGTTTGCCGGGACATGATGCACCTGGCGATCGCGTTTTGCCGGGCGATGAATATCCCCGCCCGATATGCCACCGGCTACCTTGCCGACATCGCCGCCGACCCCGACCCAACGCCAATGGACTTCAGCGCATTTTACGAAGTCTTCCTCGGCAACCGCTGGTGGCCCATGGACGCCCGCCACGGCCGCCCCCAAATCGGCCGCGTCCTCATGGCCCGCGGCCGCGATGCCACGGATGTGGCCCTCCTGACCAGCTTCGGCCGCCACAAACTAACCAAATTCACCGTGATCACCGAACCCGTCGCCCCCCTGCCCCTGGCGATGCCGCCGGTCGAACTGCCCTTCGCACGCAGTGCGTGATGGGGGTTGTGAACTGAATCACGATTCACAATTTAGCGTAGTGGTAACGTTTGAAATTCACGCGATTTTGATTGGCATGGCTTTCGATTTGATGGTTGTCCCGCATTCGGGGCAGACGCCGCTGGTGTTGCCGGTGAGGTCGTAGGCGCAGATGGGGCAGAGGCCGACCCATTCACGCCGCCTCCCACGCCATAGGAGAAGGACGTATATGGTCGGAAGGATTGCCAGTAGAAGTGCAGGCGCGATCAAATGAAACGCGACCGAAAAATCCACTGGCGATCTTAGGTTCGTGTTAAGCCAGAACCACATCCCGTCATCGTCAGATAAACGAGACCTGCTTTCATGACTGAATTCCACACTCGGCGAGCGCTTGCCCAATCGGTCGTAAGAAATGTAAACGTTGCCGCCCTCTAACCTGAAGATCCATTTCTGGAAAAACATCCCGTCAATAACTGAGCAACTCCGCACCCACAGCACCACCGTCGCCACGAACAGCAGCAGCGACAGCAGGGACGCGAGGAAAAAGAGGCGGCGGCGCACGCCCCCAGCTTAATCGATCAGCGCCACGATATCCTCAAGTTCCCAAAGCTTGTTCGTCACGCCAGCTGCCATCGCAGGCGTTACCCGCAGGCTCTGCTGAACCCGGCAGATGTCGTAATGCATAACGTGAAGTGCAACGTGGTACTCGCGGTTCAAATCGAGCTATCAACCTTCTTCCGTCGCCATCAGATGAATACACTGGAATTCCATCTTCCCGCCGACCGCCAACTAATATACGATCTAATCCGTAACGCATGTCGCTAAGATGCAGCGCAAGCGCGAGAAAATGCCATGGCCTTCGCCAAACGTAGTCCATCCGCGCAACGGTTGATTCTGCTTTTATTGCCGGCAGTTGCACTGATCGCGTTCGTGGCGAATCTAACAGCCGCTCCCCCGCCTACCACCCGGCCGACGATTTCGGGCGATTTCTCCGACTTCGTCCCTCCACCCGAATCACCACCGCCTGAATCACCCACGACGATGCCCGCAACCGTTCCCGCGCAGCCGCGCCCACCAATGGTTTCCGATTTCCCCGCCGCACCCTTCGCCCGCGAATCCGTCCCCGCCACAGTTCCAACCGCCCCTCTCCCCGCCGACCACACCAAAACAACTCCTCCTCGAACTGGCGCATACCAAACAACCTTCACCAAGCGCAGCGACTTGAGCGCGCTGCCCGTGGTTTCCCGGCGGATGAAGTGGTCCATCGAAGCCATGACCAATACCCGCCAGAAACTCGACTACGATCTCTCCAACGAATCGTTCGAGGTCTACGTCCCTCCCGCCTACGACGGCAAGGAGCCGTACGGCCTGGTCGTCTGGGTCAGCTTCGGCGGAGGCGGAGTCGTGGCGGATAAAACCTGGATCGACGTGCTTAACCGCCGCAAGCTGATTTGGATTGGCCCCAATATGGCCGGCAACAGCCGGTACTGGCCGGTTCGGGTCGGGCTGTCGCTGGATGCGGCGGCCAATATCAAATCGCTCTACCGCATCGACGAGAAACGCGTTTACTCCGCGGGCTTCAGCGGGGGCGGGCGGGCGGCCAGCATGTTGGGCATCGGATTCCCCGATGTATTCACCGGCGGCTGCTACATCTGCGGCTGCGATTTCTATCGCGATGTCCCCCTCGCCGAGCCCGGCCGGTTCTGGCAACGGAATTTCTTCCCACCTCCGCAGCCGGTGTTCAAACTGGCCAAGACCAATAGCCGCCACGTCCTGGTCACCGGCGAAGGCGATACCAATCAAGATCAAATGGAATGCAACTACAAAGCCTTCATCAATGATGGCTTCCAGCACGTCACCGTGTTCGAGGTCCCCCGCCTCGGCCACCGAACGCCGGATGCAAAGTGGTTCGAAAAAGCAATCGACGCGCTGGACACGCTACCCAACCCCGCGACGCAACCAGCCGGCCCAAAGCCCAAAACCCCAGGCACAATCGCGTCGTCAGACCCCATTACGCAGGAAACCCGCGAAGCGGAGAGCGAACTGCGATCCGCCCGGCTCTACATCGATGCCAAACTCTTCGCCCAGGCGCGCGAACGACTGGGCCGGATCATCGAGAAATACCCCACGACCGCCACGGCAGCGGAAGCCAGGAAGTTGCTGGAGAAGTTGAATAAGTGAGGTTTGCGGGAGGTGTCGTTGGGGTGGAAACGGCGTGGACGTTGCATTTCGTTGCATGGCGTTGCATGGGGCGCCTTGGGTTGCGTGGCGTTGCATTTCGTTGCATGGCGTTGCATGGGGCGCCTTGGGTTGCGTGGCGTTGCATTTCGTTGCATGAGGGTATCGGTGGGCAGTAGGCAAGCGAGGGGGTGGGGGTCGTAAAGGAGGGGATGGCGCGGCGCACTTTGGCGCAGTTGGATACAGTTTGGCGCACTTTTTGGGGTCATTTTTATCATAATCTTGCTATTTTAGAATCTCGCTTTTTTTGCGGGGAATTTGATTGAAATGGGTTGCGGCTAGTGCTAACATTTACCTAACACATCTTTTTTGGGAGGTATCACAATGTTAGAGGAAAACGCGGGTGAAGGTTTGGAGGGGTCGGGTCCTGGGTATGTGGATGTTGTGGCGGCGCTGAGTCCGAAGCAGCAGATGGTTATGCAGAATATGGTGGCGACGGGGAACTTGAGCGAGGCAGCGCGGCAGGCCGGGGTGGGGCGGCGGACGGTGTATCACTGGATCAAGGATGATGAGCGGTTTGAGGCGGCGTTCAACGCATGGCGGCGGGAGATTCTGCGGCTGGGGCGGGCGCGGGCGCTGGGAATGGCGGAGGCGGCGCTGGACACGATCAAGGCGGCGATTGAGAAGGGGAATGCGAGCATTGCACTACAGGTTGCCAAGGCGCTGGGGCTGCTGACGCAGAAGAAGATCGGGCCGGAGGAGCCGGGCGAGGTGGGGATGGCGCGGGCGCGGGCCCACAAGACCCGGCGGGTAAAGATCGCGCAGAAGGACCGGGCGCTGATCGAGGCGGGCGGGGACAAGCGTAAGCCGCCCAAGGATATCTATGAGATTGATGATCGGATCGCGGGTTTGTTGGAGGAGAGGAGGCAGGCGCTGAAAGTACGAGACGCCGGAGATGCAGAAGACGCGGGAGCATAATCAGAAGGGGATGTATCAGAACCCGGTGGAATGGGAGAGGATTTCGAAGGCGATTAAGGAGGCGAGTGAGGGAAGTGGATAATTGAGAATGGAAAATGGAAAATGGAGAATTGGATAGGAAATTGGATGGGAGTGGACTCGGTTCGGGACGGTGAAGGGGCGAGGGGTGAGTGGCGATGGAAGACCAGGAGCGGCGCGGGTGAGCGATAAGTGCTGGGCCGGGGTAAGATGGTTCACTAGATATCGGGGGATTGGTGAGCGAGGGGTCTTGCGGACTCATCGCGCCTGGCGGAGATGCGAATGTGAGGGGGAGGGCGGGAACGGAACCATCAAGCCTCAAGTT
>DAIRGS010000294.1:0-8727 GCA_036794395.1 Tepidisphaeraceae bacterium | reverse complement strand
CCACCGGTACGCCCTTGTCATTACCCTCAAGTCGAAATCACGCGTCCTCTTCTCCCTCCACCGGTACGCCGGGGGAGGGTAGGGAGGGGGTTTTTCGAGCATCCATCCTCGATAAAGGAATTGTGGGTAATGACAAGCGGTACGCCGGGGGAAGCGAGCCGCCGAAACTGTCACGCACCCCGGATGAAGCAGACCATTCACCGTAACTTAAGGAGCAGCCCATGTTCAGATGGCAAGAATCGCTTAATTCCCTTTGGCGCGGATCGAAGATGATTCGCGCATCTCACACTAGCTCGACCGCGTAGCGGGCGCTGAACCGGCGGCTGAAATCACGATCGCCCCGTTTTCCACCGTGTATTTTAGAACTCCAGGTTTACCTGCCGCCACGGCCAGGAACACGCTCATGGCATCCGCGAATTTCACGTCGCGGAGCGAAAGAGTGATCGGCTTATTCTTTGCAATTCCAACCGCCTTGAGTGTCTCCCACTTCACAACGATTTTCGCGCCGCTCACGTCTTGCAGGAAGTCAACGATGTCAGCCATCCCGACCGCGTCGAAGCTCACGTTCGGAAGGTTACGATCAAGTTTTGCCACTACTGCCGCATTGAGCTTTTGCTCCTCCGCCGATGGGGAGGTTGCGGCGGGGCGGGTGGAGGCCGGCGGATCGTCAACCGTTGCGCCGTGTGCGCCATGAGCCTTACCGAAAGACAAAAAGAGCAGCAGGGCCGCGCTGCACACACAAGCTTTGCCTAACTTCTTGGGGAATGCCGATATGTTGTCGTTCTGAATCACATCAACCTCGGTTCGAGATAGTGAAACGCGCCGATAAACAGTAACACGACGTCCACGTAGAGCGGCCACAACTCCAAGCGGAAAGGATGCAATGACGGTTGCCATCTTCCACAGGGAATAACCGTCCCCGCACGACTACTCCTAACACACGGAACTTCGGCATGCCGCATTTGTCACCCATCAATTCGTTTTATTGTGTCGAACCTTGCAGGTACGATCAATGCAGATGCCACCGACTTCAAGTCCGACGCCGATCAAATACGCCGCGATATTGAAGCATGTGCAGGAAGTTACGCTGACCGGAACGGCCGATCTGGACTTCTGGAAGAATCGACTCGAGCCGCAAAACCTGCTTCCTGCCGAGCATGATGGGCGAGCCAGGGTCATGGTCATCGCGGCTGCCGGAAGATTCGCTGGCATCACCTTCCGGGAAGTCAGCTTTTCCATCCTCCTTTCCGGCGCCGACGCCGGTGAGAATGGCGCATACCTCCTTGGCGCCTTCAACTCGGTTCGTTTTTTCGCCTTTTGCGAGCGGGCATTTTTCTCAACGCCGTATTCGTTCGGCGCAATCCAGGTGTCGACCGTTCACCCAGTTTCAATACAGGTAATGGAGGGCGATGATGTCGTCTTTCAGGCGAAGATGCCCGCTATCGAATCTGCAACTGCAAGAGTGACATCGCTTCAGGAAACAGGGGGATGGAACGGCCCCGTATTCTTACCACCAGTCGGACGCGAAAAAAAATCGCAACGAAAATTCTTCGCTCGAATCAGCGGCCACACAAAATCATGCCCGTTTTTTCAACCGGCTGACCTGATGACCATCAGGCCGTCACGCACCAATGACGCGCCCAACTTGCTTATCGACTCAAACTTCATCCCCACCCAATGGGCCATTCGTGAAGACGCCACACATGCAAAATCTAAGACTTACAAGAGAGCTGCGGAATTTCCGATCTGATATAAATGCGAAATCGAAGGAATCAGATGACCGCCACCAACCCATGGGAGGAGTCCATTGAACAATACTCCACAGGATATTGCATTGGCCCGCGACCTCGGTTTCAACGAGAGCGTAATCACCGTCATCAAGGCGCACACTGACGAGCCCATCGATCGCCTCATGACGATGAATGAAAACGGCGAACACGAGCCCACTGCTGGTTTGTCCGTAAGGGTTGCTGATGGCGAAGAGGCTGAGCGGCTGCTTAATGCAATGCGTGATCCGCTGGCGAAACTTGGCTATCGCGCATTCTGGAGCGAACGCATCGAAGCGAACGGACTCAAGGAATCCGACGAAATAGCCGTGCTCAAAACGTCCGATCCTTACGCCATGATCCGACTTCGAAAGTCCGACGGCGCCAACTACGGACTCTTTACCGAAGATATCCTTGATCGTCTTGACGCATGGCGAAAACTCGGTGACTTCGAGGTTGTTGGCGCGAGCGGGTCCTGGGTGGCGATTCAGTTCGCACGGCTCCCGGAGAATATCTGCACGTTTGCCGAGGAAGTTTATCTATTCTGCCCCGATTCCGTGACGCAGGGCGTCGGACTTTCGCAAGCCGGTGACGTCGAAAAAGTGGAGGCCGCCCGTGCATTGTGCCCAGGGGGCTTGTCCGAATCCGTCCGCCAGAAGTTGTCCAGTGAGTTGGGTCAGATAGCAAGCATGGTGCCTACCGAGGCATCCGATTTTTCAGAACTGCTTCATGCCGAAGTTGAAACCGGAATCCGGCTGCTCGCCGCTGAACTACGTCGGTCAAACTATCTCTTTTTGTGGTGGGACTAAGAAGCTTCATATGGATTGAAATTGGAGTTCAAGAAGCTCCCTAATTTCCCGTTGTCGTGATTTGAAGATGTGCCAACGGTTGCCTGCAATGTCCATCAATGTTGCCCGAACGTTTGCGGTGTTATGGCTTATCAGCCTTCTAGGGATGCTGACGGTCGGTGCTGCGTCAGGAATCACAGGGACGTGGCGGGACCACGTATCTTCACTCGCACCCATGCGCGACGATGAGGTGGCGTACACCGAGCACGGGCAGACTCGATTTGCGCCCGCTCGACTGATGACCTTGTCACATCGAATGCATGTCGTGGCTCTGGTAATCGCGGTATGCCTCGGCCTGAACACGCTGGCCGTAGCGATAGCGGCGCCAACCAGCGATGCGACAGGGCGAAGGTGGCAGATCCTGCGCAGAATTGCTCATCTTCGCCCGAATCAAATTCTTGACCTGGCCGCCAATACCCAATGCCCACCGCGTCGGCTTTCAGGTTCGGAAGGTTCCGATCAAGTTTCGCCAATACAGCGGCATTGAGCTTCTGCTCCTCCGCCGATTGGGAGGTTACAGACGGGCGGGTGGGGCGACCGGCGGACCTTCGACTGTTGCGCCTCGCGCGCCGTGAGCCTCACCGAAGGAAAATAAAAGCAGCAGGGCCGCGCGCTGCACACAGAAGCTGTGCCAATCTTCCTGGTGAACGCTGATGTGTTGTCGTTTTGAATCACGTCAACCTCAGTTCGAGATAGTGAAAACGTGCCGATAAACAGCTACTCCCCGCCATGATAACGGATCATCGCCCGAGGCCCCAACTCTCACTCGTAAATGCTAATGCAACACTCGATCACCCCCCTGGTGAATGCGTTCTCCCGCATCCGAAAGGTGTAAGAAGCATTGAGATGCACTTATTTGGCAATTACCTTCTTCGCGTCGACTGCGTCCGTGCTCCTGCCGGGTGAAGGGCTTTCGGCTTTACCGCCGGCGGAATCACCAGTTCCACCTGCACATCACGTTCCCCGTGAAGCAAGTCGGCGACTTCTCGGATGTTCTCCGTGATCTCATCCAGCGATCGTCCCTGAGTAAAGATGCTGGAGTCCTCAAGTGCTCGCGCGACATACCACTTACCTTCGCGCTCGACGATAACGTGATACACCTTCATGAGATCTCCCACTCAAAATCCTTCCATTCGGCCCCGGCCTGCTCGGGGATTGCCCTCGCCGTGTGCACCTGGTCCGGCGTGGTCCCACCCGCCCAATCATTTAATCTCAGCAGGGCTGACAGGAAAAACAAGGCTGATCAACGCTTTTTGATCGTCTGTCAGGGGCGTTGAATCGATGATCTTCCACATCACGTCCTGCTTCTGTTTTTCGCGCATCTTGTCGAATTCGCGGGAGACGACAAGGACGTGAATGTTGTCTTCGTATCCGTCCGAAACGTCTACAGTATCGTGGGGAAACCGCTGTCTGAACGCGTCTCGAATGATTTGCTTCAGTTCATCGCGCGACTGATCTTTACTTGCACGTCTTCGGGCTGACTTGGGCATCGGTAGTCCTATCACTGATTGCTGTCCAACCAATGATACACGCGATCGAGTGCTTGAAGAAATGCTTCAGCGTGTGCCGACGTGAAATCGTTCGGATCGTATCGCCATGAGGGGCGCCAACGATTGACGTAACTTGAAAAATCGCGCCAGACCGGACTTTTCTGTAAGCGGCCGTACAGCGGGAGATTTTTGGCCGACGCCTCAAGGCCGTGTGAGTAGACTTCAGAATCTTTCAGACGGAGCCTTATCGCAAGCTGAGCAAGGGTCCGGCAGCGATAGATTTCCATCGCGATCGATTTGAGTTTGCATTCGATGGCGTAGCCGCCCAGATACATCGCGCCGCGTGCGTGGGACGGACCTTTCTCAAGAAGCGCCCATGCATCCCGCTTGCGCTTGAGGGCGGCCTTTCTCTGCTCACTGACCCCTTGAAAGTCGTCGCGTGCCATATCGATCCACTTATCCCATATGCTTAATCATCTCATCCGCAAACTCACTGCACCGCACTTCCTTCGCCCCCTGCATAAACCGCGCGAAATCATAAGTCACTGTTTTGCCTGCGATCGCCCGTTCCAGGCTGCTGACGATCATGTTCGCGGCTTCCTGCCATCCCAGGTGCTCGAGCATCATCACGCCCGAGAGAATGACTGAGCCGGGATTGACCTTGTCCTGATTAGCGTATTTGGGCGCGGTGCCATGCGTGGCTTCGAAGACCGCGTGGCCGGTGACATAGTTAATGTTCCCACCCGGCGCGATTCCGATCCCGCCCACCTGCGCCGCCAGCGCATCGCTCAGATAATCGCCATTGAGGTTCGGCGTCGCGATCACATCAAAATCTTCCGATCGGGTGAGTACCTGCTGAAGCGTGATGTCCGCGATCGCGTCCTTGATCACAAGTCCCGCGCCCGCCTTCCCCTCCGGGATCTTGCACCACGGCCCGCCGTCAATTTCCACCGCGCCATAGAAATCCTTGGCAACCTTGTATCCCCAGTCACGGAACGCGCCTTCCGTGAACTTCATGATGTTGCCCTTATGAACCAGCGTCACGTTCTTGCGCTTGTGCTTGATCGCATAACCAATCGCGCTGTGAATCAGCCGCTCCGTCCCCAGATAGCTGATCTGCTTGATGCCGATGCCCACCTCCAGCTTCACCTCGCGCTTGGGCGCCCCGATCGATTCAAGCACTGACTGCCACTGTTGCGACGCCGCGGTATTGCCGAATCGGATTTTCTTGAAATCCTTCGGAAATTCCTTCGCCATGAAGTCGAGCAGCTTCTGCGCCTCCGGCGTCCCCGCCGCGTACTCAATGCCGGCATAAATATCTTCCGTATTCTCGCGGAAGATCACCATGTTCACCTTCTCCGGATGCTTCACGGGAGAAGGCACACCCGTGAAATACTGCACCGGCCGAAGGCACACATAAAGATCCAGCATCTGCCGCAGCGCCACGTTCAGCGACCGAATGCCGCCGCCCACCGGCGTCGTCAGCGGCCCCTTGATCCCCACCAGAAAATGCCTGAACGCTTCCACCGTGTCGTCCGGCAGCCAGTTGTTGAACTTCTTGTACGCCTTCTCCCCGGCATAAACTTCCATCCATGCGATCTTCTTCTTCCCGCCGTATGACTTTTGCACCGCCGCATCAAAAACGCGAACGCTCGCCTTCCAGATATCCGGGCCGGTGCCGTCGCCTTCGATATATGGAAGAATCGGGCGATCCGGAACCTGTAGCTTGCCGCCCGAAAGGGTAATGGCTTGGCCGTCGGCGGGGGGGGTAACATCTTTAAAAGTTGGCATGGGCGTTCCTGCTCGGGTGAATAAAAACGGCTGAAATCTCGAAGGACGACGAAAGCTAGCGGTCGTCCGGGAGAGTGTCAAATCGCTGGACGAGCGTCCGTTCACAGGGTAAAACCCTGTTCCCGCATGAATCGGAACGGGCAGGCGATTTATCCGGTATTCATCGCGGGGCGTGGGCAACGCTGGTCACATCAAGGGACTGTATGTTGCATCGCATTCCAAGCCGGTATGAATTGGCAATCCTGGCGGCCATGGCCGTCGCCTGTGCCGCCGTGGTGGGCCTCGCTCCCCGTCACGACTACGCCATGATGTTCGCAACCATGCCACTGTTCACAGTTGCGGCGCTAATGGGCCTTCGCCGCAGCGGACAACTCAAGCTCCGCGAAGCCAAGATTTCTGACGCCGAAAACGAACCGGTCCCGTAAAGCCGCGACCCTCGTGACACCCACCTTGTGACACGCCCGCCTCGTGACACGGGCTTCCCCTTCGGTCTGAGTTCAGGGTCGAAGACAGCCCGTGCAGTCCAACTCACTGTCTCACTCATCTATTTCCTGCAAATGCCAAACCCACCCGGCCCACGCCCGCCATCGTGCGGACCGGAAATCATTTTGTTCGCAATCGACGGCCCGTCCTCCGATTGAATCTCCAATGGCATCGAGTCGGCATTCTCACAACCAGCCTGAGCATAAGACTCCAAATCTGTCCCCGCCACCGAAGCAGCGCTTGCCGGCTTGGCTGGCGTGAATGTCCGGTGAATAATGCCCATGCGATACAGCGGCCCAATTCCCCGCGCAGCAATCTGTTCCAGTTCACCGGCCACCGTCGTCGCCGAGCGTTTAGTCAGTCCCGAAAAGTCGATCGCCGGAGCCGGTCGGACCACCAGCAGCGCAATGCCCTTGTCCCTGGCTCGAGTGAGAGCCGACGCCGAGTAGCCCGTATTGGTAATCACCATGGCTTTGTGCGCATGAATGTCGCGCCACACCCCAATGAGGGTCATCAGGTCGGCGAGGCTGACATTGCTCTGCCGCCACTTCGCGTTCGCAAACACCACAAAATCGCAAACACTATCCCGGCTCGTCCAGAAAAGGTCGATCTGGTGCCGGATGTTTTTCTTGGCCTTTGTGCCCCCTTCAAGGTACCCGTCTGAATCTCCGAAATCGGCACCCCATACTCCCGCGAAATCGCATGCCGGCACAGCGCCTCATACTGCCACGGCGTCATCGCCGACCCCGTGTATGGCCCAACATCCCCGTCCCCGTCAAACACCATGGCCTCACCCTCCGGCGAGATCTCTTCAAGTGACATGGACACTCCCTTCCCGTAAATAAACTGCCGATGTTCCTCAAAACCGGACAACAAATACATGATACAGACATGCCCTTACATTTACCAAACAAAAAAATCCGAAAAAGACAACCAGCACTCCCCCACCCATGGACGCGGGCCCGTTTCAGCAGGCCACCCTCTATTCCCTCCCCCAGTACGCCCTGATCACTACCCACAACCCCTCCACTTTCTGAGACTTCGCCCTTTCTAAAAAAGGAAACCTCTATGAAAGACGTTGAAACAAAAAAGAAGTTGCCGCCAGAACCACGTGAAGAACTACTCAGGGTGTTGAAAGCTCGCTTTGAGAAAAATATGAACCGCCATAAAGGTCTTGAATGGGCTAAAATAAAAGCAAAGCTGGAAGCAAATACCGAAAAACTCTGGTCACTCAATGAAATGGAAAGAACCGGCGGGGAACCCGATGTTGTGGGTCATGATAAAAAAATGGGTCAATACATCTTTTTTGATTGTTCAGCGGAAAGTCCCCATCGCCGTAGAAATGTTTGTTACGACCGTGAAGCGCTGGATTCAAGGAAAGAACACAAACCAGAAAATAACGCTATTGATATGGCGGCGGCCATGGGCATTGAGCTTTTAACCGAAGAACAATATCGAGAGCTGCAGAAATGTGGAAATTTCGATGCGAAAACGTCGAGCTGGGTGAAAACACCTTCTGATATTAGAAAACTCGGCGGCGCCCTCTTTTGTGATCGCCGTTTCGGCCACGTCTTCGTGTATCACAACGGTGCGCAGTCTTACTATGGCGGCAGGGCGTTCCGTGGCGCGCTAATGGTCTAGGACCCGAAAAACAGGAGACCCGAAAAACGGGACGGGTCCAATCCCGTTCGGCACGGCGTTTGACTGTATCTTATGCATTAGTCTACGCGGCGATCATCTGCTGCATGCAGGTCAACATCCTGACCGGCAGAAAGCCCGACAAATGGATGGTGACCCTGATGGGCCTGTACCTGAACGGGTGGGCCAGTGATGACGATGTGCTGCGTGAACTGAACAAGCCGGACAACAGGGGGATCAAGCTTCGGGCCAAAGACCAGCTGTGGAAAAAACTCGGCGTGAACTAAAGCGGGCCTTTGTCGTCACAAAGCGCCGATGGTTTACGCTGCGCCAAACCGATCCATCCAACAGTCGCCAACCGAAGCACCGTCATGTGAGATCAGATCGATTCAGCCGAGATGGGCCACCGCATCGTCGCGAGCAACCGCCGAGCCGAACGGGATTGGGAGTGTCCCCCTTTCCGCTTCTGCCTTACCGCTTTTTCTTCATAACCTGTCGGCAACTTGTCGGATCCTGATAACGGGACAACCCTGGATCCTGATAACGGGACAACCCTGGGATCCTGATAACGGGACAACCCTGAATTTCCTTGGACCCTGATAACGGACCCTGATAACGGGACCCTGATAACGGGACCCTGATAACGGGACAACCCTGAATGCCATTCGGTTAAGCATTTACCCCTTGTTTTGCAGCGATTTCCACCTCGGC
>DAIRGS010000050.1:0-32090 GCA_036794395.1 Tepidisphaeraceae bacterium | reverse complement strand
CCTACCCGCTCGCGGGCAGTCGCCAATTCCGCTCGCTTCCCCCGGCGTACCGGTGAAGGGAAACAAAGGGCAGCCGCCGAAACCGTCACGCACCCATTTCGACCGATCCCCGGTTCTTGCCTATTGATTTCATCCGATGATGCCGTAACTTCTGAACCTTCGAGGTACACGCCGCGTGACTCCCGTAAAAGTAAAAACCAATTCCCGCTTCTTCGCCTACTCCCGCTGGGACATCATCCCCGTTCTCGCGGCCCTCGCGCAACTGGCGTTTGTCATCTTTCTCTTTGTCGCATTCAAACATCTTTCCTGGGCCTGGTTGATACCGCTCGGATTGATCTACTCCATTAGCATCTCCTGGAACATCAACGGCATCTCCCACAATTTCCTCCACAACCCCTATTTCCGCTCCCCCGCGCTCAACCGCGCGTTCAGCGTCCTCGAATCGGTCATGCTCGGGTTCTCCCAGGTCTTCTACGAAAACGTTCACAAGCGCCACCACATCGGCAACGCCGATCTCCCCGATAACGACGGCAGAACTTTCGATCCACTCTCCATCTACCGCCGCGGCCACGCAGGCCACGCCGAAAATGTCTGGACGTACACCTTTCTCTCCTACCTTCGCGACGATCCGCGCGAAACCTACAACGACATCTATCGCCTCAGCCCGCGCGAAGCGTATTGGGGCCTGGTCGAAATCGCCGTCTTCGTGCTGACCTTTACTCTCGCGTTTGTGCTCAACTGGAAGTTCATGTGTTACTTCCTCCCGTTCTATTACTTCGGGCACTGCCTCTCCTACCTCAACGGCTATTACCTTCACCTCGGCGGCAACCCCAATGTCCCCATCGCCTGGGGCGTCAGCTCTTATCACAAGCTTTACAACTGGCTCTGGTTCAACAACGGCTACCACGCCGAGCACCACTACCGCCCGCGCCTGCATTGGACCCAGATGAAGGCCCTGCACGAAGAAATCGCCGAGCAGCAACAAGCCGCTCACGTCCGCGTCATCAAGCCCCCACACGCCCTGGCGTTCCTCGACGAAGACCTCCGCCGCGACCTCCGCGAAGGCAACACGCCCATCAAAGCCACCCCGCAAAACGCCGTTTAATCGCGATCTACCGTCTTCTCGTGACACGGGTTTTCAACCCGTGCCGGCGCTGCTATCCAGCACAAACGAAAATCCTCGCGCGCTTTTTGCACACCGAACGCCAACCCCGCAATTTGCCGATAGAATCCACACGTGCACCGTGATCTGTCCGAATTCGAGCGCTTCATCCACCGCGTCCATCGACGCTATGTCGCTCTCCGCCTGGTCGAGCAAACCGGCCTCGGAATCCTCGCTGGAGCCGGAGTTGGCCTCCCCCTGGTCGCCATCGCAATATGGCGCTCTCTTCCCGCCGCGACCCTCGCCATCGCCTCCTTAACCCTCGGCGCAATAGCCGGCCTGTTGCACGGCTACCTCACCCGACCGATCCCCCTCCAATCCGCCCTCGAAGCCGATCGCCAACTCGAAACCGCCGACCTTCTCAGTTCCGCCTGGAGCCTGCGCCAATCTCCAGACCCGTGGGCGCAGGCCATGCGCAGTTCCGCCGATCACTGGTCCCGCTCAACCCAACCCTCAACAGTCATTCTCAATCGCCTCGGCGCCCGCGCCTGGGGCGGCGTCGGTCTCGCCACCGCATTACTCCTCGTCCTTACGATGCTCCCGACTTACGCCCGTCCAACCCAAGCCGCCGACAATCCATCAGCGTCCAATTCAGTAACTGATCCGCAGCAAAATCCCCAGATCACTCAGTCTCACTCTCGGGTACGCACGTTCCTCCAGCAAGATCCAGAAGACCTCAACTCAAACCGCATGAGCCCGAGCGAACTGAACTCGCCCCCACTCTCCCCGCCCGGCTCCAACGCATCCACCGACCCCGCTCACTCATCCTTAGCCAACGATCCCAACGGTCGTGGCGCCTCCGAATCCCACTCCAAATCCAACTCCGCCCAATTGCCCCGTAACTCCGACCCGACTTCGTCAAACCCGACCTCCTCCCCTGGCCGCACCGCATCAGGCACTGGCCAAACCGGCCAACATCCAATCACCCCTGGCAATAACTCCTCCCAAATCGGATCCGTATCGCCCAATCCCCAAACTCCCGCTGCACCTTGGAAGTCCACCCAGTGGCCTCAAGACTCAGATCGCGCCCTCCGTGCCGTCGACTCTGGCCAAATCCCCGATCAATACCGCGATGTCATCCACGGCTATTTCGATCGCCCCTGAACCCCCCTGAACCCCATTTTCCCTTTCCCTTCAAGACAATTACCGGACCTTGCCGAAACCACAGGTAAGGGATTGCCCCGTGGGCCGCGTTTGGTGGTTACCCGTCGGCATCATCCCTTACCCCAGTTCTCAAAAAGACTTGGGGTTGTACGGATGGGAAGAATGTAGGGTCCGTGCCGACACGTTTCCGCCCGGCTCCTTACGGAATCCCCACCAAACACTTGTACAGGTGTCTATGATTTGGCAGAGTGAAGGCAGCCGTATGCGTGATCTTTTTGTTGAAGATGGAACCGATTCCACCCGTGCCCAACAGTTGAGCCCGGACGCCGCCCACGAAATTCGCGATGCTATTGCTGGGCGCCATGTGTGCCCGTTCTGTGGTGCCGTGCGCGAACAGAACGACGGCGTCTGCTCCCGTTGCACGATGGACAACACCTCCGCTTCGCGCCAGGCCACCAAGGCACGCATCGGGCCCTGGTACGTCTTTCAAAGCCGTAACCCCGCCGCCCCCGGCATGAAGTTCGAAACTCTCCTCGGCTTCATCCACAAAGGCCGCGTCAAAGCCCGCTCCGTCGTTCGCGGCCCCACGACGCACCAACTCTGGCGCTTTGCCGCTCACGTGAAAGGCCTCAGCCGCGAGTTTGGCATCTGCTACAGTTGCGGCGGCGCCATTCAGCGCACCGCCGGCCTCTGCCCCCATTGCAATCGATTGCAGGAACCGCCTGTCGATCCCGACGTTTTCATCGAGGGCCAGCAATCTTCCGTTCCCGCATCCACTCCGCAGCCGGTCGTCCGCAACCTCGGACCAACCCCGCTTGCCGCCGACGATATTGTCGTGCCGCCGCTGACCGCGCCGCTTCCATCGATCAACCGACCCAACGATCCGCTCAACGCCGCGCCGTCGGCTCGGTCGGCGGCCGTCGATGAATCCGATGAAACTAAATCCAAGCGCGCCGAAGGATTCCTCTCGCCCCAGGATCTCGCCGCCGCCTTCAATCTCGATTTCCGTCCAAAAGGCGGCCAAGCCCGCAAGCAGCAACAACAGCAATCCCCCGCCCGTCGGTCCTCCTCCCGCAAGCCACGCTGGGGCCGCAGATTCCTGGCGCTTATTTTCCTTGCCGCACTCGGCGGTGTCGCGTACGAACTTGCGACCAAACCCGCACTCCGCGCACAGGCCATAACCTATGCCACGCAGGCCGCCGATTGGACCAAACACAAATACGCCGAGATTCGCGAGCGCGCCGCTGCAAAGCCCACCCGCTCCCCGTCCGTCTCGCCGACTCCGAATGTGACCCCCGAACCGCTCGATACCAGCACGCCCACCCCGGCCGCGCCGATCCCTCACGATCCAACAACTGACGACAATGCCTCAACCCCTCCCCGGCACCAGGCAGCCCCCGCAACCGCTCCCCAGGTCGCACCCACTTCGAGCCCCAGCCCCTGGGATAAGCTCTACGGTGCCCCACAGCAATCCAAGCCCGACACGACAACGCCAAAGCAGTCGGCCGGCTCGACAGAAACGCCACCCCCAACCGCGCCCGCCGCGGTCAAACGCACCGGCACCCTCGACGATGTCCGCGCCCTCTACCGCCAGGCCATCGACGCCGAAGGCGACAACGATTTCGCCACCGCCGTAAAGAAATATCAGCAAATCAAGGAATTCCCCACCGACCTCTGGCCCGCCGATCTCACTCTCCGCCTCAATCAAGCCAAGCGACAATTGTAGGGGCGGCCCCCCCTTTGCCCCCGTGTCCGCCCTTGACGCGCCGAAGGTAGGGGCGGACCCCCGTGTCCGCCCTCGACCCGCGTCCGTCCCAGCAACTGATATTCAATTCCCGCCCGCGTCATGTCAGTTCATCGCGTGCTTCGAATTATTCGAAACACTTCGTTTCCCAACTGTCGTATCCACGAACCGCCAACCCGCCGCGCCACCCCCACGCCGGGGCAGAGTCGCAGCGGTACTCCGCGGAGCGCCGCCCCGGCTTCTCCACGCGCGAAATTCAGCGCTCGGAGAATCCGGGGTGACGCTGCGATGAGTACATCTCCGCTATACCCACGGCGTGGGGGTAACCGCCCGAAGTCGCGCACGCTGATTCAGCGGATCGTTCCTGGCCGCTAGTCCGGATAATTCATGGCTCACCACTGAGGCACGGAGGCCACGGAGAAGAAAAAGAATCGAACCACGGATAGCACGGATACCACGGATAAAAGAGGAAATACCTCTCCTCATTCTCATCTCTTTCTCTTATCCGTGTCATCCGTGCCATCCGTGGTTAAGTCCCGCATTTCTCCGTGCCCTCTCCACGATCCTGAGCCTCAGCCCGCGACGAGCTCGGTCGAGTCGAGCCGAAGGCCGCCCCTCCGTCGTGAATCATCTGCCCAAGAAACTCACCCAGGTCCGCAAACACCAGCGTCTCTTCCCCTCCAAACGCCAGGTGAAACACCCGTCCCCGCTCCGGCCCGCGACAGCAAACGCAATACAAATCCCCAACTCGGTCTTCGGCAATCGGAACGTAACCCCGCGCCTTCGAGAAGCCATACCGCGGCCAACTGTCGAGCATCCGCTTGGATTCAGACAATGACAGCAACGTGATTGATGATCCATTAATGGTGCGAGCGCCACCATCGCGGAAGAACTGGCGAAGCGATGATGGCAGCGGCAAACCGGTTCGCCGGAGGAACCATCGAAGCTCGTTAACGCGGGCGGGGGAAACGTGCGTCAAGCTGCAAACGCTCGAACGAACCACGTGTAAAATGGGTGGGATGTGAATTCGAACCATTTCATCCGTCCGGACACGATGCTTATTCGTATGTCCAGCCACGAAACGCGCTGCAAAACACCTGGGCAATGTATTTCAATCGCTTTTTGAACGTGCCCGGCGATTGAGCAAAAACATTTTCCCGTCAAGTTCATCGCTCAAAATGCAGTTGGTCTTCGCCGTCGAAAGGCGGACGTGAAAACAAATCCGCCGAACAGAACGAGGCCACCCAAAAGCACGTTCGGTTCCGGAACAGATATGGCATTCGTCGTTAAGACGACGTTATCCAAAACACCGTCCGAGCCTCCAGTATCGTTTCCGCCCAAATCTGTAAACCTAAGTGTGTGAGCGCCGCTATCGGTTGCCACGAACGAAAAGCTGTAGTTGTGGAAAGCCGCAATACTGCCGATACCAGTGAACGGATTCGAATCGATGCTTGTAGCGATCCCAATCGTCGACGCCGGGGTCAACCCGATGATGTCCAATTGCAGTTGTTGAAAGTCCCCCCCGGGCCCGATCAATCCATAGTCGAAAGAAACGTTATATGATCCCCCCGCGACTGTATTAAAGCCTTGCGAGACGGTTCCCCCGGCGAGCGAGGGACCAGGATTGAAGGTTACAATCCCACCGATGCTGTCGTCGGAACCGTTTAAATAGAACTGGTCGGGAAAACCGAAAGCGTTTCCGGTTAGAATCCAACCTGCTACCGTCGCGACGCCACCTTGTTCAAAGCTTCCATTGTTGTGGGTTGCGTCGATAAGGACGGTATCCCCATGTGAATGATTGCCCCCGACGAGCAAGACAACGAAAAACGCTATCCATCGATTAAGCCGCATTTTCCAACTCCAGATGCTGAGGCGTTAGCCGCCTCGTTGCCTTGTAGGCAAGCGCACTGACCAAATTCGATTTTCATTGCCGTCAATCAAGCCAAAGATAGAATGATGACAACAAGTCTTCCCAAAACTGAGTACGCCGTTATCGGTCGTGGAGGGACATTTTTGTGGCCGATCGCTCTGACAGGTCCGAAGTTTCACTGCTCTTGCAACGGCTCAACGCGGGGGATGCCACGGCCTTCAGCGACTTGGTTCCGTTGGTTTACCACGAACTGCGTTACCGCGCGGGCCGATATCTTTCGACGCGGGGGAACGGGCACACACTTCAGCCGACGGCCCTCGTTCACGAGGCGTTCTTGCGGCTTGTCGGCCGGGAATCGGCTTGGAAGGGCAGCCTGCATTTTCACAACGCCTTGGCCGAGGTGATGCGGCAGATTCTTGTCAGCCATGCGCGGGGCAAAGCCGCCGCGAAGCGCGGTGGGGCGGCTGTTCGGGTGGAATTTGAAGGCATCGACGTGGCCGCGGGGGAAGACGCCGCGGATTGGGTGGGATTGGATGATGCGCTCAAAGCCCTGCGTGCCATGGACGAGCGGCGATACCAGGTCGTGATGTTGCGCTACTTCGCCGGGCTGACGGATGCCCAGGTCGCCGAAAAACTGGACGTCTCGGAAAAAACCGTCGAGCGGGATTGGGCGACAGCCCGCGCATTTCTCTTCGCGGAGCTCGAACGCGACAACCGGTAAATGTCCCCGTGAGCGTGTTTTTCGCGTACTGCCTAATGAGGTAGTGCGCCCGGATCGAACAGGATTTGGAACATGGGACAGGAACATCCCGCGAATCTCCTGGACGTGCTTGATGAACTGCTTCAGCTTCCGATCGACCAGCGGCGGCAGCGACTCGCTGACCTGTCACTTCCGGCCGCGGATCGGACCAGGCTGGAAGAATGGCTGGACCGAGCACCCCAGAGCAAGGCGTTCCTCAACGCATCCCCAGCAATAGTGCGACAAGCCTCGGAACTTCTTGCGGGCGATGATACCCAACCTAAACCGGCCGACTGTCCCAATTCATTGGCAGCTGTTTCCGAACTGTTGAGCGCCGCGCCGCTTCCGCCACAAGTGCCCGGCTACGAGATCAAAGGCCTTCTGGGCCAGGGCGGAATGGCGACCGTCTGGCGCGCCGTGCAGGGTAGCACGGCGCGCGAAGTCGCACTGAAGGTGATGGAGCCGCTGCTGCTGGCGTCCCCGCGAGCGCGGGCGCGCTTCGACCGCGAGCTTCGCCTGACCGCGCGCCTCGAACATCCCAACATCGCCCGCGTCTACGATGGCGGCTCGGCCGGAACGGTTTGCTACTACGCGATGGAGCTGATCGAGGGAGAGCCGCTCGACACGTACGTCCAGCGGCTTCACCTTGCAGCCCGGAAAATCCTCGAACTCATTGTCCTGGTTTGTCAGGGCGTTCGCCACGCTCACCAGAACGGCGTCATCCATCGCGATCTCAAGCCGTCCAACATCCTGGTTGACGCCAACGGTCAACCGCACGTGCTCGATTTCGGCCTCGCGCGAGCGTTGGAGGAATCCGGCACCGATATCACTGTGACAACCGACGGCACACTTGCCGGTACGATCGCCTTCATGAGCCCGGAGCAAGCGACCGGCCAACACTTCATCGACACCCGCTCCGATGTCTACAGCCTCGGCGTCATCCTTTACCTCCTCCTTACAGGCCAACCACCCTACGACGTAACTGGGCCGCGTGAGCTGGTCCTCAAACGAATCACCGACGAAATCCCCCGTCGGCCCAGCCGCGTGTACAAAGCCGTCGATTCTGAACTCGATTGGGTCATCCTCAAGGCACTCGAAAAAGACCCCGCCAGACGATACGACACGGCCCATAGCCTCGCTGAGGACATCAAGCGCTACTTGCACCACGAACCCGTCGACGCGTCGCCGCCTTCGGCTCGATATAGGCTCCGCAAGTTCATCCGAAAAAACCGGGTGCCGTTGGTCGTAACGCTGGCATTTGCGATCGTCTTGATCGCGGCAACCATTGTGAGTACACGCCTCGCCATTCGTGCGACATACGCACGGGATGCTGAAGCAACTCAGCGAAAGCAATCCGAAGCAGCAGAAGCGTTGCTTGAATCGGTCTTTCGAGGTCTCGACTCGCGCGACATTGAAAAAGACACGGATTTCAGAAAACGCATCGAAGCCGGTATGGATCTGGCCGCGAAGGAACTTAACACGACATTCGCCGGCGCTCCGGCGGTGCGCGTCCGGCTCCTGAATGTGATGGGCGCTACCCAACTTGCCCTGGGCGACGCCGCCAAGGCGATCGCACTTTTTCAGAGGGCCCTGGACGAGTGCGAATCTTTACGACCGCCGAATGATCTTCAATCGCTGACAACTCGGAACAATCTCGGTCGCGCATACCGGCGGGCAGGGCGGCCAAATGATGCTATTCGGGTCTTCGAGTATGTTCGCGACCAACGCGTGCGGATGCTCGGGCAAAACAACCCGGACACGCTCCTCACGCTCCGCGATCTGGCCAGCGCGTACGCATTAGCGGGATGGGACGTTGAGGCGGTCACACTGCTCGAACAACTTCGAAACAAACAGACCCCACAATCGATTTCACGGAACGCCGATGACTTGGCCATGCTCAATCTTCTCGCCAACGAATATAGAGCGGCAGGACGAACGGGCGAGGCGCGCGATCTTCTTGAGAAGATTCGGAACTGGCGTACGGAACTCCTCGGTGCTGATCATCCCGATACCCTCGATACCCTGTGGAGTCTCGCGGGGACTTATGAAGCTACCGGCCGGGAAAAAGAATCCATCGAACTTTATGAGCGTGTCTTCGAGCGGAGAGTCGAGACGCTCGGCCCCGACCACTGGGATACGCTTATCTCTGAAAATAATCTCGCGATGACGTATCGCCATTTGGGCCGCGAGGCCGACGCAAAAAGAATGTTGTCGCAGGTGCAAGATCTGGGGATGAAGAAGCTCAACGCGAATGATTCCACTGCCTGGCCTCCGATCAACGCGCTCGCCGTCGCACACCTGATGGGTGGACGTTATGCCGATGCAATTGCTTTGTTTGAAAGGGTACGGGATCTTCAGCGAAAGCAATTGGGGCCGGAAAATTCGGGCACTTTGGTGACAGAGAATAACCTCGCCCTCGCATATCGAGGCGCGGGACGTAACGCCGACGCGATGAAGCTCATTGAGGAGGTGCTGCTTCAACAATCCAAGATGCTCGGCCGGACGCACCCTGACACAATGAATACGATCGAGAATCTGGCCTATGGTTATCGCGTCGCCGGCCGCTATGACGATTCGATTCGGTTGTATGAGGAGTTAAAAGATGCTCGGACCCGGATATTCCGCTCGAACGATCCATCCACCCTTCAAATCAAATACAAGCTTGCCGACCTTTATTACGCGATAGGCCGGGATTCCAAAGCCGAGCCTTTGCTACGGGAAGGTATCGAACAGTATTTCACCCATGCGACCCACACGCCCGCCGAGGATCGGACGATGTCAGTGACAATCACGAAACTGATCGCGTGTTGCCAGAGCTTGGGCAAAAAAGAAGCGACAGCACATTGGGAACAAGTCTTTCAGGCGGCGCTCGAGTCTGATCTACCGGTTGACAATAAAGAGGTGGAGGACGCTGGCACACTGCCCTCCAAGGCATTTAGCGCCCTGGGCTCACAGGCAAGTCTTTATTTTGTGCTTGGCCGCTTCAGCGAAGCCGAGCCCGACTTCAAGAAGATGGTACAAGTTCAACCCAGCGTTCATCGCGGCTGGTACGCCCTGGCCTGTCTTCAATGTTATTTAAATGACCGGGACGGCTATCGAACCACTTGCCGCGAGTTGCTCGCCCGTTTCGGAAATACCACGCAGCGCGAGATCGCCGATCGAACTGCCAAAGCTTGCGTCCTTGCACCGCCCAGCGCCGAAGATATGCCGGCAATATTGAAATTGGCCGACCTCGCCATCGGTTCGGAGCCGAGCCCCAACACGCGATATTTCGAACTGGCCAAAGGGATGGCCGAGTATCGCAATGGGCAGTTCGGGCCCGCAATCGACTCACTGACCCGCAGTCACGAGGAGCTGGCCCGCGTACTCTCCACCCAAACCAGAAGCGCCAGAGATGCCTTAAACAACGACGAATGTCTGGCGACCGCGGAGTTCTATATATCGATGGCCCAATATCGCGCTGGAAGTCAATCGGAGGCGAAGGAAACCCTAAGACGCGCGCGACAGCAACTCGCCTCGCACGTTCCCGATGTCGCCACCCATCATCCAAAGATCGCGACGGAGGACTGGCTCATCGTCCACATCGCTGCCCGCGAAGCTGACGCGTTAATGGGCAAGGAAGATGCGCCAGCCGGCGCAGGAAATCATTGATTCTGCCAACCCTGCTTCCAGCGGCGCGGTCCTTCTGACTGACTGTGCTACGGGAATTAAACACGATGATATCGCGATGCACGATTCCACGCCGCGCGCACCCCACGCCGCGCCGCCCCGGATTCTCCGACCGCTGCCATTCGCGCCAAAAGAATCCGGGGCGGCGCTGCGATGAGTACATCTCCGCTGTGCCCCGGCGTGGGGGTCGGCGCGCCAAGCGACATCGTTTTAATTTCGAGTTCCGCGACGTGACTTACTTCACCTTCGCCAAAGTCAGATGCCCATTCGCGCGCCCGGGGTTCTTATCCTTGGACGATCTCGTCGTCCCATCCGTGCCACTCACCGCCGGCACCAGGCTGTTCGACGTAGTTGCACTTGTCGCCCCCCCCGTATCCACCGGCGTGAAGAGCACCAGCGAAAACCCGTTGTTGTTCCGCGTGATCACCTGATCCGTGGCATCAACTCGCCCGTCCCGATTGAAATCAAACGTATTCGTCAGCCCCGCAGGGTTCAGGAACGTCTGCAGGTTGCTTCGCGTGCTCAGATAATCGGTGATGCCCACGTTTGCCGCCGCGGGTTCATCTCCGCTCTCGCCCACCGCATTGCCAAAATAGAAAACGTCCGGCGTACTCAATCCCGACGTCCCACTGGGCGCAACCGTCACCTGAAGCCACATATTGCGAATCGCCCCATCGGCCCACGTAAACTCAACCCGCGTCGATCCACCAACGCCCGCCCCCGGCCGGACCATGAACGCCGGCGCCGGCCCCGCGCTCCAGCTTCCCGAAGTCGCATTATTCCCAACCTTGAAGCTGAAATCCGACGCTACCGGCGTAACCCCCGCCGGCAGCCCGCCCAGGTCGACCATGATCCCGTTAATGCCCCGCGAGTAGCTTGTGTAATTCGCAAAGCTCGCCGGCACCCCAGGCAACAACGCCTTCTTATCCGGTGCGATCGCGCCGTCGTCGTTCGAATTGGCCGCCGAGTTGTTCCCGTCAAAAGCGCTGTTGTTGTAGAACACAAACCGGCCCGCCACATAAGGCTGCACCGGCACAAAATCCTGCTCCACATTTTGAGCGCCCACCACCACGTTTGAGTGCGCAATCGTCGCACCCAGCGATCCGCCCGTGGCAGTCACCGTGTATGTCCCCGCCGGCACCGTCAGCGTATAAGCACCCGCCGGCCACGAAGTCGTCGTAAACGTCGCCTGGTCGCTGGCACGTACCGCCGTAATCGTCACGCCACCCAACCCTTCGCCCGGCTCATAAAAATTGTCGTGAATCCGCGCATCGTTAAACACCACGCCCGTCAGATACGGCCCCGCGCCCGCCGAATACGCAAAATCCTGCGTCGCAAGTAACGAGTTAAACCCCTGGAATATCCCCGTCGTCACACCCGTTCCAACGTCCGTGAAATTCCCATTCAGCAGGTTAAGCCGATGCCCGCGCCCCGCGGTGGATGTATCCGTAAACAAGTCCGCGATTTCCTGGTCGATCATCTGCGTGTCGATCAGCACACCCTTGGTCCCGCGCACGCTCAGATTCTCTCCCGATCCCGAAGGAGCCGTAAACACATACCCCGCATTTTGCATCCGTGTCTGCGGGTCGACCGATCCTTCATTGTGGCTGAACGTCTGATTGGCCAGCATCCACTGGCTATGCAGATGGGCGCTCTGTACCAACGTGCCATTCATCGCCACCGGCTGCTCGGGCGAAGTCGAAATCGTCCCCGCAGCTAATCCCTCGTTGAGATCGATCCCATACTGCGTCGCCGCTGCCGATGGATTGGCGCGAATGCGGTTGATCAATTGCCACATGTAAACTTCGTCGCTCGTCGGCGCCAAACCAGCCGGCTGCTGCACCACGGCCGCCGCAACTACTCCCGGCGTCGCGCTCCCTGCGGCAATCTGCAACGCCGGTATGGAAGTGTTGACGTTGTACCGGGCAATCACCTGATCCGTCGCATCCACCCGTCCGTCCCGATTGAAATCGTTCACATTCACGATCGTGGCCGGGGTCAGGAACGTGTGCAGATCATTCGCCGCAGAGGTTTGGTCCGCGGTCGTCACCGTAAATACCCCGCCCGATGCCGTTCCAATTGCCGAGCCCACCAGGCTCCCGAAATAAAACACATCCGGCGTCCCAAGTCCCGTGTTGATGTTCGACTTGATCGTTACTTTTAACCACTGATTCAAAATCGAGCCATCGGCAAACGTGATGTCCACCCGCGTCGACCCATTCGCTCCACCGCCCGGCCGCACCGCAACCGCCGTCGGCACCGGCACGTTCGTCCACAAGCTCGGACTTGAATTCGTCCCCGACAAAAATGAAAAGTCCGAAGCCGTCACCAGGTTCGGCAGGTTCGCGATGTCCACGATGATGCCGTTAATCCCCCGGCTGAAGCTCGAGTAATTCGCCAGCATCGCCGTCCCGCCGCCGGCCAGCAGCGCCTGCTTCCCCTGCGCGATCGCGTTGTCGTCCGCGCTGTTCGCCGCGGGATTCAGCGCGTCATACACCGAGTTGTTGTAGAACATCTGCCGCGAAACCACCGTCGCAGATGCCGAAGTCACCCCCAGCGAAAACTCGCTGGTATTCCCCGCCGAATCGCTCGCCGTTGAAGTGATGGTTTGCCCTGAAGTTGTCGCTGACAACGTCGCGGTAAATGTCGCGTTGCCGCTCGCATCCGTCGTCACCGAGATATTGCCCAAATAAGTCTTCCCCTGAAGCGTTCCGCTGCCGGCTGGGCTCGCAAAAAACTCAACCGTGAAAGTCGAGCTCGCGGCGCCGTTCAATAACCCGTTCACCGTCGTATTAGCCCCCGTAAACACAACCGAACTCAAGACCGGATGATTGATCAGCCCATTAGGGCCGGTCACCAATCCACCAGAATGATTCGGCGTAGCGCCGTCTCCGCCCAGATCGATCCCAATCCCACCGTTCGAATAGATCGAATTCTGCGAGAGGATATCTCCGCTCGCCGTCGCGTTGCTCACCGTAATGCCGGCTCCAAAATTGAACGCGATCACATTCGGAATCGACCCGCCCACCGTCGTCTGCGCAGCACCAATGATATTGATGCCCGACTGACCATTCGGAATGCCCGCCGTCCCCGCGGCATTCAGTCCAAGATAGTTCCCCTGAATAACGTTCGAGGTCGTGCTGGCCGTCCCAAAAACTGTAATCCCCGAAAGCCCGTTACCCGAGATGACATTTCGCGCGCTACCTGCTCCGCCTATGTTCGTCGAAGGCTGATTGACCAGAATCCCATTGGCCTGATTCCCAATCGCCGCGGTCCCCGCCGCATTCGTCCCGATGAAATTCCCCTGAATCGTCCCGAACGGCATATCGACAACAATCCCGTTCCCATTGGCCGAGATCACATTCCCCGCACCGGCACCGGTCCCCCCGATATTCCCGCCCACGCCCTCCATCAGGACCCCGTTGCCCGTGTTCCCTAGCGCCGCTCCATTGACGTTCAATCCGATGTAATTGCCCTCCACCAAATTGAAGGCCACATACACCGTCACACCAACCAGATTTCCCGAGATGATATTTCGCTGCGAAGCCGACGTGCCTCCCAGCGTATTGCTCTGCGATTGCAGCACCACGCCCGATTTGGCGTTGCCGATCGCCGTGACACCCGTGATATCCGTGCCGATGTAGTTGCCCTGGATCGTCTGAAACGCGCCCTGAGTCCCCGAAAAACCGTAAGTGTAAATGCCGTACTGCTGCCCCGAGATCACATTCCGCGTCGCGGCCGAAGCCCCGCCAACAAAGTTGTTGGTCGAATATTCAATGTCGATGCCGATGTTCGTCGCGGTATTCACCGCAGCGGTGCCCGATGCATTCAGGCCGATAATATTGCCCAGGATCTGGGTCTGGTACGCACTATTGGTGCAGTAGATATTTCGTGCCGTGTTCCCCGAGATCAGGTTCCCCGCCCCGGCCGCGCTGCCGCCAATGGTGTTGTGACTGGCGCTCCATTCAATATCGACGCCATTCACATTGCCAATCGCCGCCGTCCCCGTGGCGTCGGTCCCGATGTAGTTGCCCTGAACCGTGTTCCCAATGGCGTTAAGCCCGAAGATATAAATGCCCGCGCTCCCCGAAGTCGAGCCATTGCTGGCGATCGCCGTCGATCCCGAAATCACATTCCGCTGCGCCGCCGTCGTTCCGCCAATCAGATTGTTCGCCGTGTTGTTGACGTATATGCCATACTGGCTGTTGCCCTGCGCCGCGGTACCGGCCGCATTCGTGCCCAGCCAGTTACCCTGGATGATGTCGCCATTGTTCTGCGCCAGCGTGATCAGCGGCCCGGAATTGTTCGAAATAATGTTGAACCCGCGAACCGTCGTATTTCCCGCCCCAATGCTCAGGCCCCACCCGTTAATCTGAATCAACGGCGTATTGCTGTACCCCGGCTGCGAAGTCGCATTCAAATATACCGGCGTCGAAACCGCCGGCAGGGGGGATGCCAGTGTAATAACCTGCGCCCCCGTCCCAATTGCAAAATCGATCTCGTTGGGTGCCCCGGCTGTGTTCGCATTCGAATCCAGCATCGCCTGCCGCAACGAACCAGCCCCGCTGTCCGCATTGTTCGTCACCACATACGCCGACAGCATCGTGCGAGACTCAAGCCACTCCATGGCCGCGCGGCGCAACCGCCGTTGGGCGATGTCCTTAGGCATCCATCACTCTCCGATTTGCCGGTCGATGCAGAAGACCGCGCCCGGCAAACACCTGCCAGCGCAACCGCCTTCCCTTCTGCTTTAGTTCAATATATCGTTCCCGGTAGCTCGTTCAATGCTGCAAATTACGCAGATTTGCCGATTTTTCCGCCAAATCGCTCGTTCAGCCCCAATGAAGTGTGATTCACCGCCGAGCCGCAGAGATCGCGGGGAAAGCACCCGAGGACTTAGAGCTTGGGCCTGGCAACTGCAAGATGTAATGCGCTCTGCTTTGGGTGGTTAAACCTTGTCTCTCCTGAATTCTCCGCGTCCTCCGCGTCTCTGCGGTGATAAATCTTCTCTGCGGTGAAGAAACTGGGTCACGCCTTCGGAGCCGCCGAACCCCACTCCACCCGCGACCCATCCCCCCAAAGCCCTTCCAGATCGTAGAATTGCCGCGCCTCGGTCCCGAACACGTGAACCACCACGTCCACAAAATCAATGCATGTCCAATTCGTGCCCCCATCCCCAGCCCGAGACAACGCCTTGAAATTCAGTGGACCGGCTATTTCCTCAATCTCATCGCACGCCGTCTTCATCTGCCGCGGGCTCGTCCCCGTCGCAATCACCAGAAAATCCGTCAACGGCGAAGTCGCACTCACATCCAGCACCACAATGTTGCTGCACCGCGTATCGGCCAGCAGCTTCGCCGAGTCAATCGCAAAACTTCGCGCTTCTTCGAGTTGCTGGGGGTGTCGAACAGGGATCTGTATTGCGGAAATGACTCACCTCCATGGAAACCAAATCGTGACAACCAAGTTGTCGCATCACGACATTATAGCCGCCGGGACAGGCCCGTGGTAGCCAGGCCATAGGCCCATTCGCAACCGCCAGGCCTCGTCGCGCGTGGCGCACAACATCATAAGCCGCTTATCAACTTCTCGAAACCCAGAGGCCTCATTGCTAGAATCCGGGCATGAGTACCCTCACGCTTAAACGAGATGCTAAAGCCTTGATCGACACGATGTCGCCAGCGCAGTTGAGGGCCGCTTCGGAGTTTCTCGCGTTCGTCAAGAGCCGCGAACTCGACCCCGCCACGTTGGAGCTACTGAGCATTCCCGGCTTCGAAGCCTCCTTCGCTCGCGGGATGAAGGATATCAAGGCTGGCCGCACCAAGCCCTGGCGGAAGGTGCGATCCGATGTATAGGGTGGAGGGGCTGGCGGATGAAGAGGGCTCGCTATTCCATTTCATCGGCGGATGGTTCCGATCGACACCTTCGCACTTCGAATATAGAATGTGTCCTCGTTAAGGAGCGTATCCATGCCCGATCAAGACGACGACCGCATCATCATCGATCCCAAAATCCTGGTCGGCAAGCCGGTCATCCGCGGCACTCGGATCGCCGTCGAGTTCGTCATCGATCTTCTCGCCGAAGGCTGGTCCAACGAGCAAATTCTCTCGAACTACCCGCACCTGGCCCCGCAGGACATCGCCGCCTGCCTGCGCTACGCGGGGTCACTCATGAAGCAGGAGCGGGTCTACCCGATCCCCGCCTGAATCGTATTCCACCCTGACGCATGCCCCGCTTCCTTGCCAACGAGAACGCCCCACGCGAAGCCGTGCTCGCCGCACGCGGCGCGGGTTTCGATGTCACCTGGATGGTCGAACTGCAACCCGGATCGAGCGATGAAATCGTCCTCGCCCTCGCTCAGCGGGAAGATCGCGTGCTGGTCACGTTCGACAAGGATTTCGGCGAGCTCGTCTTCCGCCACGACCGCGCCGCTTCTCCCGGCGTGATTCTGCTCCGCCCGCGTCTGCGATCCCCGGAGATCGTCGCCGCCTTCATCGTGACCGTTCTATCCCAGCCGATCGACTGGCTCGGCCACTTCACCGTCGCCCGCGAAGGCTCACTCCGCGTCGTCCCCGCTGCCTTGACCGCTCCCCAAGAACCGACGACAGCTGGCTACGGTGCTCCACCGCCTTGTTCCCGTGCTTCTGGCTTTGGGCAACTCTGCTTAGGTTCAGGCGAAGATAAGACCTCGGTCGTGAACGGTTGGCGTGAGCGTCGGGAAATTCGCATGAATCCACCCGATCGCATGTTGAAACAGCGCGCCGCCTTGGCCGGCTTCATCGAACAGCGCAGCCATTTGATCGGCCGGGGGTACGAGCTGCTCCTTCGTGATCGAGTTTAGTGATGACGGGGTCGTGCCGCGAGGGAATACATGGACGCTCAGCGCGTTTTGCCTGATGAGTTCTTGCAGGAAGCACGGCGATTCGACGTTGGCGATTGAAGCGCCGCGCTGGGCGCTAGCCCGCGGCGCGAGGAGTGCGGGTGTATCGCGAATATCGACATGGCGACGCATTGCATTCGGAATCACAAGTCCAAGGGCGGCATTGGCGTCGTGCTCCGCTTGAACCAGGTCTCGGACCTTGAGCTGGTAAATCACGCCATCGCCGCCTTTAACGTAATCGCCCGTCGTCCATTGATGCGACGCGAACCACATCGCCGCTTCCCAATCGGCCGACCAATCCATCAGGTGCGTTCGCAACCCATAGTGTTGTCCGATACTCAGCAGCTTGTCGGCCTTTGACGACCCTGCCAGCCCCACGAACCACGCCTGTATGGCCGTATCGCCCCAGCACGAATGGCACTGCATTAGATATGTGGTCAACGTTGATCGGATGCCGACAACCCGATCGCCATAGATCGGGTCCAACCCGGCTTTCGACTCGCCTTTCTCAAGACGAGCTTCCAACTCCCGGTAATCGGACGGCTGCAACTGCTCCATCTCCAGAGCATGCATCTTCACTTGAGGTTCATCGACGGGCGGCCATTTGCGCTTCGGCTGCCGCGATACCTGGCCACGGAACAGCCACTGCGGGTTCGGCGCAGTGCCAACCTGACCGAGCTTCTGAAGCCCGGCGGCGGCATCCTCTTCAGAGGCATGGCGCGTGACAGGAATCGCGTCGAAGATGTTTTGGTCGGGGACGAACATTTCGCCGAGCATACGCGAAACGCGAGCCGAAACCGAAGGTGAAGAACGGTCCAAGGCTGGTCGCCGCGGCGAGACTGTTGGCTCGAACAGGTCAACGCCGATCCCGGCGCGCCGGGACTGCTTTCCCAGGGGAAGTATGATGTGAGTCGCTCAATCGAAGCTCCTTCGACCCCGACGACCGTGACCGTGAAGTAGACGCCGTTATTAAGGGCAGCTTGAAGGAGAGGCTCGCCGACTTGACTGCGTTCGGCCATCCATATACTTCAAATCCCGATTGGTCGACCGATGCTCTGCCCATGCCTCCTAGCCGACATCCGTTGGGAAACAGTGTATGCCTCCGGACCGAAGGATTACATCGACTATTCCACCGTCTTGATTACCCGCAGGGACTCGGCGTAGGGTTGGCGGATCGAGAGGGCCTGCGTTGCTATAATTCATCGTCAAGACGGACCTTATGGATTGACATGGGCTGCGGCGTTTTTATGCTGATGAGCAGGAGCAACGATGCAAGATAGAATTACCGTCGATCCTGAGATTCATTTCGGCAAGCCCTGCGTCGCGGCCACACGCATTCCCGTGCAGAGCGTTCTGGAACTCGTTCGCGAGGGCATCGGTTTTGGCCAAATCATCCGCGATTACTACCCCGATCTTGAAGAGCAGGACATTCGCGCATGCATCCAACACGCCATTGACGTGCTGGCGGCAGAAGACATCCACCTGGCGACCACTCCATAGGGGTTTGCCCCATGAAGTTTCTCGCCGATCAGGACGTCTATGCGCTAACGATCAACTTCCTGAGAGATCTCGGGCACGAGGTGATCTCCGCCGCGGACCTCGGCATGGCCAGGGCGAAGGATGTTGAGTTGCTGCGCACCGCCCACGACCAAGGCCGAATCTTCGTCACCCGCGACCGCGATTTCGGAGCGTTGGTCTTCGTCCAGGCGTCCGGCCCGGGCGTGATCTACCTGCGCATCCTGCCCTCGACACAACAAGCGGTACACACCGAACTCGCCCGCGCCTTGACGCTCTACAGCCAAGAGCAATTGCAATCATCCTTCGTCGTCATCGAGCCGGGCCGGCACCGCATTCGAAAGGTGTGACTCGGCGACCCTGTCGGCAGTGCGACACTCCACCGTCTCAATCCCCCGCAAGATCCAACTCGCCGAAGGGCGGACGGAGCGGGCTCGCTATCCCATTTCATCGGCGGAAGTTCCGACTTGCGCGCGGGATTCGCATTGCAAAGTTGCCCGAGCGAGGCTGATCGTGGTATGCTCAGCCCGGTCGTCGGGGCTGGCGGGTACAACCCGCGCCCCCAATCAGATCTGGGTATATGATCGCCTTCGCAAAATCCGTCTCCGGACTTCCCGCGCTGGCATGCTTGATGTGCTGGAGCGCGCTGCTTGTTTCGCCGACATTCGCTCAGGTCTCGCGGCGGAACCCCAAACGCGCAGAGGCGATCACTAACTCGATTGGCATGAAGCTCGTCCCGATCCCGCCGGGCACATTTCAGATGGGAAGCCCTCAAACGGAAGAAGGACGCTCTGATGACGAGATCCCGCACAAGGTGACGTTGACGAGGGGGTTTTTCATGCAGACCACTCCGGTGACCCAGGCGCAGTGGTCGGCGGTCATGGGGACCACTCCGAGCCATTTTACCGGCCGGGATCTTCCCGTGGAGCAAGTAAGCTGGGACGATGCCCGCGACTTCTGCCGCCGCCTTGGCGAAAAAGAGGGCAAGAAATACCGCCTCCCCACCGAGGCCGAGTGGGAATGCGCCTGCCGGGCCGGAACCACGACACGCTTTTACACCGGCGACGGTGACCAAGCTCTGGGTGAAGCCGGATGGTATCACGACAACAGTGGCGTCGATTTGCCGAATGATGCATTCATCGGGACGAGGATGACGCACCCCGTCGGAACCAAGGCCCCCAACAAATGGGGTCTCTACGACATGCACGGGAACGTCTGGCAATGGTGCGGCGACTTCTACGGACCCTATGGCGGCGATGCCACGGACCCGACCGGGCCTGCCGAGGGTACGTCGCGTGTTCTGCGCGGCGGCTCGTGGACCAGCGGTTCGCGCGTCTGCCGCGCCGCGTCTCGCCACGGCGGCCACGCGCCCGGCAACCGGGGCCGCAGCATCGGGTTCCGTGTTTGCCTGGACTTCTAACCCTTTGCTCTTTTTCCCTCTTACTCTTTGCCTTCCGAGCGAAGCGAGGGGCGAATTTTTTTAGCGTTTCCGTGAGGGGTATTTCGGCATGGCGCAAGAGCTGAAAATCATTGCCGATTTTTACGAGCATAGAAAACGGCCGCGTCTTCGATTTCCTTAGGTGGCACGGCGACGGGTTTTAAGCGATTCCCGCCCGGCTCGCCGGCGACCCCGGCACAACCTCCTGAAACACGCAGAAAACCGAAATCTACTCCGCCTTCTGCCCCCGCACACCTCGTCCTGCACGCCCCTCCCACCTCACTCCCGCAATTCGCTTCCCTGCGGCGCCCATCGCCCCTTTGTTCGACCTTAAATTTTTTTACCAAAGAACTTGCCTTCGGTGAGTGTTGTAATACTATTACAACAGTGGCGCGGGGTGCCACGGAAGGGCGTAACTATGACGTTCGGCGACTTTATCAAAGAGAGGCGTATCAACTTCGGTCGTTCGCTTCGGTCGTTCTGCGAGGCGAACGGCTACGACGCGGGCAACCATTCGAAGCTTGAGAGAGGAATTTTCAATCCACCGGACGACGACGCGTTCATGCGGAAGCTGGCGACTGCATTGGGCGTTAAGGTGGGGAGCGGCGAATGGTTTGAGATGAGCAGCCTTGCGAGCCTGGCTCGCAAGCAAATCCCACAGCCGTTGCTTGACGATGCGGAGGTGGCGGAAAAGCTTCCGGTGCTTTTCAGGACCTTGGATGGAGAGCCACTCGCCAAGGAAAAGATGGACGAACTCATCCAGTTCATTCGGAGCAGGCAGTAGCAGAGGGCCTGTCGGTTCGTAAACTTCGTGAATGGCCATTCACGTGCCGATCTATACGCCCGGCGAAATCATTGACGCGACTCGAAAATGTCTGGCCGACAACCATGTGCCGGATACGATTCCGATTCCAATTGAAGAGATCGTCGACGTCGCCTACCGGATCGACCTCGTTCCAACCCCGCGGCTCGAGGAACGGTTCTCCACCGTGGCGTTCATCACGCACGACCTTACAGGGGAAAGGGGGACACTGCTACTTATGCCCGAAAGAAGGAGAGAGGGCGAACAGGGAATGCGGGTCAAGACTGAGTGCCCAAAATGGTAAATATGCAAAACGTGGGGGCAGAAGGGGAGATTGGTGGGGCGGGCATTGCACCATGACCGACCGGCATTAACGACAGGGTCGGAATTGGAATCCCCCTCCGAATTCACAATTCAATGCCGGTGATAAGTGCATCCCCATCTATTTATCACAAACGTCATCTGAGATTGCGATGCCATCTGATGGCCCAATCCCACGACTAGCTAAATCGCGACTAAGTCAGTGAATCTGAAGAATCGACGGCGCATCATAAGCCGCCAGCAATCGCAGCCGGGCGTCCGCTCGATTGATATGAGAACCGTAATCATCCCGCGGCTCATCGTATTCACGCTGTATTTTGGGGAGTTGTGCCACCTTCGCCAGCATTTGAATGAACAGCAGGTGCAGGTCCTCGGGGTTCATCCGATCCAGGTCGATCGTTTTGTTATTCCGATAAAGCGGCCCGGCCACCGCTTCCTCCGTGGCGTACCTTAGCAGCATTCGCTCATATTGAGCGCGAACCTCGCGGTAATTGGTGGCCGCGGCGCGCAGCAGGGCAGCGCGATCCGCCGAGGGCCCGGCCATTGCCCGAGCGTACGCGGCATCGGCCGTCGCCAGGATTTGCATCGATCGCAATTCTTCCAGGTGCGACGTGTAAGTCTGATACGGATTCACGTATTGCGGGTTGGCCAGGTGCCGCTCGTATTCGTTCAGTGCATCAGCACAGATACGGGCCGTCAGCTGGTAGCTGTAAATCGCGGATTGCAGTGCGTGCGGGTCCGGTATTTTCGCATCGGGAGTCGCCGGTGCCGTCGACAATTCAAGAACGTGCCCATCCGCTTCTCGGGGCGCGCCCAGGGCCCTGGATTCACTGTTGACCGCGCGCTCGGCTTCCTCTTCCGCCCACTGCTTAAGCATCAGGCCCGGACGCGAATCCACCACCGTGTCGCTGATTTGCAGCGGACGCTGCCCGCCCACCGTCATCGCAACCTCGGCCCGCTTGGCGTAGTTGTAGCCCATTGCCGTCGGCGGAACGCCATACGGAAATGGCTCGTACTTCTTCAGGTACTGCAGCTCCGATCCATCATTCCACTGATTGCCGGCGAGATCCGATGGCCGGTCAAAAAGCGGCGTCGTAAACTGCGGAAGCAGATTGTTTTGATCGTCGAGAATGGGCCCCATCTTCTTGGAATCCACAAATTTAAAGCCCATCCGCCGATACTTGCCCTGTTCTTCCGGATATGCCGCTTGCCCACTGCTTTCCGTCATCGTGTCCTGCCGGAACTGCTTCCGATAGAACAAATGCTCGGCAACGTTCTTGCCCCCAAGTTTCTCGGCAAAAACGCGCGCCAGCGAATCGTTGATGTTCAGATCGCCAGGCCGGTCCTGATCCACGTGCCGGCCGTAATCCACTGCGTCCAGAATGGTCTGATACTTGGCGGCGGTGCTCGCCATCATCACGCTGATGTTGTACGCCTTGTTCCAGATCTGAAAGATATGAACCGTGTCGAACTCCGGCTGAAGCAGCCGGATCCATTCGATCATCGTGTCCATGTCTTCAAGATCGCGATCGATCTTTTGCGATTCAACCTTCGACCACAACACCATCACCAGCGGCCCGCGCAACCCGCCCAGCATCAACGCCAGCGCGTAGCTGTTCATCCCGCTCAGCACGCCGCGCTCGGCGGTCTTGGATTGATTTCCCGAATGCTCATCCTTCCAGTTTGACGCCCAGTTCCGCGTCAACCCTGAAGCGACCAGGCTGATGATAAGCATCGCCACGACCGGCAAACGCCCGGCGCGCACGTCCCGCCGGCGCGGGGCCTGGTCCGTCGAACGAGGGGGTTCCTCTAGCTGCGTCACGGCGCCACCTCTTTGTTCTTCAGAATGATGTAGCTGATCACCACCAGCGGCAACCCGTAGCAGATCAATACCCCCATCGACTCAAAGATCTGTCCCGGCGGAATCGCAACCCCGCGCGTGATATCTTCCATCACCGGAAACTTCGCCAAGTCCGGCAGGAACGCCGCGACCGTCGTCAGTATCTTCGCTAAGGCGTCCACCGATGAACTGAACAGCGTAAGCTGCGTCGGATCCTGCATGCCCAAATCACTGGCCACGTTACGCCCAACGCCCGGCGTCAGGGTGTCGCCCAGCTGCCCAACGCCCCAGTGCGCAAACAAAATCATCAGCGTCAACACGATCGCTATCGGCCACGACAAAAACGTCGAACAGAAAATCGCGATCACAACCACCAGCACCGACATCAGCCACAAAATAATCAGGCTCGACAGCAGGTTGAACGCGAAACTGTGTGCGCCGGAGATAAGCTGCACCCCGGTTTTGCTCATGCCGATCAGCTGGCCGTCATCCATCCCGCGCACCTGCGCGTCAAAGTTCCCGCCTTTGACATACTTGCCCGGAACCTGCACCGGCAGGTCATGGTTGGTTTCAGGATGGAACGCCACCGGATCGGAGCGTTCGCCCGTGTCACGATTGATTACCGTGAGCGCTAATTCCGACCACGGCTTTGTCGCGTCGAAATCTCCGCTCCGCTCGACCCCGCCACGGAACTTGAACACCACGGGCGCATCCAAATTAGATGGGACCGCAACATTCTCAAAGCGGAAGACCGCCACCGACCCTTCGCCCTTGGAATTCCCGACGATCTTCATCCCGTAGCGATTTGCCATCGAGATGAACCGCGGCCCGCCCGCGGCCTTGATCACATGCTCGCCGCCGTTCCCGTCGATTATGTCCAATACCACCGGAGTCGGTGTGATCTCATATTGAACAGCGTTGGTTTCGGGAACCACCTGGACGAAAAACCGGCCGCTCTGAATGATTTTGCGCAAAGCTTCCGGCGGAAGAACGCACGGAATGATGTAAGGATCGGTCGAGTTCAGATCGATGCCGGGCTTCGCCGTCACCAACTTCCCGCCGTTGATCAGCGTGTCAGGCACTATCACCGCAAGGTTCTCATCCAACACCCGCACCGTAAGCTGAGGGATCGGGATCGGTGTCAAGTCAGTGCCCGGTAGCGCCGGCCCAAGGCCCGTCGATTCCACCGGAAGCTTCCGGCTCGCGATCCACTTCTGCTCTTCGGCATTGGGCGACGTGCGTTTGAGCTTCATCGTGCTGATCGCCAGCACCTGCTGCCGGGCCGGATCAGAAGCCGCGGCCTCGATCAATGCCTTGTCCTGATCGGTGAGATTGAATTCAACAATGAAGCTGTAACCAAATGCCCCGGTGAGCCACTGCGGATCGCCCGCTTTGCCGCTCGGTGCATGCTCAAAAATCTGGTAATCAACCGCATTCCCAAGGCTCTTGGTGCTCAGCAGCCCGGCTTCCTGATACGCCTGAAGCGTCCGGCGAGTCGGCTCATCCGTCTCGGATTTAAGCCGCTCGGCAATCTGGTTGGTCAGTATTCGGTTCTCGATCGCAAGGTATGCGAAGGTGAACACGCCCATGATGACCATGATCAGCCCCGACACCCGCGCAAAGCCAATGATCTTTCCAAGGATAATCTCCAGACGCGTGGTCGGCTTGGTGACGATCGTGAAGATGACGCGGTTTTCGATTTCGCGCGGAAGATTCGTCGCGGCCAAAATCAACGCCGTCAGCGTGATGATCAGACATGATGCAAACAAACAAAACTTAATTGTCTGGCGAAGCGCTTCCTGCGGGTCCAGCGAATGCTGCAAAAGGGAAACGGCTATTACGCCCAAAATCGCCAGCGGGATAACCCACAGCACCTTGCGACGAACCGACTCGGCAAAGCAGACGCTTGAAATCGCCCACACTCGGGTGATCGATGTCCGGCGGACATCGTCCAGCCCGAACACGAGCAGCCCGCCGACCACGATCGCGGCCGACACAAGCCACACTACGTATACGGGGTTCCACGCGGCAAGCATACTTGCGGGCAAGGTCATCATGCGGTCTCCACGACACCCAATCTAAAACTCACGGCGCTTGCCTCGAATTCCCCCGCGCTCCCACCCCAGAAAAAATTATGCCCCGGCCTGAATCCGGCCGTTGCCGCCCGGGCTGTTCTCATTCACCACACGCATGAATAAGTCTTCCAGGGAAGTCGTCGGGTGCGTAACCGTGGGATTATCAATTCCCATCTTCGCCAGGAACTGCCGCATCTCCTGGATCTGGGTCTCGCTCAAACCCTGAACCTGGAATTGCGTGATGTCCCGCACCTGAAGCAGGTCTCGAACATGACCCAGTGTCTGCATCTTGCCCTTGAACAAAATCGTGATGCGGTCGCAGACATCCTGCACATCGTAAAGCAGGTGGCTGCACAGCAGCACGGTCTTGCCCTGTGCCTTGAGCGACAGGATCAGGTCCTTCATCTCCCGTGTGCCGATCGGATCCAGACCCGTGGTCGGCTCATCGAGCAAGATGAGTTCGGGGTTGTTGATCAGCGCCTGCGCTAACCCAATTCGCCGGGCCATGCCCTTGGAGTATTCGCGCAACTTGCGCTTACGCGCCTTCTGATCGAGGCCCACAATATCGAGCAGCTCGGGCACGCGGCGGTTCAGCTCCTTGCGGGGGATCTTGAACAGCCGGCCGTAGAACTTGAGCGTCTCCTCACCGTTGAGGAATCGATACAGGTACGATTCCTCGGGCAGGAACCCGATCTTTTCATTAATGGCGGTGCTGCCCGCGGGCTGGCCGAGGATCGTCGCGCTGCCGGCGGTGGGGAAGATCAGGCCGAGCAGCAGCTTGATCGTTGTGCTTTTTCCCGAGCCGTTGGGCCCGAGCAAGCCAAAAACCTCTCCGCGGTGAATGGTCAGGTTCAGGTCGTCCAGGGCGCGAACTTTATCGCGGCCCCAGAAGTCCTTGTAGACCTTGGATAGATGCTCGATGCGTAACGCTTCGTCGTCTAAAACGGTCATAGGTTGGTTATCGTCCCAGCTTGACTTTGGGCTTGCTGCGGATGCGGCGGCGGCGCTTTTCGCTGGGCTTTTCGTAATACGCCACGCGCTTGATGTCCTTGGTGAGGCCCTCTTTTTCACAGGCCTTCTTGAACCGCCGGAGCATTTGCTCGGCAGTTTCGTTTCCTCTCGATTTCACCTTAATCATGCAACAACCTCTCTACCATATTTATTCCGTGAATTGTCCGCCACGCAGGGTGACAGTCTCTTCCCGCCTCTTCACGCGAGGCGCGGGACGACTCATCTGACGCTCGTCAGTGAATCGAGCAGTGTATCCCGCAGGCGGCATTGTTCAAGCCGGGCAAGGGAGCGCAACAGCGCGTCGCGGCGGTGGTTCGAGGCTTCAATCTCCTGGAAATGTCAGAAAATGTCAGATTCTCAGTGGGGAAAACCCGACATTTATCGTAAGATTGCTTTTAAAGTGATTGTGGTTGGGGGCGGACGGATGGGGGTGATAGAGTTATTGGACATGGGTTGGGTGGCGAGACGGAACCGGGGTGAAGTTCGATGGCTCGAGCTGATTCAAAGTTGCACAGTTTCGGCTTTGGAGTCGTCCGAACGCTCGGCCGCGCGCCGGTGTTTTCGGTTCTTTCATTCGTGTTGCTGATATTTGTGATCGGGCTTTGGGTGGAGAGTTCGAAGGTGAGCGGCGTGTTTGGGGTGCGGGATTGGGCGGGACGGTTGCAGGCGGTGGGGTCGGATCGGGGCGGGGTGGTTGTTTTTCTAAGCGATCTTCCATTTGGGCGGGATTATCGGTGGACGGCGGATGTGGTGCGGGTGCCGATGCCGGAGTTCTTGGAGCTTCACGGCTGGTTGTATGGGAAGCTGTACTTGCGATGGCATGCGATTGGGTTCTGGTTTGCGCGGGGGGGTTTGAAGGTGGCGGGTTCCCTGAAGTGCCGGTTTGGGGCGTTGACTGTGCCGTACTGGATGCTGATCGGGGTGCTGAGCGTGTTGCCGGTGCGGATGATTTGGCGCGGGTGTGTCCGATGGCGGCGCGGGAGGCGAGGGGAATGCAGGGAGTGCGGATATGACTTACGGCAGAGCCCCGGGCGGTGCCCGGAATGTGGGGCGGAGAAGTTGGGGCGTCTGTCGCCAATCTCGCCCTCGGTCGGATTTGGGAGCGGGCGTTTGATTGCCTGGGTTGCGATTGTGCTGTGGGTAGCGGGGGTGAGCGCGGTGCTCGTGCGCGGCCGGCGGGTGGAGGGAACGGCGGATGCGAGAGTGGCTGAGCCGGTACCGGAAAGGCAAATCGGATTGGTGCGGGTGGACCAGGCACCGTTGAAGGATGCGGTGGCGGCGTTGAGCGCGGCGACGGGGGTGCCGATTGAAGTGCCGTCGGGGCCGGTCGACAACACGGTGTCGGCGGAGTTTCGAAATATTTCGCTTGGGTCTGCGCTCGAATCGTTGCTTACGGTGTTTCCGGACAGTCGTTCGGTTTACACGAAAGCAGGGCGGGTGGTCATTGAGCGCGATGGAGAGCGGTCGGGGCGATTTGAGGTTTATCCGATTGACGATTTGCTGCGGCTTGTGCCGGAGCCGGAACCGCTCGAGAACCCGGATGGAACGCGTCAATTCGGTTATGTACCTCCATCGGACCTAAAGGGGAACCAATTCGCGGGTGTGATCTGCGCACTGGCCGGTGTGGATTCAGATAACTGGCTGTACGCAAGCGGTCGGATCATCATGGTCGAGAGTGAACATGGGCATCAGATGGTGCGCTTCACATTGCGATTGCTGCGATCTTCGTTCAAGGCTTCGCCGGCGGGCGATCATTATTCACGCGAATTGAAGGTTGCTTATCAGGGAGAGGTGTCGTTCGGCTCGACTGCATTGGGTGACGTCTTTAAATGGGTCAGCTCAGCGACCGGGGCGAGCGTGGTGGTGGATTCGAAGGCGCTGGAAGATCGGGGGATCAAGTCCACTTCGCCGGTGCATCTTCATCTGGTCGACCCGACAATGAGCCAAATGGCTTCGGCGATTGTGAAATCCTCGGGCGCGGAGGCTTTTGATTTCGATGAGGAGCGGAATGTGCTGTTCTTCTCCTCGATCGAGAAGCTTCAAAAGCATGGGGCGGTTGTGAGGATTTACGATGTGCGCGATGTCTCGGAGCAGGCGGCTAAATATGTCATCGCCGCACGATCACGCTTTCCGGCGATTGCATGGCGTCAGCCGCCACCAAAACCGAAAAACGTCCTTTACATTCCTCCGGCGCTGAAGCCGCCTGTCTCTATGCCTGAAGTGGTGAGATCGGAAATGGAGGATTCGTTGGTTCTGTTTATTGAACATGCAATCGACTCGGACAATTGGAGCGACAACGGGGGGGTGCCTGGCGTTATCTATCCGTTCAAGGGGCGGATACTGATCAAGACGAGTCCGGAGAATCATGCCGCGATCGAACGGCTGCTGGAGCAGGTTGGGGAGAGTTTACGGGGTAACGGGTTGCGGGTCAGAAGTACATTGAGTTCTAGCGCCCATGAAAAATAGCCACACGATTTTTTTCGCGGTCATTCCTGTGATCTACCTGCTCCTTCCTACAGGGAGACACGTGTTGGGCGGCGAGGTAGCGCAGACTCAGCCGGTCGTGTCGGCGCATGAGCAGCTCGGACGGGCGGTGCCGGAGTTCGAAGTGAAGGACGCGACGTTTCGGCAGGCCGTCGAGGGGCTTGTTCAGTTGACGCACGTCAACATGGCGATTCGATGGGAGGACCTGGAGGGCAAGGCGGTCAGCCTGCACGACACGTTGCGGCTGCACCTTTGGAGCACGACGGTTGGCGGTGCGTTGCGCGCGTTGCTTGCGATCTGCAACGCGACGGATCGGGTTACGATCCGGGAGAATGATGGGGTTATTTATATGATGGCCTTGGATCAGACGCCTGGGGCGGTGTCGGTGAGCGTCTACAACATTCGAGATTTGATCGATGCAGCCGTGGAGTATGATCGATCGCGGGTCGAGGCCGCCAATCCCGCCATGCCGAAGCGGCAGTCAGTTGCGGTGGCCCTGACCGTTGAAGACGCGGTTGACAACATCACGCGCCTGATCGAGGACAATGTCGACACCGACAGTTGGAGGGACAACGGCGGCTCGGTCGGGGTGATTCGGGAATTCGGCGGGCTGTTGATCGTGAGCCAGACGCCGGTGAACCACGAGAAGATCGCGGCGATGCTGCGAACGATTCGTGCCGGGGGGGACAAGGACGGGATGTCCATTTATTTGCAGAGCGCGACTCAGCCGGCAAAGTGAGAGGGACCGATGGCGCGAAAGAGCGCACGTTTATTCTCCATCGCAAGAGAGGGTATCCGGCGGCTGGATCGTGCGCCGGTGTTTTCAATTCTGTCTTTTGCGCTACTGATTCTTGTGATCGGGCTTTGGCTGGAGAGCTCGAAGGTGAGCGGCGTGTTTGGGGTGCGGGATTGGGCGGGGCGGTTGCAGGCGGTGGGGTCGGATCGGGGCGGGGTGATTTTGTTTTTCAGCGATGTGCCGTTCGGGGCGGAGATGCGGTGGACGGCCGATGCGATGCGCATCCCGGCCGAGGAGTTCGGGCAGATTCACGAATGGCTGACTGACAAGACATTGTTGAAATGGCACGGGCTGGGGTTTGGGTTTTCGCGCGGGACTTTGAAGATCACGAGTTCGATGACTTGCCGGTTCGGGGCGGTGATGGTGCCGTACTGGTTTTTGATTGGGGTGCTGGGGGTGTTGCCGGGGCTGTGGGTTCGGCGCGGGCTGGTGCAATGGAGGCGCGGGCGGCGGGGGGCGTGCCGGGCGTGTGGGTATGATTTGAGGGGGAGTCCGGGGGGGTGCCCGGAGTGTGGGGCGGGGCGGAAGCGGGAGGAGCTCCGAGAAAGTGGTGGCGTGCGGGGGGCTAAAATTGGGTCGGTGATTCTGATGCTGATTGTGGTGGTGATGGTCGGTTGGATGGTATGGCGGACGGGGCGCGAGCCGGAGGCGATGGGGGAGGTGGAGCAGGCGGCGGGTTTGGATCGGTTCATGCCGGAGTTCGTGGCGGAGGGGATTCCGCTTGATCAGGCGCTTGATGAAGTGAGCCGGAAAACTGGGACGAGAATTGTCGGGAGTTCATTGATTACAACCCGCACTGGCACAGGGAGATTCGGAATTGTAGGCACTCGGATGGGCTGGAAGACGCCGGTATGGGTTCGACTTCGAAGAGTCAGTGTTGCCGATGCATTGAACATTCTCTGCCAACAGGCCAGCAATCAATTTGTACTTCCTTTGACTTTTGGATCTTGCGAGGATGGCTCGATTTTTATCGGGGCGGACGATGAAATGCCGAGTCTTGTGCGCGTCTACCACACCGAGGGATTCGTCAAAACATTTGGGCTGCAGGCCGATCTTGGTGGGTTGACCGCGGTTCAAAATGACGCCGCCGATTTGCAACTGCTGTTCGACGAGCAGCAGATCCATGGGCATCGTGGGGATACGCCCTCATTTTTCGTTGGAGGAACGATGATTGCGATCGCTCCCCACGATTGGCATGTGAGATCCGATCGATTGTGCCGGGAACTGGGTGCGATAAACAGACCCTGGCCTGAAGGAACGCTTCCGTCGTTTCACACGTGGCGCGATTAGTTTTTGAAGGTTTAGGGTGCTCAATGGTGCATAGGCTGCTGGTGCCGATTGTGTGGGGATTGCTCGGCGCATTGTGCGCGACCGTCGCAATCCGTGTTCGCGCCGCGAATTCATTGTCGCCGGAAATCAAAGGTGGCGGTGCGCGTCCAATGGTAGCCCATCTTTTATTGAATTCTCGAATCGCAGAGGTGCACTTTGATCACGTGCCTTTAGCGAAGGCAGTCGCGCGCCTTGCGGAGATGGCTAACGCGAGCCTCGCCATCAATTGGACGGAATTCGAATCCGATGCGGCTCGTCCAGTCACAGTCGACTTGAAGGATGTGTCGGTTGGGAATGCTCTAAATGTGGTCTTCACTGGAGTGAATGTGCCTGGATACGCGTACTGGGAGCAAAATGGCATGATCGTTATTGGAGAAGGTGGAGCTGATCAGCCGGTAGACCTGGAAACGCGAGCGTATGACGTGCGGGATCTGATGGAGGATTACGTTAATTACGACGTTGCGCCGATACTCAACTCGCTTCAGAGCCCCGAACAGCGTGCGATGGCGCAGAACTACCGGCCCGCGATCAATGTATTCGTCAAATGGCTGGCAAATTATGCTGCAAGGAATCAAAACCTTTATGAAGTTTCTGAATGTGCCGGGCGATTGTTGATCACTGCATCGCCCGAGGAGCATGCGAAGATTAGTACGGCGTTGGCTGCGCTGAGGACGGTGCCGAAGAAGCCGGGGGCGTTGGAGTCGGCACTGACCGCGCGTCCGGAGCGATGAGAGGGTTGTGTGTCGGGCTTTCTCGACGCGCCCGGCAAGCCAGGCGGCTAACCGTCAAGGGAATCGCTACGCGATGCGGTTGATTGGATGTGAGTCTGCGTTCATGGGGGAAGTTGGGAGCGCGTGGAATTAATGCGGCACGCAAAACCAATTGTTCTTGTGCTGATGTTAATCGCCATCGGAACGCCAATCTTCTGGGTGTGGTGGCGGTCGTCGGGGGTGGATCCATTTGATCGATTGTGTGTGTCGGCGGGGTTGGAGAAGAAGTTGGCTGGGGTGAACGTGCGCGGGATGACGGGGCGGGAGGCGATTGGGGCGATTGAGAGGGCGGCGGGGGTGCGGATTGAGCCGCGATGGAGATCTTTGAAGTATGCGGGGTTTGCGGCGGATGTGAAAATCGATCGAGCGATTGCGATGGATGGGATGACGGTTGAGCAGGCGGTGGCGGAACTGATGGGGTCGGCGGGCGGGTTTGATGTGGTGGATGGGGTGATCGTGTTGGATTTGCGGGAAGAGTTGCCGCGGGTGTTGGGGACTTATGCGGTAGCGGATCGGGTGCCGCGTGAGCTGTTCTCTCAGC
>DAIRGS010000293.1:0-8795 GCA_036794395.1 Tepidisphaeraceae bacterium | reverse complement strand
GCCTCTTCTCTACTCGACGTTAAATCTCTTCCGCGTTCCTCTCGGCATTTCCTCCATATCACTGTGATGATTGATCCTGTTCAATAGCCCACGTCAGCATCTTCCCCGTCATCCCGTCCGACGCGCTCGAAGAGTGCGGTTTGAATGACCGCCGTGGAATCGATTCGAACCTCCCACCTCAATCGCAGGTTGCGCATGTTCAACTGCGGTGCGCTGGCTCCGGCGGCGAAGGGGAAATAGGCGGTCAATTCGCGTCGATCGCCGGGCGCCAGGTTCATCGGCTGTCCTGGGCGGACGACGGGGGCGGGGAATCCGCGGAGGGTTCCGGTGACCAGTTCAAGGGATTTCGGGTCGAACGTGACATTGGATTGTGCGACGTTCTCGAATCTCATCCGCACGACGACTGAATATGGGATTCCAGTTTTCTCGTCCGCGTTGTGTACGCCCAGAACAGATGCGAGGACGACCAGGGGCGTTTGGCGGTTGCCATCCCGACGCAGCACTTCGACGGTCGCGGGCTGGGGGTAATACGAGTAGCCGGGCACATAAGGCTGATTACAGCCGGCGGATGCGAACACCAACCCCAACAGTCCCAATCCTAAGATCACCGCGCGTGTCATGAGTTCTCCTGTCATCGAATCGTAGCCTGCATAACGGGTTGAGAGGCAGTGAGGAAATTCCAGCTTGCCCTGGAGAACTTCGGTCCCGTGGCCCCCTATGATTTGGCACAGGGATTGAGCGATCGGCTCCAACGAAGGAGAAATATGATGATTCGCACCCTTGTTCATTTCGCAGCGGCGTTGGCCGTGTTTTCAATCGGCCCCATGACGATGGCCCAGTCGACGCAGCCGGGTTTGCCATCCGCGGTATCGCAAGGTGACAAAGTGCTTCTGCTGCCGATTGAATCTCCTGAGGGCAATTACAAGTGGGTCGGCCGGGCGATCCAGCAGGACATGCTGGTCGATCTGACGCAGATGACCCGGGCACGCGTGACGGCACCGGCAAGCTCTCCCGCAACCGATGCCGACGCGGCCTTGCGTGCGGCTCGCGACGCCGGGGCGGCTTACGTGGTGTTTGGAAGCGCCCAGAATTCCGGCGCTCAGCTTCGCGTGACGGGTCAGGTCCTTGATGCCGTCAGCGGGAAGAGCATCACCAACCTGAAGGCCACCGCCCCGGCCGACGACCTGTTCCCATTAGAGGATGCGTTGGCGATGCAGGTTGTTCGCGCACTTCCAAAATCCCTGGTGCCTGGAGAACCCAGCCCATCAACCGCCGGCTTGCCGACAGTCATCAATGAGCGGCCATATGGTTCAGAGGCGACGCCAGTGCCGCAATATGAATCCGTCCGCGATGCCGGCCCAGGTTACGCGTATGCACCGTATGTGGAGCCGTATCCATACGTCTATCCTGATTATGGCTACCTCGGTTACGGAGGCTTCGGGTGGTGGGGGCCCGGCGTAATCATCGCCGGGGGGCATCACTGGCACGACCATTTCGATCATGACTGGGATCATCGCTCATTTGTAAGCCCACATATCAACCCCGGACTTCGGCCGCGCGGATTTGGCGGGCGCGGTGGATTTGGCGGATTCGGCGGGGCGCGCAGCTTCGGCGGAGCGCATGGCGGTATGGGCTCAGCCCACGGAGGCGGTGGCGGGGGACACATGGGAGGCGGTGGAGGCCGGGGGCGTTAACACGCCTTCTGACAAGGAATTCGGGATTCACCGCAGGGGGGGCTATGCACTTAACAAACCAATGTCTATCCCTAGCGTTGCCGGGACGTTGGCAACGTGATTAATCCGATGTCTCATCGCGCATGAGCCGGTCAAGTTCTTCCGGCTTCATGTGCCGAACCGTCTTTTCGACTTTGCGGTCATACCGGCGGTCGTTGGGGTCGTTAGGAGACTTCTTCCGCGCATACTGGCGAATGAACGCACCGATCTTTCCGGCCAAGTTCTGGCGGCGCTTGCTCATGCCTTCTTCTTCCCCAGCTTGCTGGCCAAGAGGTGGATTAAGACTTGCGGCCCCACTCGCTTTCCCTAAGCTGGCGGCTTCTTGGCGTCGGGTTTCGGCTTCTTTTGCTTGTTGTTCCACGGCCAGCCCCCGGCAGGCTTTCTGACGTTAAGGGCCTTACGAACGATATCATCGGTCTTAACCGGAGGTGAAGCGGGCGTTGAAGTGTTCGGAATTTCTTTCCTTCGTGGCATTGTGTCGATTATACCAGTGTTTCACCCACTGTCGCCAAGTTGCGGAGAACCGTTGTGGCCGACGAACCCATACACCCTCAGGCGGTTATCGTCGCGAATGCGCCTCCGCCCCCGCCGCCCGAGCTTTACGCCATCGTGATGGCGGGAATCCATGATCCCCGGCAACACAACCCGATCTGGTATCAACTGATTGGTTCGCTGTCTGAAAAAGAGTCGCAGGGGGCGTTGGCCTCAACCATGGTGACGCCAGATTTGTCCATGTTCGATGCGGGCGTTTTCTCTGTAGTGTGCGGTCGCAACCATTGGCAAATCACGACACGAAAGGAAGACAACTGGACGCGCATCGTAGACGTGGCAAAACATGTGTTCGACGTCAAGTTATACGAGGTTTCGATAACTGCGATTGGCGGAAACTGCATTCTTCACCCGGAAACTAAACACAAGAGAACTGGTCCCCTAATCGCCAGGGGAATCATGGGTACGAACATGGTCCCTGATTTCGGGGACGTTTCGAATGCCACCGCAACCCTTGTTAGTGAAAGCGGTCGCAGGAAGACGACTATTGAAATAGGGGAGTCGGTTCTAGGCACGAATCGATTGGCGGTTACCCACAGCGTCCATCGCACCCTTCCCCAGCGGCCTGGTTACTATACAATTGGCGGAGAACTGCAACATTGCGATGGCGACTGGCGACACGGGAAGAAATTCGCCTCTGAATTAGTCGAGAAATTCAACTCGCTTGCGGAGGCTGACGATGCCACTTAACTATTCTATCGACGCCAACAAAAGTCCTCCCGAGGTCCGAATGCGCGATAGCGCCGCCGGTATGGAAGCACATCCCTTCGCGCAATTCGCCTCAAAACAAATCGCCATCATCAACGGTTCTTCCGTGTCATTCCAAACGGTCGAAGAAAAATTCAATGCGCTGGTTGCCGAATGGCGTCGATTGCGTGAGACCGGCTCGTCAACAGATAACCTTGTAAATGACGCCTACGGGCAGATCGTTGCGATGCGTTGGCCGGTGGTGCCGCTGCTGCTGCGCGAGGTTGAGGCGCAGAGCGGACATTGGTTTACCGCGCTGAAATGGATCACCGGGCTTACGCTCGTTACCCCCGATATGCGCGGAAACGTCCGCGCGATGAGGGACGTTTGGTTGAGATGGGGCAAGGAATGCATATCGCAAACGAAACCGCAAGGGGAAGTTGGCTACGCGAGAATCTCCCCAATCTTCGCGAGCACAGGTGCAATTTCACCAGCCGGTCAACATATGACTACAACTGCGTCGGACTTGTCGTTGGCGATTACAAGTGGTGGCATCCAGAAGCCGCCGACGACCACTATTGGCCGGACGAGGTGAAGCGAGACTTTTGGGCAAGTTCCTACATTGAAGCGCTCAAGGTCGTCCACTTTGAAGAATGCGACGGCCCCGATCCAGAGGACGGTTACGAGAAAATCGCCGTGTTCCAGAAGGGTGGACTTTTCAAGCACGTCGCTTTGATCGCCTCGCCCGAAACGTGGAAAAGCAAACTCGGTGAATACGAGGACTTAGACCATCCGCACGACGGAATGGACGGCGGGAAGTATGGGAATATATGTAAATATCTCAGACGTTCCGTCGCCTACGCGGGCGGCCCGATGCCGGAACAGTATCGGATTTGAGCAGTCAGGATTTGCCTCGCTTGCCCTTGCTCTTTCAGGCCATGCCGACGGGCATTTTGTAGAACAACCGCTTGCCTTCGCCACCGCGCACGGCCGCATCTCGCCGCTCGGTGTCCATCAATTCAATCCCGTTCCACCTGAAATCGAATTCCGAGCAATACCTGTGCAAATGCTTCTTTGAGACGAAATGAAACGAGCCGTAAACCCCACGCTTGAGCAGTGAAAAGTACGATTCTGCGGTGTTCGTCGTGATGGTTTCAATCTCGCCCTTCGTGTTCTTTTGCTTGCGGGCGTATTCCTCTTTGCTGTGATTGACGGTCTGATGGCCGCCCTCAAAGTTGGCGGTCGCCAGCGGGTAGGCGGTGTGGTCATCGGTCACGATTTGGGCTGATGGATGACAGACTTCATCAAGTGCGGCGCGGAGCGTTTTGCCGTCAACGTGCTCGATTGGCTTAGAGCGGACCTTGCCATCAGTTTCGACAAGTGCCACAACGGCCGTTTTGTTCTCAAGGTGACTCGCGCGATTCTCTCCGCGTCCGACCTGAATTTTTCCACCGACCCAGGTTTCATCGACCTGCACTTGGCCCTTGAGCATCCCCGGTTTGATGTCCTGTTCCATCGCGTAGCGGATTCGGCGGCAGAGATGCCAAGCGGTGCGATATGAGCCGATGCCAAGCTGCCGTTTCATTTGAAGGGCGCTGATGCCCTTCTTGCTGAATGCCATCATGTGGAACGCCTTGGCCCACAGGGAAAGCGGAAGGTGGGTATCTTCCATCACTGTATCAACGGTCACCGTGAACTGGCCTTTGCAATCTTGGCACTTGAGCAATCCGGGCCGCGTGGCGTTGCCTTGAAGCTTGTAGACGCCAACCGAACCGCAATGGACGCACGAGGGACCATTCGGCCAGCGAAGCTTTTCAAAGTATTCGCGGGCCTTATCCTCAGTGAAATGGGGAACCGCTTGACCCCGTTGCGCCTTGTTCGGACCATCAGTTGTTTGACGCATAACCAATCCCTGTCTGTGATGGCCGAATTCTACAGGCTGGGGTCTGGTTTGTAAAGTGCATAGTCCCCCACCGCATAGACGCGGAGAGCGCAGAGTAGATGACGTTTGCATGCACCCCCAGCATTTCCGTGAGTCTCCTCTGCGACCTCCGCGTCTCTGCGGTGAATAATTTCTGACTGAGCTATTTACATCAAAACGGGTTTTCCCAGTTTACGTCGCATCACCTGAAATTGGCCCACGTGCATGCATGCATGGAGCGGGAGCATATGAAGCAGTTGCCCCACCGAGGCGGCGAACCGATCGGTCGGCGGAGGGATGACTTTGTCCAAATCCGATTGCTTTAATCCTTGCGCCCATGCGACGGTCGCCTCGCGCCCCTTGGTCAGAGCTTCGAGCAGCTCCGCCTTGTTTGGGAAAAAGGCGGCATTGTCCTCCTTGGACGTTTCCTTGTTGAATTTTTCCAGGTAGTTCGCGGGAGGCGGGGGTACCGCACCGGCCTGAGCCGCATTAACCAATCTCGATTCCGCCACTACCAAATGCCCAATTTGCCAAGTTGCATGATTTGCACCCGGGACCGGCCTCATGAGCATCTCGGCATCCGTGAAGTCGCTCAAGGTCGCGTTAATGAAGTCAACATCCCGCTTGAGGGTGGCAACAATCGTCTCGATCTGGGTCATCTAAGTCTCCTTCAGCTATTAAGTTAACCCGCGATTATGCACTGCCGGTCCGGCATTGCAAGTCCGGCTGAATGTCAGTGATGTTTTGTCGCAGAATCAGCCGATTCAGCACAATATAGAAAAATAAACTCTCTAGGGAGACCAGCGATGTTCGGGCTAGAATCCCATCACATTGGAAAGAGGAGCGAATATCCTTGGAGGACGGTCTGAATCGAGTCGCCCGCTGGCTGACGAACCCATGATGCTTCGATTAGCGAAAGACCCGAAGACCGGTCGCCGCGCACGATGGGCGCCGGCGCTCACCGTCATTCTAATTGCGACGGTCGCTCTGGCGATCTTTGCTAAGGGGCATGGGTACAAGACTCAGCTCATTCGAGTATTTAAGCCGGGCTATGCCCCCCCTCCCCACCCGGCGGTTCGGGTTACCCGCCCGGCCAATCAAGAGATCAACGTCCTGCCCGATGCATTTGTGGCGGCCGACGTACACCTGCCGAACCACGCCCGCGCCATTGATGGGCGATCACTCACCAGCAAGAGCGTTCAGCTTTATCGTGCAAATGATCATCGTCCGGTGGATGCGGTGGTGAATACGTCGGGAGCGGGGGACGCGATCGTGCTTAAGCCGGTCGAGCCACTGGAACTCAACACGCGGTACACCTTTGAAGTGACGCCCGACGCCAAGGATGCCGGCGGGACTTCGTTTCTACCCTTCTCCGCCTCATTCATCACGGCGCCCGCGGCGAGTTTTGTGTCGATGCCGATTGGCTTCGACAAGGTGCCGCTCGAACTGACCTGGGGCAATATGTTCACCTGCGTGGAGGTGGGGCCCGATCACCGGCTCTATGCCAGCACGCTCGATGGCCGCATTCTGCGTTATGCCATCAATCTCGATGGCACGCTGGGCGATGCCATGACCATCAAGACAGTTCAGAGCGCAAGTAGCGCGCCGCGTTTGATCACCGGAATCAAGTTTGATCCGGCATCAACGGCCGACAATCTCATACTGTGGGTGAATCACGGGCAATTGCCCCCACTCAACGGCGCCAACGACGGCGCGGGCCTGATTCGCGGCGCGGCCGACTGGAGCGGCAAGCTTTCGCGGCTAAGCGGCCCGAGTCTCTCCGAGTGCGTCGACTACCTGATCCACTTGCCGCGAAGCTTAAAAGACCATCTGAATAACCAGATCGAGTTTGGCCCTGATGGAGCATTGTATTTCTGCCAGGCGTCCAGCACCGCCATGGGCGCGCCTGATAGCGCCTGGGGATTTCGACAGGAACGACTGCTGACGGCGGCCATTCTGCGGGTAGATGTTAAGGCAATCGATCATCCGCCGCTGGATGTGAAAACCGAGGACGACGGAAAGTACGACCCTTATGCGCCTGGCGCGCCTGTGACTTTATACGCCACGGGCATTCGCAACAGCTTCGATATCCTCTTCCACTCCAATGGCTCGATGTATTGCGGGATCAACGGGTCTTCTTCGGGTGGCAACACGCCGGCTACATTGGACAACTTCACCAAAATTCATCGCCCCGATGAAGAGGTGAACGGGCCTTACACCGGGCCGGCAGTCCCCGCGCTCAAGGATGTAAAAGTCACCGAAAACGATCTGCTCGATCGCGTTGTTAAAGGCGGATACTACGGTCATCCCAATTACAAACGCGGCGAGTTTGTGCTCGATGGGGGCAACCTGACCGGGGGAACCGATCCCTCGGAAATAGTTGACTACCCGGCGGGAACCCGGCCAGACCGGAATTACCGCGGCTACGTTTTCAACTTCGGAAAGAATCTGTCGCCCTGCGGCGTGATCGAATATCACGGCAACGCATTCGGCGGGGCGCTGCGCGGGAAAATCCTGTTCGTTCGCTTCAGTGGCGGCGATGACATCATCACTTTGAGCGCCGCTTCTGATGGATCGATCACGGAATCACTCACGGGAATCGACGGCTTTACCCAATTCGTGAACCCGGTGGACCTGATAGAAGATCAAAAGAACGGGAACATCTACGTGGCCGAGTTTGGCGGCAAACGATTGACGCTGCTGCGTCCGATGAACACGGCACTGGCATTCAGCAAACGCGTCTGCCGGCAGAATGTGGCACATCCAACCGTTGGCGTGGCCAAGGCGCGTTAGTTCTTAGTCACGCTCGCGCGCTCAGTACGGTGGTTGTCACGTCGATTTACCTCTCAGTTGTTCTCCGGACTCATGTTTAATACTCGCGTCGTCGCTATTTTTCCCTTGACTCATCTCCCCCAGCCGGTATAAACGGCCCCAGTAAGTCGGGGGTTGGGGAACGTTTCAACTCCCAAAATTAAGGTTCGAATAATTCAGTCAGGGGACATCTCATGGACCGGGAACCATCCGCTTTTGCACGCAAGGATGTTGCGCCGCTTCACCGCCCCCGTCTGATTCGTATCGCCGCTCACAGCGTCGTCGAATTCCTCGAACGCCGCTGCCTGCTCACCGCCGACCCCTCCGACCTCGTCTACGACCTCTCCCACCTTTCGGCCGCGGTGCGCCACGCCGTCGCCATCACCGAGTACAACAATCCCGAGTTCCAGGCCGCCTTCACCGCCGACCTTCAAGCACTCGGCCTCGCGCCCATCGCCCCCCAGCCCGGCACGCTCCCCGACTCCAGCACCGGCAGAGCCAAAAAACATCATCCCCGCCATCACAAACTCAACCTCTATCACGCCAAAAAACCAAAGCTTCATCATCGCAAGACCGGCCCCACCCCGCCCACCGTCACCAACGCCAATTACTATTACGACCAGGCCCTGCCCAACCAGCTCGCCTTCACCTTCGATCAGGACGTCACCGCCACCAGTTGGAACTCCGCCGTCTCCGTCATCGACTTGAACACCGGAACCACCCTCGCCGCCAGCGGAACGTATTCCTCCGCGCTCCACACCATCGTCTACGACCTCAACGCCTCCGCCCGACTCGCCAACGGCAACTACGCCGCCGTCCTCCACGGCTCCCAAATCTCCGACACCACCAACTCCCTCTCTCTGGTCGGCTCCGACTCCATCCCCGGCCACGACTTCACCACCACCTTCTATTTCAAAAACGCCGACTTCAACCGCGACCGCCTGGTCAACCTCGATGACTTCAACATCCTCTCCGACAACTTCGGCAACACCCCCGTCTCCTTCACCTCCGGCGACGCCAACTACGACGGCCAGGTCTCCCTCGCCGACTTCGGCATCTACGGCACCAACTACAACCACCCCCTCCCCCTCCTC
>DAIRGS010000292.1:0-8807 GCA_036794395.1 Tepidisphaeraceae bacterium | reverse complement strand
ACTGAAATACGAATGACGAAACAAATGCCCGACTACCGCACCCTTCGTTTTGTCATTTAGTCATTCGTCATTCGAATTTCGTCATTCGAATTCCCCCTCAGTGTCCTCCGTGCCGTGGTGAGCCATGAATTTTCTGAGCTAATTTCTCTGCATTTCCTCTGTGCCCTCTGTGTTCTCTGTGGCCTCTGTGCTTTGCCTTAGCAAAAAAAAGCGGCGCACGACGTTGAATCGCACGCCGCCCGAAAAAGGTCCATGAATGTCGCTTACGACTGTGCTACTGCGGGGATTTCGAGTTGGAGGCGGAGCAGGAGAAGAGCGGCGGACATTTGCGGGTCGCTGGCGAGAAGGCCTTTCTTGCCGGGCGTTTCGCCGGGCTTGGCGTCGGCGGCACCGGCGTCAGCGGCTTTCTGGTTGAGCTTGGACTGCTCGCCACCAGCAGGGGCCGCGTCGCGGAGGACGTCGAGTTCTTCGCGGGCGTCAATCGCGGCTTGCATCTGGTGCGGGGTGAGCGCTACGGTCACGTTGGGCTCGACTCCCCATTCCTTGCTGTTTTCCTCGCGATGGATGCACCGGCCAAGGGGGAGATAGTAGTGGCTGGTGGTAAGCTTGAGATAAGCCCTGTGCTCGTCCAGTGGGAACAGCATCTGCACGCTGCCCTTACCGAACGTGCGTTCGCCCACAATGATGGCGCGGGGGTGATCGCCCTGATTGTTCTCCTTGAGCGCGCCAGACACAATTTCGCTGGCGCTGGCTGAGTACTGATTCACCAGAACAACCAGAGGGAGGTCGCAGTCATCCGGATCGGGCTTGGCCATCGCGGCAGTGGGCTGATTGCCCGTGTCGCGATCGGGCCGGGTGCTGACGATCACTCCGCGATCGAGGAACTTATCGGCCACGTCGGTGGCGGCGGTGAGAAGGCCGCCGGGGTTGTAACGCAGATCCATGACCAGGCCGCGAACCTTCTGGAGCTTCATGGTGTCGATGGCCGAGTTGAGTTCGGCAGCGGTGTCGGCGGTGAAGTTGGTGATGCGGATATAGCCGATCTTGTTCTGCGGATCGACCATGTAATCCCAGCCGCCGCCGGGTTTGTGGGAGTAGCCCTTTACGCTGGCCACGTGAATGGTCTCGCGCTTCAGGGCGTAGTCCTTCGACTTGCCATCGGGGCTTCGAACGGTCAGCTTCACAGCGCTATCGGCCGGCCCGGTAATCGTGCGGACGGCCTGCATCACGGAAATATGCCGTGCGCTTTTGCCATCGATATGCGTGATCACATCGCCGGCTTTGATCCCGGCTTTATATGCCGGGGTGTCTTCCAACGGAGTCACGACGCGAAGGCTGCCATCGTCGTCGGTCTGAATCTGGACGCCAACGCCGCTGAACTTGCCCTGGGTGGCCTTGTTGAATTCTTCAAGGTCGCTAGGCCAGATCATGCTGGTAAACGGATCGAGCTTTTCAAAGGCGCCGTCGGCAAACTCGCTGGTCAGGACTGCATCCGGCAGGCGAATCGTATCGGAATTGGCCCGGCGGATGTTTGCAAGCGTCAAACGAAGCGTCGCTTGTTCGGTGGTCGGGACGGCGGTTTTGTTGGCTTCGGAAAACTTATCGACGGCGCGGAGAAACTCTGCCTTGCGGTCGGCATCAGCCAAGCCAGGGAACGACTTTTCGAGTCCCTTGGTTGAAACCACGGCCCTGAGGGCGTTGAAGCCGCCGACGGCCATGTCTTTGTAGGTGATGCCGCGGTAATAGTTGGCGTCGGCATCGACCAGGGCCTGCCAGAGCATGTCGGGCTTTACGCCCCGAAGGGTCTCGTGCCAATCGACCTTGAAGCTGTCGTTGACGGCTTTGTCATTTGGATCGGTCTTGGCGGCCTGGGTCGTCGGCTGCGTGGTGGGCTTGAGAATCTGCTCGACGGCCTCGCGCTCGCCAGATTCAGATTCCTGGAACGTCTTAAGGGCGTCGGGGGTGTACATTGCGAGCAGCCGGACGTGGCGGGTTGCGAACTTGAGCTTGTCCTTCCAACCGGGAACGGCGGGTTCGATAATGCTCAGGTCCGAGTACAGCCGCATTGACTTGAGCCACTGTTCCGAGTCATCATATTGCTGAGCCCGGCGGATGGTCTCGGTCACCAGCGCATCCACCCACGCCTCCTTGCGGAAATCGTCTTTGGTGATGTGAGGACCGCCGATGGGGGTCTCTTTCGTATCGCAGAGCGAATAGGCGCGGGATGCGATATCCATCGCGTAATCGGGCTTCTGATTCTTGATCAGCAGCTTGGCCTGAGCGACGAGATCGTCATATTGCTTATATCGCGCGGCGGCAAAGGCTTCGAGCTGAGCTTTAAATGTGCTCGAATAGCTTGCGAGGCGCACGACGTTCGGGTCGTGCGAGAGAGAAGCCGCTTTGCCGAGGATCTGGTCGGTTTGGTCAAAGTGACCCGCCAGGGCTTCAGCACGAGCCTGGCTTTGAAGTTGTTGTACTGTCGCGATTTGCTGTTGCGGCAGCGGCTCGAGGCCCTGTGCCGCCGGCGCGGGCACCAGAACCCACGAACCCAGCCCGCCAACCACGACCGCCATTGCCACACGTCGCAACGCACGTCTCATAAGATTCATCCTTGCGTCGGGGGTAGGAAAAACTGCATCTGCCGGGGCTCCCGCACCTGCATTGCCGCTTTTAGCGAACCGAGCGGATTATAGCCCCTATCCGGCCGAGCGGTACTCAAAGTTGCCCCAGTTTTGTTTCTCTTCTCATTTATATAGACGGCAACGCCGATTCGAAGTTCACGGCATTCGCCAACATCCATAGATCGGCCCGGCACCACTGGCGGCTTGCACAATCAACACTCGATCTTAAGACACGTTCTAGCGATCAACGTTTTGGCGGTATAGCATCCCCCCTCGCCCCGGCCCCCCCGGCCGCACGGTCGAGGGATAACGTTATAGGAGCCAGCTCACGGTGCAAACGATTGTTTCCGAACTTGACGCAGCCTTTCGCGCGGCGATTACAGCCGCGTTCGATATTGATGCCGACCCGCTGATCGGTGTGTCCCAGAATCAGACGTTTGGCGATTACCAATCCAACGTGGCGATGGGCCTGGCTAAACGCGTGACCGAAAAGACCGGCCAGAAGGCGAATCCCCGCGCTGTGGCGGAGCAAATCAAATCCAGGCTCAATCTCGGTGAAATGGCTCAGGACATCAGCATTGCCGGGCCGGGTTTCATTAACGTAAGGCTTGCGCCCGCATGGCTTGCGCAACGACTGGCGAGCGTTGCGACTGATCCGCGACTGGGAATCGACCCGTCCGCCCAGCCGCAAACCGTGGTCGTCGATTATTCCGGGCCCAACATTGCCAAGCAGATGCATGTAGGGCATTTGCGCAGCACCATTATCGGCGATGCGATCAGTCGGATGCTTGCGTTTGGGGGACATAACGTCATCCGACAGAATCATGTGGGTGACTGGGGGACGCAATTTGGGCGGGTTGTGCTGGCGATGTGGTACGCGGCGATGGCGGAGCATTTTGGGCAGGAGGAGGAACTGCTGAAGTTGGCCGACGAATTTCGCACCGCATCGGCGTGCAACGATTCATCGGGCGATGCCCTGGTACATCGGATTGCGGAATTGCATCGATCGTGGATAAAGCTAGACGAGGAAGCCGATGAGGCGTTCGCGCGATACCTGGAGAAGGACAAACTTAGTCTCGCCGAATTGGAAAGAACGTATCAATTCATAAGCGCGCTGACCGACCATCCGGCCGCCGCAAAGGAATGGATATGGCACAAGAAGCATGGAAATCGAAAGCTCGATGAACTCCCTCGACTGGTGACCACATTCATCCAGAATCCGGACGACAAGGAAAACAAGCTGGAAGCGCTGGCCTGGACGAAAGCCGGCAGAATTACAATGGAGGCCTGCGACCGGACTTATGACAGGCTCGGCGTGCAACTTGCTAATCCATCTATTCAATCCGAACAGATGGTTCGCGGCGAATCATTCTATAACGACCGCCTTTTAACAGTTGTCGAAGAACTTCTGGCCAAAGGAATCGCGGTGCGATCCGAGGGCGCGGTGGTGGTGATGGTGCCGGCCTTCGAAGCGCCGCTTCTGATCCAAAAATCGGATGGAAGCTTTCTTTACGGCACGACGGACCTCGCGGCCATCCGGTTTCGCGTGAAAGACCTGCATGCCAATCGCGTGATTTATACGCATGATTCGCGGCAGTCGCAGCATTTTGCGCAGGTTTTTTGGACGGCGCGGCAAGCCGGTTGGGCAGAAAAGGCGGAATTGGAGTATGCGCCGTTTGGCACGATGCTTGGTGAGGATGGCAAGCCGTTCAAGACCCGCAGCGGCGATACGGTGAAGCTGACGGAGTTGCTTGTTGAGGCGGAGAAACTTGCGTTTGCGGTTGTCTCGGAAAAGAACGCGGAGCTACCCGAATCAACACGCAAGGCAATCGCCCGTGCCGTCGGCATTGGCGCGGTGAAATACGCCGACCTGTCCAAGGACCGCGTCAGCGACTACGTATTTTCATGGGATCGCATGCTTGCCATGGATGGCAACACGGCGCCTTACCTCCAGATCCAGCACGCGCGAATCAAATCCATCTTCCGCAAGGGTGGCGGCAGCGCGGGCGGCGGAGCGAGACTTTCCCTGGAAGCGCCGCAAGAACTCGCGCTGGCCAAGCATATTGCGCGGCTGGGTGAGATCGTGGGCGTCGCGGCCACGGAACTGAAGCCGCACCATCTGACGACATATCTTTACGACCTGGCGACAAAGTTCAGCAGCTTCTATACCGAATGTCCGGTGCTCAAGAGCGAAGAGCCGACGCGATCGAGCCGGTTGCTCCTATGCGGGTTAACGGCAAGAACCCTCGAAATCGGCCTAGATTTGCTGGGGATTGAGCATCCGGATGAGATGTAGATGGGTCAGGAATCATTTGAGGGATTACAAGCGCGCTCGGAGCTCGGCGATGGCCGCTGCTCGATCGGGTTGATCGAAGATGGCGCTGGCGACGACGAACCAATCCACGCCGGCATCGCGCGCCGCTCCGATGGTCTGAGCGTGGAGGCCCCCGTCCATTTCGAGCCGCTGATGTGCCGCAAGGCGCTTCTTCACTTCGCGTGCCTTGGGCAAAACCTCCGGCATGAACTTCTGGCCGGAGAAGCCCGGCACCACGCTCATCACGAGCACGACGTCGACAAATTCAAGAGCGGGATAGATGGATTCGACCGGCGTAGCTGGGTTTAGCGTGATGCCAACCTTGCAACCCAGTTTGTGAATCTCCCGGGCCGTGGCAGCGGGGTCGCTGACCACCTCGACGTGAAAAGTCACGCTGTCAGCGCCGGCTTTCACCAGCGCCGGGGCATATCGAACCGGCTCGGAAATCATCAGATGAGCGTCAAAAAACGCCTTAGTTGCACTGCGTGCGCCCTTGACGATCGCCGGGCCGAAACTGATGTTCGGAACGAAGTGGCCGTCCATTACATCCAGATGCAGGAAGTCGGCGCCGCCTTGCAAAACGTCATCGATCTCTGATCCGAGCTTCGCGAAATTCGCGGAGAGAATCGACGCCAGGATCTGGGGGCCGGTGGCGCTAAACGGATCGCTTGTCAAGGTAAGTCCATCCTAACGGTTCATAGTCCGACGGCTGGAAACTGAAAACGGAACCTATCGCCACTTAAGATTGAAGCGATCCGCTTCGTCCGGCGTCAGCCCGAATGCGATGGTGATTTTCAGCACTTCATTCATCGGCTTCACGCGCTCGGCGGCCTCCATGATGACGTCGCCGCGTTTTTCCCGATCGAGCTGGGCCCAATCAGTCCAGACAACATAAACATGAATGACATCACCCTTTGAATCCGGCTCCTCGATAATGACCGGCTCACTCGCCGTGGAACCGACGGATTGCCACTCCGCCGCCAGTCGATCAACCAATTGATTCTGCTCCAACGTGCGAGTCGGTGTGAATTTTCGTACCGGCATTGATCCAACCTATATCAGAGACATCCAGTTCTGCTTAAGCCACCACGTATTGACCAGCGCCGCCCACGCATCGACCGCCGCGAGTCCAGATCGACGATAGCGCATGTCGACGAGCCATTCCGGATAAAGACCATTCACCACCCGGGATTGTAGCTCTGTCGCAACGGGGAGAGGAAGCGGCCGCCCCTGGTGAATACGGAGTTGGGCGACGGCCGCCGCGAGGAATGCCAGATCGTGGAAATCCGCCTGGGGAACCTGCGGCGCCGTTTGGCGCATCCAGGATTTAAGAGGACCCAGCGCGGCCTTCACCTGTACATTTGGGCCAAGAGAACGCAGCCGTAAACAAGCAACCTTTAGCCACATTTCAGCCGAATACCCCAACAGGTACACACAGCCATCGAACTTGTGCTGCAGCAGAAGCTCTTCGGCTTCCTGATACCGATCATCCGCCGCAACGAGCATGTCCGAGATGGATTCCGGATATGCCTTGATGAAATTCCTAAGGGGCATGGCACAGGATTCTTTTAATCCAAGATATCCAACGTCGAAAAGTGCCCGTTTTCGAGGAATTTCAGCGACGCTCCGCCGCCGGTGGACACGTGGCTGACTTTGTCGGCCAGGTGCATTTGCTCGACCGCGGCGGCGCTGTCGCCGCCGCCGATGATGGTGATGGCGCCGTTCCTGGCGGTTGCATCCGCGACGGCCTGGGCGATCTGTTGTGTGCCTTCGGCGAAGGGCTTCTTCTCGAAAACGCCCATGGGGCCATTCCAGATAATGGTCTTTGCTTTGGCGATCTCGGCCTTGTAGAGCTCGCGGGTTTTGGGACCGATATCGAAGCCTTCGAGATCGGCGGGAATATTGCCTTCGACGATTTGGGTCTGGGCGGTGTCGGTCATTTCCGATGCTACGACGGTATCGACCGGCAGCTTGATCTTTCCGCCGGCCTTGGCGAGCAACTGTTTGGCCAGGTCTACTTTGTCGCGCTCGACCAGGCTCTTGCCGACTTCCTTGCCCTGGGCGAGGAAGAACGTGTACGCCATCGCGCCGCCGATCAGCAGCACGTCGGCTTTGCCGAGTAACTGTTCGATGACATTGATCTTGTCCGAAACTTTCGCGCCGCCCAGAATCGCCACGAATGGGCGCTTGGGATTGCTGACGGCTTCGCCCAGGAACTTCAGCTCCTTTTGAATCAGTGCGCCGATCACCCGCGGCTTGCCTGCCAGGGCCTGGGCCGCACCGAACGTGCTGGCGTGTTCGCGATGGGCGGTTCCGAAGGCGTCATTGACGTAGATATCACCGAGCTTGGCCAACTGCTTTGCAAAGTTCGGATCGTTCTTTTCTTCTTCCTTATGGAAGCGGAGGTTCTCCAGGAGCAGGACGTCGCCGTCCTTCAGGTCGGCCACGGCTTTTTCCACATCGGGCCCGATGGAGTCGCTGGTGAACTTCACATCTTTGTGCAGCAATTCTTTTAAGCGATCTGCTGCCGGCTTCAGGGAATACTTCGGCTCGGACCCGCCTTTGGGCCGGCCCAGGTGCGACATGAGGACCAATCGTCCGCCGCGATCGAGCACGCTTTTGATAGTCGGCAGGGCCTGGGTGATGCGGCGGTCATCGGTGATACTGCTGCCCTCCAATGGGACGTTAAAGTCCACCCGCATCAGAACGCGCTTGCCCTTCACATCAATATCCGCGACGGTTTTCTTAGCCATTTTTGCGACTCCTTGGGTGCATGAAATCAGGGTCGCCGATGCTATGGGTTGAGGGGGGGATGTCAAGATTCAGAACCGGCGTGGAACCAAACACACACGCAACCGTCGCGAGTCGGTTGTGAGCGAGGTGATGAGCGCCCGTGGCGCGAATGGGAAGGCGCCTGGCGCTCGCCCTCACCCCAGCCCTCTCCCGGTGGGAGAGGGGGCCGGAGGGCGCGCGTGGGGGATGCATCACAAACTGCGCGAGCGGTTACTGATTCGCGGCAGGCATGACCCGCGGCTCGGGACCGGCCGTGCTGCGGGCGAGAATCAGGAAGTCGCGGACCAGATTACGCTGAGTCATCTGCTGCGGCGTGAGGTTTTTACCCTCGGCCAGCATGTTCAGCCCGCTGGTTACGTCGTTGGCGCCTTTGGTGTATTGGGCGTAGGTGTCGTCGGTGAACTTCAACGCTTCGGTGCGATAGAGCACGGCCAGGGAATCGGCGAGGTTGCGGAATCGAGCGGCGTCATCTTCGCCGGGGGATTTCTTCACTTGCGCGGTGGCGTCGGTCAGGCCAGCTTTCAGGGATTGATACAGTCGTTCCTGCACATCGGGCATACGAGTTTCGATGGCTTGCTTTGCATCGGCGCGAAACTGCTCATCGAGCCGAACCGGCAGTGCCCGCAGGCGCTTCTCGCCCTCGGCGACCACCGATGGAGCATTCTCCTTCATCGATACTTCGAGCTGCGCTGCCGCACTTGGGATGTATTCCTCGAGGTATTTTTGGCCGAGATCCGCGGCCAGCTCGGGATTCACTTCAGATGTGAACCGCGTGTGGGCATACGCCAGCCAGTAACCGATCATCAGCACGCTGACGACCGCGATCACCAGAGTGAAGAAATTGCGGATACGCGAACTTTTCACCACCGACGCCACTGAGGCATCGAGCGCATCGAGCTTGGCGGCGATGTTTTGAAGGTTCGGTGAATTCCCCGGCATGGAACTATTTGGATCGAGCGACATTGTTGGCTCCCATAGATTCAGATTGTTGAATTGAAGCGACGGTCGAACGCGAGCAACTCACCGGGCCGCCGCCACCGGGGTGGGGCGGGTTGTGGGGGCGGGGGCCGTTTTAAGGG
>DAIRGS010000291.1:0-8840 GCA_036794395.1 Tepidisphaeraceae bacterium | reverse complement strand
AGATGTGGGAAAACCAACTTTCCTTGAGGGAGCATTTTCTTCCCGCAACTTCGGAGGATTGCCTTTGCATCGAAACTTGGTTTTCCCAAATCGAACCCGTCGCTGGAGGTCATCCCCCTCGATCATGGGCTGGAAGCCCATGCCACAAAATGGCGCGGAATCGTGTGCGGGTCATTTAGTTGAGTCTCTGGAAGATCGCCGGATGCTTTTCCGCCAGACCCCTGAAAGCGAAATGAATTCCATGACCAAGCCCACGAACTTCGCACAATGCGCCGCCAGAATTGTTCCAGCGATTCTGGTCGCGTGCACAATGTTCACGCATTCCCGCGCTTACGCCCAGGCCGCGCCTGAGCTTGTGGATGTCCGCCGACCACAGCTCGTCCGGGAGTTTTTTACCAAGGAACTCAACGTCCCTCCCGAGTCAATCTCGGCTATCGCACTCGGCCCCAACGCCGCGCCACGGCTCATCGCGGCGGGCCGCCTGATCCACAACGACGCAAATAAATGGGAGTTGATTAAAGAGCTGACCCAGGTTTCCGCCATCATCTATCCCGCCGCGTCCCTTTCCGCGGCGCCAATTCCCCACGTTCTGGCCGCAACTGCCGATGGGGTATGGCTAGTCAAGGAGGGTCATCCAGAAAAGGAGCCCGACAGCCCGCCGCACGCCGATGCGCTCATCGCCGTCCCAGGCCCAAATATCTGGGCAATCGTCAACACCGGCCCCGCCACCGGCATCTGGTCCCGGTCCCCCAAATGGAAGAAAGCCTTCGACCTCGATTCCGCTGCAGGCAAAGTCCGCACTCTCTGCCAACTGAGCTCAGGGAACATCCTGGCCGTCACCGAAAAGGGCCTCTTTAAGATTCTCCCCAACAAAAAATGGGAAGCCATTAAACCGTCGCAAGGCCGCCTGCCCGATTCCGATATATCCCGACTCGCGCCCCTCGGTGCGCAACATGCCATTCTGCTCACGCCCCGCGGCATGACGCTTACTGATGGCGCTCACGGATGGCTCAGCTACACCGCCAAAGACGGCCTCCCCATCGAATCCCTCACCTGTGCGTCTACTGCCGGCGATACTACCTGGTTCGGTTCCGACACGGGCGCTATTCAGTGGCGCAACGGCCAATTCAGCTACTTCGCCGGCCTGCGCTGGCTCCCCGATGATCACATCAATGCAATCGCCGCCGGCCAAGACCAAGTCTGGATCGCAACCCGGGCCGGCCTGTCACACATCTTTCAGCGGCCCATGACCCTCCAGGATAAGGCTGATTTCTACCAACATCTCACTGAAGCCCGTCCGCGTCGCCTTGGTTTCGTTACTGCCATCCATACAAATTCGCCTGGCGACTTCGAGCATGCCGAGCAGGAGATCAGCGATAACGATGGCCTCTGGACATCCATGTACGTCGCCGCCGAGTGCTTTCGCTATGCCTCCACCCATAGCCCCCAGGCCCGCGAACAAGCCCGCAAATCGATGCTGGCCCTTCTACGCCTCGAATCCATCACCGGTATCCCCGGCTTCCCCGCACGCTCCATCAGCAATATCGACGACCCCGCCCACGCCCGCCGGTCCACTGGCCAGTGGCATCCATCACCTGTCGAAAAAGGCTGGGCATGGAAAGGCGATACATCGTCGGATGAAATCGTCGGCCACTTTCTCGCCTTCTACCTGTATAGCGAACTCGTCGCCAACGACGCCGAGAAACAACAGATCCGCGCAACTGCCAAACGCATCATCGATCACATCCTCGATCACGATTACAACCTCGTCGACATCACCGGCAAGCCGACGACTTGGGGGTATTGGTCCCCCAGCCGCCTTAACGATTCCGGGCGTGTGGGCGATCGCGGCCTCAACTCGCTCGAAATCCTCTCCCATCTCAAAGTCGCCATCCATCTCCTGGGCGACGAGCGCTACAAAACTGCCTATCGCGATCTCATCGAAAACCACCACTATGCCCTCAACACCGTCCGCCAGCGCCTGAGCTTCAACGGCTACGCCAATCATTCCGACGATGAGCTCGCGATGCTGTCCTACTACCCACTACTCATGCTCGAGACCGATCCCGCCCTCAAATCAATCTACATCGCGAGCCTCCGCCGCACCTGGACCGCGCTCCGCCCCGAATCCTGCCCGCTCTGGAACTTCATCTACGGCGCCTGCGCCGCCGAGCCCTGTGATGCCGAACTGGCTATCAATGCGCTCTATGACATCCCCCTCGACCTGATCCACTGGCCCACCGCCAACGCCCGCCGGGCCGATCTCAAGTTCGATCCCGCCAATGATCGCTTCAACCGCAAGCAACTCCAGAGCCCCCTCCCCTGGTCCGAACGCCCGCTACACAAGTGGAACCAAAATCCCTATCAACTCGATGACGGTGATGGCCGCGAAGAAGAAGATCCCACCTTCTGGCTCCTCCCGTATTGGATGGGGAAGCACCATCATCTGATTAATTAATGGTGCACTCCGTCAGCATGACCGGATCGTGAGTTCTTAGCCCAAAAAATTCATGATTCACCGCGGAGTCGCAGAGATCGCAGAGAAAACAGGGAGGAATGACATGTGTGAGCTGCGCAGCACGCGCGACAAACTACTTGGCGATTGAGCATATAAGCTCTTGCGCGTTCTGAATTCTCTGCGTCCTCGGCGTCTCTGCGGTGAATAATCCGGGTTAGAGCTTTAGCGTGCGAAGCTGTTTCACTCGATTTGACGGCGACGACAATTAACTTGGCGGAATCCTGGCCACCGATACAATCTACCTCAGGCAAAAACGGCCCGCTGTTTTGCGGTGAAACAGGTGGTATTGTTTATCGGGCTTAACATTTCTGCTCATTAGTGGTCGAATGAACGCTCTCTGGTCCCCGTCTGGTTTGTCCACGGTTCATGGTTTATGGAAGGCTTCGGGCAATACAAAGTCGTCGACGAACTGTCGCGCGGTCCGTTCGGCAGGGTCGTCAGAGCCAAATCCGATGCCGATCCACGCAAACGCTTCGCCATCAAAATCGAAAATACGGTCGTTCACGAGGATTTTTCGGACGGATTCGATGACTCAAGCTTAGCGGCCGAAGCGCCTCCTCAGCCCTCAAAAGATCCCCTGCATCGCGCCTTCCTCGAAGGGGCGGAGGTTCAACGCTCCGCCGCCACCTTCGGCAGCAATTGGGCGGCTATCCATGATGTGGGGGAGTGCGCCGAGGGCGTGTACTACGTCACCGATTTCTTTCGCCGCTCCGTCCGGTCATTGCTGACCGCCCGCACGAAAGTTTCAGCCTCCACCCTTCACCAGATCGCCTGCGGAGTCGTCAGCGGCCTCTGTGATTTGCGCGACGCCTGCCACCGCGCCCATGGCAACCTCAAACCATCCAACATCCTGTTGGATGAGCGCTCCAAATTAGGCCGGCTGCGAATCAAGCTCACCGATCCTGCCGGCAGCGCCACAGTCCTGCCCACCGAAGCCGACGACATTCAATCGCTCGGCGCGCTCCTGTATCAACTCGTCACACAGCGGGAATTTCGGCCTTCCGCCTGGATTGATGTTGATTCCGAGGAATGGTCCAGGCTCGGGCGACAGGGCCGCCAATGGGGGGAGTTTTGCATTGAGCTTCTCAGCCCAGATCCAGCTGTTCGCCCGAGTCTCGATCAAACGCGCATCCGCCTCGCCAGGCTTAAACCGCAGGAGAATCTTCAGCGAACGATTCTGATCGCCGCCCTATCGCTCTTTATCGGTTTGATTACTTTCGGCTTGGTGGTGCATTTATTCGAAACTTTGGCAGATCACGAACTCTCCGTCGTACGCACTACCTGGTCCGATTCACTCAAGCCTGGGGACGAACGCCTGAAGGCGTATCGGACGATGTTGCCCGAATCGGTATTCAGCGCTAATGAAGCGGAGAATTTGAAATGGTGTTTCGAACACCCGCATTCGAGCTTACCGAATTTCACGGCTTTGCTTAAGAAGCGGCAAGCCCTGGACTATGTGGCGAAGGTTCAAGACCATCTCAATCGAATCCGCGAGAAATGCATAGCTCAACTGACCAGTGATGCAAATCGTTATAAAGAGCTGGAATGGACTCAGCCCGTTAAACGAATAATGAAACAAATCGGCGCCTCGAAACCGCCTGCCAAGATCGAAGAACTCTTTCGTTTATGCGTTTTGAGCTCTTACCTTGAAGATCATAAACCTGGCCCTGATTTGGATTGGGATGTGCTTAAAGGGAAGATTAAGGACATGAGGGATACGGGCGATCCTGATTTGGTCGCCCGCGCGAAGCAATTTCACGATTCCGCCGAAAAAACCGTTAGATTGGAGGACACTTGGAAGGACGGAATCGAGGAATATATCGGACGCGCCAATTGGGAGATCGATGTCAAATTGCGCTCGAAGTCCGCGCTAGTTGGCAACGAAATCGCACATCCGACGACTACTCCTGTCCAAACGACAACAAAATCGGTGATCGCCGACGCCGGTGCGACAAACGTCGTGAACCCCCGTCCCGACCGCGCTGAGGCACGTGCTTTTGTCGAATTACAGCGAAAGATCATAACGATCCTGCCAGCCGATACCGCGTGGTCCACGCCGCAAGTCGAGAAAATCTGGCATGAGAAAATTGAAAGCGCCTGGATCGAGCAGCGCAATCGCTCGCTGATCGAGCTTGACAACAATCCCAGTTCACTTGCGGAAATCTCTAAGCGTGTTCTGGAACTTCCCAAGACATTCCTGCCAATGGTTGAGCCCTTGCGGCAATTGGATACTGTTTTGTCATTCAATCCAACTGTTCCGTCTCCACGGCTGGGGGGATGGCGCGCCGAACTTGAGCAAGTGATCGCAACTGAGCGGCAGAAATACCTCAACACGTTAGTAATGGATGTGCCGAAATTCGACCCCGTCAACCCCGAGGCGACCAAACAGTTTTGCGAACAGCGCTCGGTCAACTACAAATTATGGTGTGAACAAATCGCCCGCGGGCGCGATGCTATTGTCTACGTAAATAATGCGCTGGACAGCGCCTACCTTCCCGACGAAACACCGGCTGGATACGGCAAACCGGTCCGCCAGTGGCTGGCCGATGGCCGGCAATCCCTGAACCCCGCGATGAGTTTCTTGTCGCCCTTCATCGAGAACGCTGGAGCCCGTCTGAAACCGGTGGACGACCTTTCCTCCGTAAACTCCACGGCTCGACTTGTAACCGTCACTACTCAATCCGAGCCAGTCGTTGCTTTAGCCGCCTGGCGGCAATTGGGCAAACTAAAAGACAACTGGCCGGCGACGATCCAGGACCTGGTCGGCGAGATGGGCATTGAGGATCGCATCGGCAAAGATCTATTGCCGGTGCGTGCGGATCTAAAAACTGAATTGGAAGTTGAGCGACGCTCGAGATGGGATAATCACCTCCGCCTGCTTGGCCATGCCAGCCCAGAAGCCGTTGAGGCGACAGTGGCCTGGGCGGCCGGTAATCTGACTCGCCTTCCCGTTCCGCCCAATGCCATACCGGCCTGGTTCCAGTTCGATCTCCTCCTGTACAAATACAAAACCGATAAAAACCAGCAGGCCAGTGAAAGTGGGTTCCGGGAAGCGGCAAAACCGTTGCGGACCTCCCCTGCGGTCAACAGCTTTTTGGCCCGATACGATGATGTCCCGCGCGTTGCGGCCAAAATAACACCTGAAAATGCGAGCGTTCCGCTGGGTAAACGGTTGTTGAACAATACGGTTCGCTTCACAGGGCTGGGTGGCAAGATCAATATCACCTTCATTCGCGTAAACGATAAGGACGGGAAGGTCCCGCCCTTCTATATGAGCACGACCGAGGTGCCCATTGGTTTATTTGGCGACGTCATTGCTCAAGGCCCGTTTCGTAGGTATGCCAACGAAGTGCTGAAATTGCTGCCTCCTAATGCGCAGCAGCCTCAGACGTGGGTTGGGCCGCACGGATGGCAGATCGATCAGCCGAACCAGGCAATCGTTCCAAGGGTGGATAACTGGTGCGAAGATTTCGTCTTTAAGAGCCACCAGCATTTGGTGCCGAACCGCAACCATCCCATGCAATGCGTGACGCCCGAAGCCGCCCTGTTCATGGCCCGTCTCATCGGCTGCCGGTTGCCCTCTGAGGACGAATGGAAAGCCGCGGTTACATATTCAACGCAGCAAGCCCTGGCCGATCCAACCGACAACGGCTGGGTGATGCAGGCCTGGAAGCTGCGCGATGACGAGTGGGCCGGCGAGTGCCTTGAGGCCGCCCGGCAAGGTGCCCGCCGCTGGCTCGATGACGGCATTTTTCTCGGGACGGCATCCCCATCCCCCGCAATCAAAATCCACGCCGACGCCATCAGCTGGAATGACACGGCCACCGACGCCAGCCACCCCTCGCCCGCCCAACAGCTCAAAGCGGTGGGGGGGTGCACCGTCAGCAATGTTCTTCCCCAGATGCACACATCCAATGGACGTCTCAAAGCGCTGGTCATCAGTAATAGCGTGTTGTTTCGCGACGTTAACTACAATTTCAACGACTCATTTCACGATCTCATCGGAAACGTTAGCGAATACGTGCTGGACGCCGATTCGGCAAGCCGTTATGACGCGGACGTCACCCCGGATGATGCCGATAAAGTCGCGGCCTTCACCCAGGATCCGCAAACGCATGTTTATGTCATTGGAGGCTCGGCCTTGTCGCCGCCCGAACTCGGGTTTGACAAGCCATGGCCTGTCACGTCGGATATGGCGAAGAATGGCTTCACGGATGTAGGTTTCCGCCTGGCGTTCAGCGAATCAATCGTGACGCCGCCGCGGCATATCGACTTTGCCAAAGCCCAGTACCTGACCAGCGACGCTCTGCCAAATGCGAAATGATTCCCGGCGGTCATCGGTAGTTGATTCGATCCAATTGGAAAGGACCGTTTAATGTGGACGCGCTCTGTTAGTCTCCTGCAAGTTGCCCGCGATTCCCACGCACGCATCTGCCTTTGGGCGGTGGTTGCGCTCGCCTTTAGCGCCCTTCAAGGCTGCGGAAAATCCGTCTTCATCACAAGCTCACCTCCAGGCGCGCGCATCCAGATTTTCGAGATGAAGAACGGGGTGACTACGCCTGCTCCGGTCGTCGATGCCGCGGCGCCGGTTCGCAAGACACTCGATTTCCCCGAAGGCGTCAGCTACAAGGTCGTCGCCACACTGCCTCAGTACCTCACCGACGATAAAACGGTTATCGAAAAAGAACCCAAGGATAAAGTCGATTACGCCATCACGCTTACCCGCTATCTGAAAGACGTCCCGTATATTTCATTCGCTCCCCGCTTCGTTGATAACCTCTGGACGCTCGTTCCCGTGCACGGCACCCACGAAGGCTACATCCTCGAAAAAGATTACCTCAACGAGCGCCTCAATCACGTCCAGAACCTCAAACGCATTACCAACAACGACGAGCGCCCGCTCGTCGAAAACCACGAGCTGGTCGACATCCGCAGTTGTGTCATGTCCCCCACGGCCGACGCCCTGGTCTACCAGAAAGTGATTGAGCACATCATCGATGAGAGCGAGCATGTCACGCCCAAAGATGAGAAAGATGCCGAAACGCTCCCCCAGATTGCTGCTGCCAATAACGTCCGCTTCGACGATATCACTCGCGACAATCCGGACATCCCGCCGTCCGGGCCCCTCAAGCCCGAAACCCACGTCGCCATCAAGCACCGTGAGATGACCAGCCAGATCTGGAAGCAGGTGATCGATACCCCCGTCGTCACCCCCATCTCGCCCAACAACGTCCAGGCCATGTTCCCCGGCTTCACCTTTAACGGCGATTCAGTCCTTTTCGCCTCCGACAACATCAGCCCCAATGCCCTACTTTGGCGCATGCAGTTGGAAGGCGGCGGCACCAAGATGGTCCGCATCACCAGCTCCGATTCGCTCGATTTTTTCCCCTCGGGCGGTCAGCAGTCAATTGCCTACACCTCTATCCCGCGTCGCGCCAAGTCCCCTGAAATCTGGCTTTGCCGTCCGGATGGCGGGGAACCCAGCCTCATCACCGAAGGCGAAGCCCCGCAAATCGCCCCCTCCGGCGACAAAATCCTCTACACCCGTCTCTGGACCGCGCCCGGTGGAAAACAATCCGTCCGCCAGCTCTGGATTATGAATATCAACGGCGGCGTCGCAACTCAGCTCACCCACAACAAGGACTTCGATGTCATTGATCCCAAGTGGGATTCGGATGGCAAGTGGATCGTCTATTCCTCCAATGAAGGCAAGGACGCACGCGGTGTCCATAACTTCGACATCTGGCTCGCAACCGCCGACGGCCGGCAAACCCTCCAACTCACCAGCGACGGCTCCGACGACACCAGCCCCTCCTTCGACCGCAGCGGAAACTTCATCTACTTCCGCTCCAACCGCGGAGGATTCTGGAACGTCTGGCGCTGCGAACTCACCCCCGAAGTCCGAAAGCAGATGACGCACTGATCCGAACGAGTCCGATTCCAACTCTTATCCCTCCGATCATGCGCCGCTAAATGACCGTGCGCGCTTCCACGAATTTGCATTTAAGTGGCACGGCTTTCTAAGCCGTGGTTGGGGGACTTGCGGGTCCGGCGCCGGGTGACATGTGGGAAAACCAACTCGCCGGAACCAGGCATTTTCTGGCGGTAAATTTAGAAGGTTGTCTGGACGTCGAAACTTGGTTTTGCCACATCTGACCCGGCGTCGATGGTCATCCCCCTCGATCATGGCTTAGAAGCCAAAATCGTCCGGGATTCGGCAGTTTTGCGATAGGTTAGCGATGATGAGGCGGAGTTGGATCTCGGTTCATCGGGGGTTTGCCTTGGCGCGGCGGTTGGGTGCGCGCATGCGGCGGCGTGGCCC
>DAIRGS010000290.1:0-8852 GCA_036794395.1 Tepidisphaeraceae bacterium | reverse complement strand
AAGTCATTGGTCTAAACATGACTGCGCCTCTTCTCTACTCGACGTTAAAAATTCCACTCTGTGTTTTCCTCTGTGTGCTCTGTGTCCTCTGTGCCCTCTGTGGTTAATTCCTGATTTTGTTATTCAAGGAGCGACGATGAAAACGCGTCGGGCGATTGCGATATGGGCAGCCCTGGGCATTGTCGGGTCGAGCGCATTGGGGCAAACCAGCGTGCCGACGGCCGGGACGAGCACGCAGACGGCTTCGACGACCGCGCCCGCGTCACGACCGGCGGATCTTGTGCCGGATTTGAAGGCGTTGGTGGGGGTTAAGCAGAGCGAATTGGCGATGGTGCGACAACGGTACGATGCGGATCGGAGGAATCTCACTCAGTTTTATGATGTGGTGTCTTCGCCGACGCGGCATCAGCGGTTGCGGCGCTTCGACTCGGCCTGGCTCGCAGCAGTGGAGAAGACCGATGTCGCGCAGCTCTCCGGTCAGGCGATCGACGAGCGAAAGAAGATGATCGATTCGATCCAGGCGTCGTTGAAGGAGCTGGCGCAGCAGGATCAGGTCCAGGGAGAAATCGCGGCGTTGGTCCCGTTCGCAACGGGGGTTACGGGATTGGAAGAATCGTGGCGAAGAATGGATGCGGTGGATGGAAAGCAAGCCGCCGAGGTCCTGGATCAATCCATCCGGCAGATCGCTAAAGTGCGAAAAGACATCGAGGCCTCGCAAACCGATGGCGGACTGGCGAGCGCAATCCATTTGACCAAGCCGATGGCCTCAGCGGCGGTGGAAACCACCAATGGGCTGCGTGCCAATCTCAAAAGCTGGTTCAGTTTCTATAACGGGTTCGATCCCATGTTCACCTGGTGGGCAGCGGCACCGTACAAAGAGCTGGATAAATCGCTGGGGGATTACGCGAAATTCCTGCGCGAACGGGAAAATAAATCGCCAGAAGCTTCGACGGAAGAAGCGACGGCCAAGCCCCTCCAACCTGCTGCCGCGGAAGGATCGGACGTGCCGGACCTGGCGGTGCTCATTGCGTTTCCACGGAGCGAGGTGCGCGGCGTTTTGGATCGGTACCGGACAGTGCGACGAGCAAATCGCAAAGCGGAATTTTACCAAAGCTGGCTGGATGCCCTGTCGGCGATCGACTTTGCGAACTTGTCGCACGATGCGCAGATCGACTATTTGCTGCTCAAGAACAGTTTGTTGCATGATTTGAATCGACTCAAGCTGCCCAAAGAAAAGATCAGCGCGCCAAAAGACGCGAGCGGAATTCGCGGCACGCCAATCGGGCGGGCGGCTTTGATAGCGGAGCTTACGGGAGAGATGGTTCCGTATACGCCGGAGGAATTGATCGACATTGCGCAGAAGGAGTTCGCGTGGTGCGATGCCGAGATGCTGAAGGCATCGCACGAGATGGGGATTGGCGATGAGTGGAAAAAAGCCGTTGAGAAAGTGAAGAACGCCCACGTGGAGCCGGGGAAGCAGCCTTTGTTGATTCGAGATTTGATTAAGGATTCTGTCGAGTATGTGAACAGCCATGGGATGATGACGGTGCCGGCATTGCAGGCCGAGACCTTGCGGGCCACGATGCTGTCGCCGCAGCAGCAATTGACCTCGCCTTTTTTTCTGGGCGGAGCGTTCATTCAGATTGCAGCGCCGACCGACACGATGCCTTACGACGCGCGAATGCAGACGATGCGCGGAAACAACATCGCGTTTTCGCGGGCGACGGTGCATCATGAACTGATTCCGGGGCATAACTCGCAGTCATTTGCGCAGGCCCGGTACCGCACCTATCGTAACTTATTTCCGACTCCGTTCTGGACTGAGGGATGGGCCTTGTATTGGGAGATGCGGCTATACGATGGCGGATTCGCCCGGACTCCCGAGGAGAAGGTGGGGTTCCTCTTCTGGCGGATGCATCGGTGTGCGCGAATCGTTTTTTCGCTGAAGTTTCATCTGGGGGAATGGTCGCCGCGGCAGTGCGTGGATTACCTGGTGGATCGGGTTGGGCATGAGCCGGACAATGCGGCGGCTGAGGTGAGGCGATCATTTGCCGGAGCGTATGGGCCGCTGTATCAGGCGGGATATATGCTGGGCGCGCTGGAACTGCGGCAGCTTCAGAGGGAAGTGGTTGGATCGGGGAAAATGACGGATCGCCAGTTTCACGATGCGGTGCTTCAGCAGAACGCGATGCCGATTGCGATGGTTCGCGCGGCGCTGTCGGATCAGAAGCTCACGGCTGATGGGCCGGGGGAATGGAAGTTTTATGGCGAGCATCCGTAAATAAAATGAGAGGCTTCGTGTCCCTCCGCCGCTGTTGTCTCTGGGAATAAAGATATGGGTGTTATGATGCTTGGTGTCGCTCACTTGCCCGTTGTGATTGCGCGCATCGTTGCGGTAATCATCAGCCTGGGGTTGTGGATCTGGACCCAGGCGTTGCTGGGAAAGCGAGCCACTCCCGCACCGGCCGAAGGGGAAGGCGGCGCGATTTGCGACGGGATTCATCAACTGACGGCGCGGATACATGCGAGGCTGTTGAAGTACCCCCGCCGTGCCGATGGGCTGTTGATCAGCAGTTCGCTGGTGATCGATCTTTTGGGATTTTATGTGTTGGGTCTGGCGATCTTCGGACCGACGATTGAGCCCTTTCTCGGCTTGCTGATCCTGTTTGGGTTACGGCAGTTCTGCCAGGCATTTTGCCCGCTTCCGCCCCCCGCCGGCATGATCTGGCGCGATCCGGGGTTTCCCACGGTGCTGGTGACGTATGGGACTGCAAACGATCTGTTCTTCTCAGGCCACACCGCCATCGCCGTTTTCGGCGCAAGTGTGCTGGCGGGTAGCCTTGGCCATGTCGGATTGATTTTGGGCGGAGCGATCATTGTATTTGAGATCTCCGTCGTCCTGCTGCTCCGTGCGCACTACACGATGGATGTATTTACCGGAGCCATCACCGCACTTTACGTCCACCGCCTGGCGGCAGATTGGGCGCCTGCGGTAGACGGGTGGATTGCGCATGTGACCCGGTTGGCCGGGCATTGAATTCATCCGGTCTATAACCCCGATGACGCCCGCCGGCAGAAACGACATTAAAAACGCACCAAGAGATAGAGGCCGCTTTATCGCCCCGAACGATTCGGGCGGCGTAGACCGACAGCACTCAATCCAAAGGCGTACCGGTAAATTAGGGAATCTCGATAGCCCGGCAACTAGCCACCAAGCTCTTCACCAACCAGTCGCCAGTTGAGCCGGGTGAGTCCGGTCATGTCCAATCGACTTGATTATGCAGTACGTCAGAACGTCGCGATTGATCGGTTCGAAGGTCAATTGCACCTTTTGCAGCCCCATTTCACAGTCGCGCTCGCTGGTTTTTCGACAATTTCGTGAACATGCCTTCATCTGGAAAAACCCCGCGACATCCCCCTTGAGATTAGGTTAGAATCGGTTTCTCGGTACCGCATGTCAACTAGTTTTGTTCAGGGAGATTGAACCGGCCGCGGGAGCGGTGTCGGCGATCACGGGAGAGAGATGTTCGAGCTTTTCGCAAGGTTGTTTAAGCGCAGGGAGGCGGTGCGCTCGCGACGGTTCATGGGTGAACCGCTCGAGCCGCGATTGCTTTTGACGCGTCTTGCGGTGATCGGCGACTACTCATCAGACATCCAGACAGCGCCGACACGCGATGTCTCGAACTTGATCAAGGGCTGGAATCCCGACGCGGTCGTGACCGCGGGGGACAATAACTACCCGGGGGGCGCGGCGAGTACGATCGATGACAACATCGGTCAGTGGTATCACCAGTATATCTCGCCGTACACGGGCGGGTTTGGGGCGGGTTCCGCCGACGGGCTGAATCATTTTTGGCCAACTCTGGGTAACCATGACTGGGACCCGGGGGACGTCACACCATATACCGACTACTTCACGTTGCCGAACAACGAGCGGTACTACACGACCCAGGTAGGCAACATCGCGCTGTTCGTCATCGATAGCGAATCACAGGAACCCGACGGCACCACGTTTGACAGCACGCAGGGGCAGTGGATCCAAAACGCGATACAGGCGTCGACGGCGCCGTTTAAGATTGTCCTTTTCCATGAGCCGTATTACTCGTCCGGCGCGCTGACCAATTCGGATATGAATTGGCCCTTCAAAGCCTGGGGCGCCAGCGCCGTCATTACCGGCCACGATCACAACTACGAACGGCTCATCGAGAATGGTCTGCCTTATTTCGTTGATGGATTGGGCGGCGAAAGCATCGTTGGGTTTAACTCGGCCATCCCCGGGAGCCAGGTTCGCTACAACGGCAATTACGGGGCCCTTCGGCTCGATTCGACATCGACGTCGCTGACATTCAGTTTTATTACCCGCACCGGCTCGGTGATCGACACGTACACGATTGGCACGCCCGTCCCGAATACCCCGGCCAATCTTCAAACCGTGGCTTCGCCGGGCAAGATCGCGTTGAGCTGGAGCGCCAGCAGCGGCGCCACAAGTTACAAGCTGTATCGAGGAACGAGTTCAAATGGCGAATCGGCGACGCCCATCGCGACCAACATCACGGGCACCACGTTCAACGACACGACCGTTTCCACGGGCGCGACCTACTTCTACGAGGTGACGGCCGTCAATGCCGCCGGCGAGAGCGCTAAAAGTGTCGAGGCTTCGGCGGCGCTGGCAGCGCCGCCCACGCCAATCAACCTTCAGGCCCAGGGCGGCATCGGGCAGATCGCGATGCTCTGGGGCACCACATCCGGGGCGGCCAGCTACAACGTCTATCGCGGCAGTTCACCCGGTGGAGAAGGTGCAACCGCTCTTGCCACGAACCTCACGACCCCGTCATTCACTGATACAAGTCTGACCCCCGGGTCGACACTCTATTACAAAATCAGCGCGGTAAACGGATTCGGCGAAAGCGTCAAGACCACTGAAGTGTCAGCGACGGTCATGTCTGCCCCGGCACACGTGGTTGTAGTCGTCGAATCTCACTTTGACAGCAGCATCCTGGGCGAGGGGAACCCTTCGGTTCCGTATATAACCTCGTTGATCGATGGGGGAGCGCTCTTCGCCCTGGCGCAGGGTGTAACCTATCCGGGGCAGCCGAACTATCTGGCGCTGTTCTCGGGTTCCACGCAGGGGGTGGCCAGCGACACCGTTCCGGCTTCGCAGTTCACCGGCGCTAATCTCTCGTCGGAATTGGTCGCTGCGGGGTTGACGTTCACCGGTTACGCACAGGGACTGCCGTCGGTGGGCTCGCTGGTGACCTCGGCTACACCGTACTTTCGATATCACAATCCCTGGTCCGACTTCTCTAACGTGCCGGCGGCGAGCAATCAGCCGTTCACAGCGTTTCCAACCGACTTCACGTCATTGCCGACGGTCTCGTTTGTCGTACCCGATTTCAACAACGACATGCATGATGGGACGATCGCGCAGGGCGATAGCTGGCTTCAGACGAACCTCGGCGCCTATGCAACCTGGGCAAAGACCCACAACAGCCTGCTGATCGTAACGTGGGACAACAACATCGGCGGAACGGACCCGGCCAACCCAATCGCGACCATCGTCTATGGCCAGAGCGTGCAGAGCGGTGTGTTCAACGACACCGTCAATCACTACGGCGTCCTTAGAACAATTGAGGATCTTTACGGCATTCCGCGACTGGGATCGGCCGCGACGGCGAGCCCAATTCAGGACGCGTGGCATGCCGTCCCCGTGGGCCCGCCCGTACCGCTTTCGCTTCAGGCGACCAGTGGCGGCGCGCAGCAGATTTCACTGACCTGGACCGCCAGCGCGGGGGCGACCACCTACAACATTTACCGTGGAACGACCGCCGGCGGTGAAGCGGCAACTGCCGTGGCAACTGGAATTGCGACGGCTTCATTTAGCGATACGGGTCTGACTTCCGGCGTGACCTACTACTACAAGGTGACGGCGGTCAACGCATCCGGGGAAAGCGCTAAGAGCGCCGAGGCCAGCGCCACCACGCAGAAGGCGACGCCCGTGCTGAGCGGGCTATTATCTGCTACGGTCACCTATGGCGCAGCCAGTGCGACGCTTTCAGGAACAATCGCGGCCGGGTCGCTGATTCCCACGGGAAACGTATCGATCACGATCAACGGGCAGACCGTGAATGCGGCAATTGCCGCCGGTACCGGCGCTTTTTCCACGAGCTTCGACACGCACCTCATCGCTGCATCCGCCACTGCGTACACCATCAACTACAGCTTTGCCGGCAACACGTCGTTCAATGCAGCCAGCGATACGAGCCAGACGCTGGCGGTGAATAAGCGATCGCTACCCGTGACGGCCGCCGGAATTAACCGTGTTTACGACACTTCGACCACGGCGGTCGTTACCCTGCTGGGCAATCAGATTAACGGCGACGTCCTCACTTTGACTTATACGTTTGCCTTTTTTGCCGATAAGGCCGTCGCCACGAACAAAGCGATCAATGTGACGGGTATTGCCGTTTCCGGCGCTGCGGCGTCGAATTACACGCTTGGCAACACCACCGCCAATGCGACGGCCAACATCACCGCTGCGTCCCTAACCGGCAGCATCACCGCCTCCAGCAAGCCCTATGACGGCACCCCCGCCGCCACGCTGCTCACCCGAACACTCACCGGCATCCTCGGCGCCGATGTGGTGAGCCTCACGGGCGGCAGCGTGACTTTCAGCACAAAAACCGTTGGGACGGCTAAGTCGGTAACGGCAACCGGGCTCACGCTCAGCGGCGCTGATGCGGCTAACTACAGCCTTGCAAATCCCACCGAAACCGCAACGGCAAATATCACCGCCGCATCACTCACGGGCAGCGTCACCGCCGCAAACAAAGTTTACGATGCGACGACCGTCGCCACGCTCTCAACCCGCGCACTCAGCGGCGTCCTGGGCACGGACGTGGTCAGTCTCACCGGGGGCGCTGTCACGTTCGACACGAAGAACATTGGCACCGGCAAAACGGTCACCGCCACGGGCCTCACGCTCACCGGCGCCGACGCAGCCAACTACGCGTTGTCAAACACGACGGAAACGACAACTGCAAATATCACCGCCGCGTCGCTGACCGGCAGCGTCACTGCTTCGGGCAAGGTCTACGATTCCACTACGTCCGCGGCGCTGCTCGCGCGGACACTCACCGGTGTTTTGGGCACGGACGTAGCCAGCCTGATTGGCGGCACGGCGACCTTTGACACCAAGAACGTTGGCACGGCTAAAACGGTCACCGCGACGGGACTCACCCTATACGGCGCTGATGCCGCCAACTACGTCCTCTCCAACCTGACCGAGACGACAACCGCAAACATCACAGTCGCATCCATCAGCGGAAACATCACCGCATCGGATAAGGTCTACAACGCGTCCACGGCTGCCGCGTTGCTCACGCGCAATCTGACTGGCGTTCTAAATTCCGACGCTGTAAGCCTCACCGGAGGCACAGCTACTTTCGACACGAAAAACGTTGGTTCGGGAAAGACCGTCACTGCAACGGGCCTCGTTCTTAGCGGCGCGGACGCCGCTAACTACACGCTCACCAACCCAACCGAAACAGCCGCCGCGAATATCAGCGCGGCCTCGTTGAGCGGAAACATCACGGTTTCAAACAGGGTTTACGACGCAACCGCGGCCGCCACTCTGGCGTCGCGGAATTTGACCGGCGTGCTCGGAACCGATGCGGTGACGCTGACAGGCGGAACCGCCAGCTTCGATACGAAGAACGTTGGAACTGGAAAGACAGTAACCGCAACCGGCTTGGCGCTTACCGGCGCCGATTCCGGCAACTACACTCTCGGTAGCTCGACGGCCACAACGACGGCGAACATCACCGCCGCGTCTTTGACTGCCGCTGTCACCGTCTCGGACAAAGTGTACGATTCGACCTCCTCGGCCTCGATTCTGACTCGATCGCCTGGGGGCATTCTCGGTGCCGATGCCGTGACCCTGACTGGCGGCATTGCAAGCTTCGATACCAAAAACGTGGGCACGGCCAAGACCGTCACCGTCGCCGGACTCACCTTGGCCGGTGCGGATGCCGGCAACTATGTTCTCTCAGCGCCGACCGCTTCAACCACGGCCAGCGTTACGGTCGCCTCGGTCAGCGGAACCATCACCGCCTCCAATAAAATCTACGATTCAACCATCGCGGCCACCTTGGCAACGCGATCGCTCAACGGCGTGTTTGGCGTCGATGTGGTGACGCTCAACGGTGGAACTGCCACTTTCGATACGAAGAACGCCGGCGTCGGGAAGATTGTGACCGCGACCGGGCTTACGATCGGTGGCGCAGATGCCGGCAACTATGTTCTGAGCAATTCAACGGCAACGACGACCGCCGACGTGACAGCCGCGTCGCTGACCGGCTCGGTTACGGCGGCAAACAAGGTTTACGATGCAACTACCGCCGCTTCGCTTCTGACGCGATCGCCGACCGGCGTTGTGGGTGGCGATACAGTCAGTCTCTCGGGCGGTACTGCAACTTTCGACACCAAGAACATCGGCACTGGCAAAACGGTGACCGCGACAGGCCTCACGCTTGCCGGGGCCGATGCGGGCAATTACACGCTCGGCAATCCGACTGTAACGGCCACGGCGAACATTACCGCCGTGACCTTGGCCGATAGCATTACGGCAGCGAGCAAACCATACGATTCAACGACTTCAGCGACAATTCTGACCCGTAATTTGACGGGTGTTCTTGGCACCGAATCGGTCGCGCTCACCGGCGGCACCGCGACGTTCGATACGAAGAACGTGGGCGTCGGTAAGACGGTGTCTTCGTCCGGCCTGACGCTTACAGGCCCGGACGCGGGGAACTACGTTCTCGCGAACCCCACGCCAACCACGACGGCCGACCTCA
>DAIRGS010000049.1:2036-32405 GCA_036794395.1 Tepidisphaeraceae bacterium | reverse complement strand
TTGCGCAGAACGGCGCCGGCTGTTTGCGCCGGCAAACTGGACAGCAGCGGCATCAACGAGATCGCCATGTTGGCTTCTGATTGCGTGGCCGCACGCATCTGGGATGCCGCCGCCTTGAATGCCCGGGGATGGGCGCAGTCTCGCACCGTCTGCCGCAGTTGCTCGCCGACCTCGTGAATTTCCCATGGCGACCCGTCCGCGGTCATACGCTGCACGCCGCGGGTCGCAACGGCATGAACCATGATGGCGCCGTTGGTACAAACCTGCCGAAGGGTATAAGGGTGGACCAGCACCAGATCTCCTACTGCCCGCAGCGCCACTCCGGCCTGGATGCAGTCACCGCGCCGGATATTGATCCAATTCGGAAGCACGCCGCGAAGAAAGAGCCGGCTGCCGTCATCGAAGGCGCTGGTCATGCCTCCGCCGACATCACGCAACTCAACTTCAAATAACTGGCGGATGGCTTGCGTTGAGGGCAAGAAGGTCATCAGGTCCTCCCAAAAAAGCAAGATAAAATCACGATGGATCGCCCGGCCGAACCAACTCACTATTGTACTGGGCGGGAGCCTTTTCGACAGTGATTAAGACCGGGGAATGCTCATCGGGAACCAACCACGACTGTAACGCAAGAGTGCTGTTTCACCAGGGGCTGACGTCGAGCAGAGGATCGGCGAACAACGTGAAGGCTAGCACCTGATCTAAAAACTACTTTTTGAGAGTGACGAGCCGTGCGATGGCGCGGATTTGGCCGAAAATGAATCACAAGTTGCAGTGGAATCGCCAGCGCAGGTACGCGGGGTGATGAGGGAAATGGGTTAAGTAGTCCAGAACAGCATCGGGCCGAGCGCGCGCCAGAGTCTTCGGGGTTCGACGATCCTCAATCAGCAATTTCTGCCCGCGTTCCTTATCTCACGTACAGCGGGCAAGCGATTCAACCCGGGATTGACAGGCGGTATTGGTTACGGCGTCCGGCCCGCGACACAGACAGGAAGCCCAACGTGCGCAAGTGAGCGATCATCTGTCTGACACGCCGCGTTGTGACCTGCAGGCACCGCGCCAATACCTCCACAGGTGGCGCTTGGTACTCCGACAACAACATCAGCAACAGCTTCTATCCGGGCAAGAGCCGCAAACCAAAGATCCGTCGGCGGATCCCATGTGACGGGTTCCGCCGCCGTGAAGTGGTCGTGCCGCAGTACGGGGTGGTGGGCCACGTCACCGCCACTTTCGTCGATGGCAAAATCACGGACATCTTCCAGGATAGAGGGTGATCGGAAGGCACAACACGTCTCGCGCCCAACCTGTCGCGGCCCTGCCAAGCAGCCAATCGCCGGTTCCGATCCGATGTGAGAGAACCGGTGCTGGATCGCGTAATCGCCGGATTCCGCCCGGACGAAGTGACCATGGCTTGGCCCTGTTGGTGGTTTAGATCTTGAAGCCGTCGAAGTAGCCGTCTGGGCTGACGCAGCCGAATTGAATCGTGGACGTTGTGAGGGCCGCGATGCCAGGAGGACTTGAGAAATGTCGCGGGCTTGCCGTCGAGCGTGGCATGCAGCGTGTCGCCGGCGGTTTTCAGGGGGAGGGCGCGTTGATTCGTGTTGCGGGTCAAAGGTTTGCGGTACCGGGCGGCAGAAGGCCCGTCTTGGGTGGTGTTCACGGAGCGCGGCTGGCGACGCAGTGGCGGTGGCGGATATCGCGCAGACGCCCTTGGTGACGCTTGGGCATGATCTGGCGCTGGCTGCCGTCGCCAGCCACCGGCGATTGGCCGACCGGGGTTCACCTTTTCTTGAGTTTGTTTGACATCGTGTGCTTCGGAAGAACGGAAGTAAACGGAAATCCCAGCCGCTTCCGTTTTAACTCTACAGTTAGTAATGGGTTGTAGCTAAACGGAACATTGGACGGGGGATCCTCTAACCCAATCCGTGATGCTAGCGCAGGAGTGGTGCCGGTGGTTGTGGGGCGGGTCGAAGCCGGCATCGGCTGCCAGATGACGGACCGTCACCCGCCGCAGCAGTTCTGCAAGCATGCCGTCGAGCGCCAGGCAGGCGACCAGCGGGGCCGGGCGCATTTTTGGGGGCGGTAGCTGTATTTTGTGGGAATAGCCGCGGAACGCTTTCTTGCCGGTTGCCACCGCGACCATCGCCACCGTCCTTGGCGACTTGCTGGTTATCATCTCATTAGTCATTCGGTCGCGGGTTCGTCGAACTCAGCCGTGGAATGGGCGGTTTTCTACAGAACCAAGCAAGAATCATTTTTAATACTTGACAATACGACAAGTATCTACAATGATAAGACGATGAGCTTAAGCGACGAGCTTCGCGCGGCGATCAAGGCGCATGCGGCGTCCCGTTACCGCATCGCGCACGATTTGGATATCAGCGAGGCGACGCTGTGCCGTTTTATGTCTGGTGAGCGGGGACTGACGCTCAAAGTGGTCGATGAGCTTTGCGAGTACCTGAGTCTGAAATTAGTTAAGCGTGGCCGGGGGGAAGAGGGAATAAGCGTTCGGACGCGAAGGCAAAAGGATAGGTGATGAGTGGCAACCATCGTCAATGAAGGCGCTGGGCGAAAGCGAATCCAGATCGTACTGGGCGACAAGCGCCCGTCGGTGTGCCTGGGCAAGGTGAGCCGGAAGCACGCGATCGGCGTGAAGCTGCACATCGAAGAACTGGTCAACGCCGTTGTTCTGGGCCGTCCCCCGAGTGACGAAACATCGAAGTGGGTCAAGAACATCGGTCCGAAGGTGCGGAAGCGGCTCAAGGAACTTGGATTAGTGAAGCTGTCGGGGAATTTCACAGCAACCTTGGCCGACCTGTTTCGAGAGTTCTTCGCATCGCTCACGATCAAGGTGGGCACGCTTCGGACGTACCAGCAGACGCGGGATTCGCTTTTCACGCACTTCGGCATGGACAAGCCGTTGCGGGAGATCAGCAGGCTGGACGCCGAGAAGTTCCGCCAGTACCTCAAGGGCGATGGGCTGGCACAAGCCACCATCAGTAAGCGCATCAAGACGGCCCGCCAGGCGTTTGAACGTGGCGTTGAGTGGGAGATGCTGGACAAGAACCCGTTCAAGGGCGTGAAGGCTGGCAAGCAGTCCAATGATGCCCGCCAGTTCTTCATCACCCGCGAGGACACACGCAAAGTGCTTGATGCGTGCCCCGGCGCCCAATGGCGACTGATCGTGGCCTTGTCCCGCTACGGTGGGTTGCGCTGCCCGAGCGAAACCCTGGCGTTGCGGTGGTCGGATGTGGATTGGGAGCATGATCGGCTGCGCATCACGTCGCCCAAGACGGAAGGTTATGAAGGCAAGGACAGCCGAGTGCTGCCATTGTTTCCGGAGTTGAAGCCCTACCTGCTGTCCGCGTTCGAGGAAGCCGAGGAAGGGGCGCAATGGGTGGTGACCAAGGGCCGGGACGCCGCGATCAACCTGCGAACTCAATTTGAGCGGATCATTGGCCGGGCGGGGCTGACCCCCTGGCCGAAGTTGTTTCACAACCTGCGATCGACCCGGCAGACGGAACTTGAAGAGCAGTTCCCTTCGCACGTCGTCTGTCGATGGCTGGGCAACTCCGAGCGCATCGCCCGCGAGCACTACCTACAGGTGACCGATGCGCACTTCGAGAAGGCCGTGAAAAGTTACGTGCATAATACGGAGCAGCAGGGGGCGGAAATGACTCGCAATGAGTCGAAACCCGCCCCTGCCCAAGTGCGGAAAACCCCGGAATTACCGGGCTTTGCGACCGATTGCGACTCGGTGCAAGAATCTGATATGACCCCGACGGGATTCGAACCCGTGTCGCGGCCTTGAAAGGGCCGTGTCCTAGGCCTCTAGACGACGGGGCCGCCGCGGGCGATTGCTCGCCCGCCCTAGGTGGAGAGGGACAATATGCAGATGTCTGGCGAGCCGTCAATGTCTTGTGCTTAAGCGATCGGCGGCATGGCGTTTTGGGGATGGATTTTGTGGTTGGGGGACGTCATGTTCGTGGCGAGTGAACTTTGCGGACATTCAACGTCGTCGATTCGTCGGCACAGTGATTGGGCCGTGAGCCAAGTTCATTGCCTGCGTCGCGATATATCGCAGAGTATTTGGCGCCGGCGTACCGGGGCTCGCGGGCCAAAAGAACCTTGCCATGAAAAAGTGGTCGGGCGTATCGGTCACTCATCGGTTCGTCAAACCGTGAATGTATTCATATCTCTGTCATGCGCAACGCGATAGGCTTCAGAGGTATGGAAGAGGGTGGAGCGGCCGAACCGACTGCTCCGGCTTGGTCGCCAACTTGATTGAGGAGACACCATGAATCACTCGCGCATCGGCATGTGTCTGTGTACCTTGCTGGGGATTGTCACAGTTGTCCCGGCGGCAAAATCGGCGGACTCGGTTCCGCAGCTTAAGCTGCTCAAAACGATTCCCGTGGCCGGCCAAGGGCGGTGGGATTATCTGGGCATTGATGCCGACGCCCGGCGGCTTTACATTCCGCGCAGCACGCACGTGCAGGTGATGGATCTGGACAGCGGGAAAATCCTGTCCGACATTCCCAATACCAACGGCGTGCATGGCGTCGCACTGGCGCTTGAACAGAATCTTGGTTTCGCATCCAGCGGCAGGGATAACGCCGTTACCGTTTTTGATCTCAAGACGTATAAGGTCACCAAGACGATTAAGGTTGGGCGCAATCCTGACGCCATTCTCTTCGATCCGGCAAGTAAACACATTTTCGCTTTCAATCATTCGGGCGGGGATGTGAGCGTGATTGATCCTGCCGCACTTACGAAAGACCCGGTGACGATTCCCGTCGGCGGGGCGCTTGAATTTGGCGCTGCCGACGGCAAGGGTCATGTTTACGTTAACGTCGAAGACAAAAATGAATTGGTTGCCATCGACAGCAAAGCCAATCGCGTTTTGGCGCACTGGTCGGTTGCACCCGGCGACGGGCCAACGGGCCTGGCAATCGATGTCGAGCATCACCGCCTCTTTGCCGGCTGCAATAAGAAGATGATTGTGCTGGATTCTGAAAGTGGGAAGATGCTGGCGGCGGTGGATATTGGGCCGGGCGTTGATGGCGTGGCTTTTGAGCCGACCTGGGGCGCCGCTCTTAGTGCCAACGGCGGCGATGGGACCATCAGCGTTGTGAAAGAAACTTCGCCGGGCAAATTCGAGGCAATTCAAACGCCCAAGTCGATCAAGGGCGCTCGCACCATCACAGTCGATGTGAAGGAGCATCATGCGCTGATGCCCTGCAACGTGCCTGATGGAAAAGGCGGTGAGACTTTTGGCATTGCGGTGGTGGGCGCGCAATAAGCTTGGTTTGATGCCGTTGCACATGCATCAGTCCCGGCCTGTTGGGCCATTTGGGCATTCGCGGCCATGGCGATCATTGCAAAGCCTGTGACCCCGATGCCGCTTGTCTGCGCGGGATGAAATATCGTAACACTTCAGCCGTCTGCAACGATCTTCATTTAGTCACTCGAAAGAGAGTCCGCTTGACCGGTCACAAGGACAACAGCAACACCCGAGCCGGGGTCACTGCATGCGGCTGAAGTATTACGAAATATCTTGATTACTCCTGAATTTGCCGGTTCGGCGCAATTTCGTCATACTCGCGCTGGCTCATGCTGCCGTCTTGTGACGCCCTTGTTTCCACTATGAAGTCCGATCGATTGAGAACCATTTGGCGTCTGCTTCCGGCGTTGCTGGCGGTCGGATGCACGCAATATCAGCCGCTGCCATTGACCCCCTCGGCGGTTGAGAAGGCGTTGACCGTGCCCGCGCCAAACGAGCTACAGGCCCGGGCGCGGCAGCACGACTCAAATCTGCCCACGGTGGAACTCGATCCCAGCCAGGGATTGACGCCCGATTCAGCGGCGGTGTTGGCGGTATTGCTCAACCCATCCATTCGCGCGGATCGCAACCGCATGGCCCTCTCCTCGGCGCAGCTTTTCCAGGCCGGGTTGCTTCCCAATCCGCAGCTCACCGCCAACAACGACTGGGTGACCAGTGGTGCGGCCACCGTGAACCCCTTCGGCGTCGGCATCAACTGGGATGTCACCTCGCTGCTCATCCATGACGCCAAGGTGCAATCCGCGCAGGCGGCCAACGCCTCGATCCGGCTGGATGTGGCGTGGGTGGAATGGCAGGCCGCCCAGGCGGCGCGGTCGTCGGTGTACGACCAGGTTTCTCTACAGCATCAGCTTGCATACGCGCGCCAGGTCGACCAGCGGCTGAGCCAGAATGCCGATGTGATCCGCGGCGCGGTCGACCGGCATGAAAAGACGTTGCTCGATCTCTCGGCCGCACAGGCGGCCGCCCAGACGGCGCACGCCGATGCGCTGGCGCTCGAACAGCAATTCGCCCATCAACGGCTCGTCCTGCTTCGCGCCATTGGGCTGCCTCCCTCGACCCAGGTGCAAATCCGCGAAGACGTCGATCTGCCAAGCAAGCTCGAGCTTCCCGCAGCCGGGCAATTGCTTGACGGCTTGGAAAATCGACGCATCGATCTACAAGCGCTGCGTCGCGGCTATGAAGCCGAGGAGCAGAACGTCCGGGCTGCGATCATCCAGCAATTTCCCAAGATCAATCTCGGATTTACGCGCGCCGAAGACAATACCGGCGTGCACACCTGGGGTCTCACCGCCACCGTGGACCTGCCCATCTTCGACCAATATCAGGGCCTGATCCGCACGGAGCAGGCCACGCGCCAGAGGCTGTTCGACGAATACGTCAGCCGCATTTACCAGGCGCGATCCGATATCGCGATGCTACTGGCGGACATCGAGGCAATCACCCGCCAGATCTCCGCGGCCACGGCTGCCCTGCCCGCGCTTCGGCAACTTGTTCAAGCCTATCAATTGGCACTTAACCAGGGCAACGCGGATGTGCTCAGCTACTACACTGCCCAGAACGATTTGGCGCAAAAGGAGATCTCGCTCTTGAAACTCAAGCAGCAGCTCGTGGATTCGCGGATCGGGCTTGAAATCGCGGCCGGCCGCTACCTTCCCCAACCGGTCGTGGCAGCGCAAACCCGCCCCCAGACCGGAGAGGTGCAACCATGAAGTCGCTTTCGACATGGGTCATCGTGTTGGTGCTCATCGCGGCGGTGGGGGGGGCGGGATATTGGCTCGGACACCGCGGCGCCGGCGCCAAGGCCGAGGGCGATGACGCCGCCGCCACTGGAACGGAAAAAGCCGATCCGCCCGTTGCGACCGTCAGTGTCGTTCCGATCCGCCAAGCCTCGATCTCAGAGCAGATCACGGTTTACGGCACCGTGATCGCGCCGGTCAGCGAAGTGCGGGTGCTCTCCGTACCATTTGAAGCGCGAGTGGCAAAAGTGATCGTTGCGCCAGGGCAGGTGGTCGCTGCCGGAGAATTGCTCGTCGAAGTCGAGGGGAGCCCCGCGACGCAACTTCAGTTCCAGGAAGCGCGCAACGCCCTGGCCGCCGCCGAGCGGGATCTGAAGTTAATCCAGCAGCGCTTTGAGCAACATCTGGCCACCAACTCCGACCTCTTCACCGTCCAAACGACGCAAAAGACGGCCCAGGCCCGGCTTCAAAACCTCGAGCAAACCGGCGCGGGAGGCCCCAGGCAGATCAAGACCGACGTAGCGGGGATCGTGAGCAAGGTGGATGTGCAGACCGGTCAGGTCGTACCGGCGGGCGGGCCGCTGATCGAAATTGCCGGGCAGAACCAGATCAGCGCCCGTCTGGGGGTGAACCCCGAGGACGTTTCGTTCCTCAAGGTGGGACAGCCGCTTATGCTCAATCGCATCGCCGACCCGTCTTCCTCCGCTACCCCAGGCACGATTCGCCTGATCGGCCAACGCGTCGATCCGGCCACGCATCTTGTTGATGTGATGGTGCAGCCTCAGGCCGGCTCAAAACTCCTGCTGGAGGATTTCGTCTCGGGGCAACTGACCAAGGTTGCCGCCGACGGGCTGGTTGTGCCTCGCGACGCAGTGTTGCCGGGCGAAGGAACTGATTTCGAGCTATTCACCGTGCGAGATGGCAAGGCGGTGAAGCACACGGTTCGCGTCGGCGTCGAGAATGATCAAGAGGCGCAGGTCATGGCCGAAGGCCTGAAGGCTGGCGATCCGGCAGTGGTGATCGGTAACTTCGAGTTGGAAGATGGCATGGCCGTCCGCGCGCAGGACGCTCCCGCCACGACGCGACCGGCAGAGGTGCCGCCGCCGCCCACACAGCCGGCCGAAACGCGCCCGTCGACCACCACCCCTGTCGCAACGGGAGGCGCATCGTGAGTCCCGCCTCCTGGGCGCATCGCCATGCCCGATCGGTTCTGTTCCTGCTGGCGGCATTGGTGGCCGGGGGCATCGTGACCGCCCTGGGCGTGCCGGTGTCTCTGTTCCCGCAGGTGAGCTTCCCGCGTCTGCGCCTGGATTTGCAAGCGGGGGACCGTCCCGCCGAGCGGATGACCGTCGAAGTCACGCAGCCGGTCGAAGAATCCCTGCGCGCCATCCCGGGCGTGCGGGGCGTGCAATCCGCCTCCAGCCGCGGCTCGTCCCAGATCTGGCTCAGCTTCGACTGGGGCAGTGACATGACCACCGCCATGCTCCAGGCGCAGTCGCAGGCGAACAAGCTCCTGCCCAGCCTTCCGCCGGGCACCGTCTTCGACGTCAAGCGAATGGACCCCACGGTGTTTCCGGTCATCGCCTACAGCATGACCTCCGATTCGCGCCCTCTCAGCGAATTGCACGACCTCGCCCAATACCAGCTTAGGCCGGTGCTATCTACCGTGACCGGCGTTGCCAAGGTCGACGTGACCGGCGGCGCGATCGAGGAATACCGCATTATCGTGGACCTTGCCAAGCTTCAGGCGCACAACCTGGCGCTTTCGGACGTGGCAAAAGTGCTTTCGGCGGCGAACGTGCTGACCGCGGTCGGCCGCGTCGAGGACCGCAATAAGCTCTACCTGATCGTTACCGACACGCGATTCAAGAACACGCAGGAAATGGCCGCAACCGTGCTGCAATCGGGGCCCGGGGGCGTGGTGACGCTCAATGACATCGCACAGGTGGTTCACAATGTCGAGCCGCAATTCACCCGTTCGATCGCTGATGGCCGCCCGGCGGTGCTCTTCAACGTCTACCAGCAGCCTGGCGGCAACACCGTGCAGATCGCCAAAGGTGTTCGCGACATGATTGCCGCCCAGCGCCGGCAATTGCCCGAAGACGTGAAGATCACCAGCTGGTACGACCAGAGCGATCTGATCGTCGCCTCGGCCAGCAGCGTGAGAGACGCGGTGATCGTTGGCGTGATCCTGGCGGCGCTGGTGCTGCTGTTATTCCTGCGCGACTGGAAGATGACGCTGATCGCGGCCCTGGCGGTCCCGGTGGTGCTGGCCATCACCGCGCTCCTGCTCAACATCCTTCACCAGAGTTTCAATATCATGACCTTGGGCGGTATGGCCGCCGCCGTGGGGCTGGTGATCGACGATGCGATCGTCATGTCCGAGCACATCGTCCGGCGACTTCGCGGCAACGCCAGCGGCGACGCCCGCGCCCGCGTGTTGGCCGCAACCGATGAGTTCACTAAGCCGCTGACCGGTTCGTCTCTGTCTACGATCGTGATCCACATTCCCCCGGCCTTCATGATCGGGGTCTTTGGGGCGTTCTTCGCCGCCTTGTCGCTCTCGATGGCCTCGAGCCTGATCATTTCGTTTTTCGTCGCCTGGCTGGCCATTCCAGTGCTCGCCGCCGCCTGGCTCAGCGGAAAGGACGCGGATCGCGCCGAGGGCGGCCGCCTTACCGAACGCGCGCACGGCGCTTATGGCTGGCTCATGGCGCGCGTTCTGCCGCATGCCTGGATCGTGCTGCTGATCGTGCTTCCACTCGGCGCGCTAGGGTATTTCGCCTACGGGCACCTTAAGTCGGGCGTCATGCCCACGGTCGACGAGGGCGGATTCATCCTCGACTATGTGGCGCCGCCAGGCGCATCGGTCACCGAAACCGACCGGCTACTACGGCAGGTCGAGGCGATCCTTCAGTCGACACCTGAAGTGCTGACCTACTCGCGGCGAACCGGTTACAGCCTCGGCGGAGACCTCCAGGAATCCAACATGGGCGACTATTTCATTCGCCTTAAGCCGCTGCCTCGCCGGCCCATCGAGGAGGTGATGACCGACGTGCGGACCAAGGTCCAGCGCACCGTGCCCGGGCTTGACATTGATCTTGCCCAGCTCATGGAAGACCTGATCGGCGACCTTACCGGAAAGCCTCAGCCCGTGGTCGTCAATCTCTATTCCGATAATGAGCAGCAACTGACCGAGCTTGCCACGAAGGTTCAGCGGACCCTGGAAAAGATCGATGGCGTCGTCGAGGTGCGCAGCGGAATCGTTCCGGCGGGCGACGCGCTGGACGTCGAAGTGGACCGCGTGCGGGCATCGCTGGAAGGGGTTGATCCCGAGTCGTTGACCCGGAGCCTTTCCGACCTTCTCAGCGGCAACGTCACCACGACGGTACAGCGCGGGCCGAAGCTGGTCGGCGTGCGCGTGTGGGTGCCCCGCGGCGTACGCCGGACTACCCGGGATATCCTCGACCTGCCGATGCGCGCGCCCGATGGCCATGTTTTTCCGCTCAAACGCGTGGCAAAGCTCACCATGATCAGCGGCCAGCCCGAGATCACCCGCGACAATCTCAAACGGTACGTTGCCGTCACCGGCCGCACCGTCGGCCGCGATCTGGGGTCCACCATCGCCGATGTTCGAAAAGTGCTGGACGCGCAGGGTTTCCTGCCCGGCGGAATCCGCTACACGCTTGGCGGCGAATACGAGCAGCAGCAGATCGCCTTCAAGGGCTTGCTCCGCGTGATCTGCGCCGCCGGCGTTCTGGTCTTCCTCCTCCTGCTGTTCTTATACGAGAGTTTCCGCGTCGCGATTTCAATCATGCTCACCACGGTGCTGGCGATTGGATCGGTGTTCGTGGGGCTGTGGCTCACCGGGACCGAATTGAACGTCTCCTCGCTCATGGGCATGGTGATGATCGTTGGCAACGTAACCGAGGTTGCTATCTTCTTCTATTCCGAATATGCCGACGCGTTCCACGAAGGCGCGCCGCGACAGCGGCTCATTGCCGCCGGAACTTTCCGCATGCGCGCGATCCTCATGTCATCGCTCGCCGCCATCCTTGCCCTTCTGCCTCTGGCGCTGGGCATCGGACAGGGATCGGGCATGCTCCAGCCGCTGGCGATCGCGATCATCGCCGGCCTGATCGTCCAGCTTCCGCTGGTGCTGCTGGTGCTTCCCGCGCTGCTCGTCCTGGTCGGTGCGGCGCGGGAGCCGAGACGGCTGGCAGCGAAAGAAGTCGGAACCTAAATCGAGCATCATCGCCTTCTCACGTGAAAAAACACCATGCCCTGATGCCCTGCAACGTTCCTGATGAAAAAGGCGGCCAAACTTTTGGAATTGCCGAGGTTAGCGCACAATGAGCAGGGCTTGACGGCATCTCACATGCATCTGAATCGAATCGCCCGCCCTGTCGCTGCTCTTGCGATCGGATGGATTCTGTCATCTTCAAGCTGCGTGTCTTATCACGCCGAGCCGCTTCATCCGGAGCAGTCGGAGCGCGCGTTCAATGAGCGCATGCTGGGCAGCATCGCATTGCGCGATCAAATTCGGCGGGGCGCATCGCCGGTCGAGTCTGAGCCAACCACGCAGGGAAGCGATGTCTCGGGGCTTGCGTGGGATTTGGATTCACTTACCCGCGCCGCGATATTACTCCACCGGGATATGGAAGTTGCCCGCGCCCACCTGGCCGCCACCCGAGCCGGACGGGCAACGGCCGGCGAAATGCCGAATCCGTCGATTCAGTTTGCTCCTGAATATGCCACCAACCCCGGCGGAATAACGCCGTGGATCTGGGGATTCTCGCTGGATATTCCGATCGAAACGGCCGGGAAGCGCCGGATCCGAATCGCACAATCCGAGGCCCTTTCCGATGCCGGGCGAATGGAACTGGCGGAAACTGCGTGGCACGTGCGCAGCCGGCTACGCGATGCGTTGGCGGATTTTCTGTTGACCCAGGCGGAATCCAAACTCTGGGAACAAGAGGTTGCCGGCCGAAGTGCGTATTTGAACGTCCTTGATATCCGGCTGAAGGCGGGCGAAGCGGGGCGGGCGGAATTGGATATCGCCCGCGTGGATTTGCTTACCGCGCGCCAGTCGCGCCTTGCGGCGCTGGGTCGCGCTGAAGATTCCCGCAATAAGCTTGCCTCGGCGATCGGTCTGCCCACATCCGGCCTGGGCGACGCTCAATTTGTCTGGCCGGGTATTGATCAATTCGAACCGCTTGACCGCGGTGCGGCCCGCGCGCTTCAGGCGGCCGGGCTTCTCAACCGAATGGATATTCGTCGATCGCTTTCTGAATATGCCGCGACCGAGGCGGCTTTGCATCTGGAGATCGCCAAGCAATATCCAGATTTGCATTTCACGCCGGGCTACCTCTTCGATCAGGCCGTCAATAAGATCCAACTCGGGCTTACGCTGGCGCTGCCCATTCTCAATCAAAATGGCGGCGCGATCGGTGAAGCCGTCGCGCACCGCGCGGAATCGGGGCAGAAATTTCTCGCTCTTCAGGCGCAGGTCATCGCAGAGACCGAATCGGCCGTTACGCGCTACCGCTCGGCGCTGGCTGAATTGGAAGATGAAGAGTCTCAGATCGCCCAGATCCAGCGTCAGCTTGAGGTGAGCCAACTGGCACTCAAGATTGGGGAGCAGGATCGCCTGGCTGTGTCGGGGCTCGAAGTTCAGCATAACGTCGCTCGTCGTCTTCGCCTTGATGCGATTCGGAAGGCCCGGGCGGCGCGTTCCGCGATCGAAGACGCGATTGAGCGGCCGCTGCCTGGTGCGCTGCCCACTACGCAAATAAGCCCGCCCGCGACACAACCGCGCCAACCCGCGACGACTCAATCTTCGGCCCATCGGAAGGATTCTTTATCATGACTCGATTTCAAAAATGGACGTTGGCGATCGTGGTCGTGGGTGGCGCCGCGGTTATCTTTTTCACGATCCACCTTCACGCCAAAAGCGCCGATGCCGCGCCACCAACCACGGAACCGGCAAAGACCGAAAAGAAAACGCCACCCGGCCATCTTAAGCTCAAGCCCGAAGAGATTGAGCATACGGGCATTAAATCCGAGTCGCTTGAGGGCGCGACATTCACGCCGGAAATAAAATTGTATGGCGTTCTTCAGGAAGATCCGGAGTCGTCGTTTACGCTTCGCGCCCCGGCGGCTGGAACGCTGGTTGCGAGCCCGGAAAAGCCCTGGCCGGCACTTGGCCAGACCATTGCCGGCAAAACCACCATCGGGCAAATTCAGCAGCGGCTTGCTCCCGCGGATCAAATCGCACTGGCCGCTCAGCAGCTTACGCTGCAAACGCAACTGGCCACCGCGCAGGCCGATGCATCATCCGCCAACATTACGCTGGCGGCGGCAACGACATCGTATGAGCGGCTGAAGGCGCTTAATGCGCAGGAGAAGAACGTCTCCGATCGTGTGGTTGAGGAAGCGCTCACGAAAGTAAAGACTGAGCAAGCACATGTTGAAGCCGCGAACCGGACGGTGGAGCTTGTCAAAGCCGCGATCGCGTCACCGCAGATGAAAGCGGGGGCATTGCCTCTGGAAGTAGAACGAGCCGGCGAAGTTGTTGAGGTGCTGGCCCGCCCGGGTGAATCGCTGGAGAGCGGCTTGCCGATTCTGCGCGTCGTGGATTTCCATCATGTGCTTGCAAGCGTTTACGCTCATCCGGGTGAGGACCTTCCGCCCAGTATTAAGCAGGCAACAATCACTCCGCTCGGTTTCGAAGGCAAACCGTTAACCGGCGTCTTTGTCGGCATCGCCGCCGCGGTCGATCCGAAAAGCCACCAGCGTGCGTTGCTGTTCAAAATAGATATTGGCGAAGCGATGCCGTCTGTTCGTCCTGGGGCGCCAATCGTTGCGTCGGTCTCGGCCGAGGGCGAGCCGTTGAAGGGCGTGAACGTTCCCAAGTCCGCAGTGGTCCGTTATCTGGGCAAGGCATGGGTTTATGTGGTTGCATCTGATGGGGGATTTGATCGGAAGGAAATTTCATTGGATCACCCCATCCCCGATGCAGCCGGCTGGTTTGTCATCGAAAGCGTGAAGCCGGGCGATCGGATCGTCGTCACGGGCGCGGCCGCGTTATTGTCTCAAGAAATAAATGCCGCGTTCGGCGGCGGGGCGGCGGATTGATCGCGGGAAAATCATCCATTCGTTGTTGCTCCCAAATTCACATTCGTGCGAAATCGGAACTGTAGATGCTGACGCGCCTCGTTGAATTCTCCCTGCGTTATCGAGGCGTCGTGCTTCTGCTGGCATGCCTCGTCCTTGGCTATGGAATCTACGTTGCCGACCATGCCAAGCTCGATGTGTTCCCGGATTTTGTGCCGCCTCAAGTCGTTGTTCAGACCGAAGCCCCGGGGCTGGCGCCCGAACAGGTTGAAACACTCGTCACGCGCCCGCTGGAAACGGTGATCAATGGACTGGGCGCGCTGACCGCCCTCCGCTCCGAGTCAATTCAGGGACTCTCGGCCATCACCGTTGTCTTCGCCGATGGCACCGATATTTTCCGGGCGCGGCAAAGTCTGGCCGAGCGCCTGACCCAAGTGGCCGGCGAACTTCCGGTCGGAGTCATGGCTCCCAAGATGGAGCCCATGACCTCCTCCACCATGGACCTGCTCATGATCGGTCTTACCTCCGATAAGCGATCGGCCATGGAACTTCGCTCGTTCGCGGATTGGAGGCTCAAGCCGCGTCTTCTCTCCGTTCCAGGCGTGGCCAAATGCACCGTGTACGGCGGGGATGTGCGTGAAATCCAAATCCAGGTCCTTCCGGACCGACTTCGCTCTTACGATCTGGCATTGCAGGATGTCATTACTGCCGCGAGATCCACAATCGGTGTGCGCGGGGCGGGTTTTATTGAGGGGGCCAATCAGCACATCATGATTCAGACCCAAAGCCCGGAGGTTACTGCCGCGACGCTGGCCGAGGTTCCGATCGATAGCCAGGACGGCCGCACTGTTCGGATGAAGGATGTTGCGCGCGTTGCTGAAGATCCACAGTTTAAAGTCGGCGATGCGGTCATCATGGGTGAGCCAGGCGTGCTGCTGACCTTGTCCAGCCAATACGGCGCGAACACTATGGAAGTGACTCGCTCGCTGGAATCCGCCCTCAATGAAATGACGCCGCTGATTGAGGGTCGGGAAATTCGGTATCACGCGGGCCTGCATCGTCCGGCGACCTTCATCACCGCCTCTCTTCACAACGTCCGCCACTCGCTGATCGTGGGTGGGATTCTAGTTTCGGTCATACTCTTTATCTTCCTGTTCAATGTTCGCGCTGCCGTGATTTCTCTGACAGCAATCCCGCTTTCGCTCCTCACTGCGATCGTGGTGATGGATAAGCTTGGCTTCAGCCTGAACACCATTACGCTCGGCGGGCTGGCCATCGCGCTGGGTGAAGTGGTTGATGATGCCATCATCGACATTGAAAACATCTTCCGCCGGCTCCGTGAGAATCAGCATCTGGGCAATCCGCGCCCGTTGTTCAATGTCGTTCTCGATGCATCCATCGAAGTGCGCAGCGCTGTCGTTTATGCAACGTTCGTGGTTATCCTCGTATTCGTTCCCATCCTTACCCTGACGGGCCTCCAGGGAAAATTTTTCGCGCCGCTGGGGTGGGCGTACATCATCGCGATTCTTGCGTCGCTGATTGTCGCGTTGACTCTGACGCCCGCACTCGCGCTTATGTTCTTCCGTCATGGCGTAAAGACGGATCACGACCCGATCGTTCAGCGCGCCCTTAAAGCCGCGTATACCCGAATGCTTGCCGCGATTACGCATCATGCTGGCTGGCTCATTGCCGCGGTCGCGATAATCTGTGTTGTCGTCATTGCGACGCTTCCGTTTTTCGGCCAGGAATTTCTACCGGAGTTTCGTGAGGGCCACTTTGTCCTTCAGCTTTCCGCCGCTCCGGGAACTTCGCTGGCCGAGATGCGACGGCTTGGCCAGCGCATTTCCACCGATCTTCTGGCGATCCCCAACGTCCAATCTGTCGCGCAGCAGATCGGCCGGGCGGAACTGGGCACAGACATAGTGGGACCCGAGAAATGCGAGTTTCACCTTAATCTGAAAGAAAACGTTCCCGGCGCGGCCCAGTCCGTCGCCCAGAAGCAGATTAAGGATGTCCTGGCGCGATACCCTGGCATCACCTCCGTGGTCACCACCTTCCTGGGTGATCGCATCAGCGAATCTATTACCGGCGAAAAGGCCGCCGTGGTCATTAACCTTTTCGGCGATGATCTGGACAAGCTGGACGACGTGGCTCCCGATATCGCCGACACCATCCGCAAACTCCCCGGCGCGGGAGAAGTGGCCGTCAAGACTCCGCCGAAGGGACCGCGGCTGGTCGTGCGCCCCAGACCTCAGCGCCTCGCCCAGCTCGGCTTCCGCGCGATGGACGTGCTCGATGCCGTTCGAGCGGCCTATCAGGGCGAAGTGGTCGGCCAAACGTATTTCGGCGCGGAAGTCACGGACGTGTCGGTGGTCCTCGAACCGGCCGCACGGGAATTCCCCGAGCAGGTGGGCCGACTGCTGATTTCTAATCGTCAAGGCGCGCGGGTGCCGCTTTCGGAACTGGCCGACGTGTATCAGGACACGGGCCGATCCCTTATTTCCCGCCAAGGCGCACGCCGCCGCCAGACCATCACGTGCGAACCGAGCGGTGTCGATGCCGCGACTTTCGTGGCCAGCGCGAAAAAGGCCATCGAGAAAATAGAACTTCCCGAGGGAGCCTACGTCGAATTTGCCGGCGAAGCTGAGACCGAGGCCGCGGCCCGAAATGAGCTGCTTGTTCATTCCGCGATCGCGGGAGTGGGAATTCTTATTCTTCTGGCCGTCGTGTTCGGCAATATTCGAAACCTTCTCCTGCTTCTAGTAAATCTGCCCTTTGCCCTGGTCGGTGGAATCCTCGCCATCATCCTCACCAGCCCCGATCATACCGTGCCCGCTCTCTCACTGTTGTTCCATCATCCCACTGAATGGCTCGCGGCCCTCAAGCTCGGTACGCTCTCAATTGGCGCGATGGTCGGCTTCGTTACTCTCTTTGGAATCACCACGCGCAACTCCATCATGCTCATCTCCCACTTCGAGCATCTCGTACGCCTCGAAGGCATGGAGTGGGGTCCGGAGGCCGCCCTCCGCGGGGCTTCGGAGCGGCTTATTCCCATTCTTATGACGGCGCTCGTTACCGCTCTGGGCCTGCTCCCCCTCGCCCTTGGCACCGGGGAAGCCGGTCGTGAAATCGAAGGCCCGATGGCCATCGTTATCCTCGGCGGGCTTGTCACCTCAACGGCGCTCAATCTTCTCGTGATGCCGTCGCTGGCCCTGAAATTCGGGAGGTTTGCCCGCGATGCCGAGTCCGGCGCGCGTTGATTGTTGATTCCCAAATACTTGTCTCCGAAGCGCCTACGCTCGCAGCCACCCACAAGCTATACTTCCGTTGTTGTGGAGGTAACGCATGAATGTCCTGCTGAAACCGGAACTCGAAGAATTTGTCGCTCAGAAGGTCAGTGCTGGCCAATTCGCAGACGCCAGCGAGGTCGTGAATCAGGCATTGCAGGTGCTTAAAGAGCAGGATCAATTCACGCCGGAACATGAAGCGTTTGTTCGACGTGAAGTCCAGCGCGGCCTCGACCAGTTGGATCGAGGTGAACTAAGCGATTCCAATGCAGAGGACGTGATTTCAGAAGAGCGCCGAAGATGGGCTGAAAAACAGGAGCCGCGCTAATGCCGTTCGTGCGCCGGTCACAACTGGCGATCGAAGATTATCGGAATATCTGGCGATATATTTCCGTCAACAATCCCGACGCGGCCGATGAGCTACTGCGAACCATCGACTCCAAACTCGAGCTTTATGCCGAACACCCGTACATGGGTACGGTACGCGATGCGCTGTCACAGGGTTTGCGGAGTTTCCCGGTAGGCCGTTACGTGATCTTCTATCGCGTTGTTTCCGATGGAATCGAAGTAGCGCGCGTACTCCATGGTTCCCGCGATCTTCAAAAGTTCTTCGGGTAAGCAGAATTGATTCTGCCACAGAGTCTGGTCGTGCCTTCCCCCGCCATTGCCGTTACATTTCCTCCGACATGCTTCACTACTTCAAGTTCCGCCAGGACCTGCTCGCCCCCGTTCCCGCGAAAGATGTTTACATCAAACGCGGCCCCGGCAAAGGCTGGCCGGAAGAATGCCCGCCCATTCGTGCGGCCAACGCGTTTGGCTTTGATCTGCTTGCCAACTTCGACATCACTTTTCTTCGCCGCCCCAACGGCTCATGGGCCGTTAAGCCCGATGTGGTGATCGAAAGCGATTTCAATTATGCCGCTTCCGACGATTCAGACGGGTCGCCGCTCACACAGCAATACGCGTGGTTCTGGGAAAAGGGCCAGAAGCTGCCACATGTCATCAGCGATAACGTTTACAAACAAATTCGCAACCAGGTCAAAATCAGCAGCTATCTTTTTCTTAAAACCGATCCGAACGAACTGCTCCTGATGACTGATGTCCCCAATCTCAGCCGGCCTTGGCGCAACATCACCGCCCTTATCGATACCGACTGGTACCCGGCCAGCTACCCGTGGCACAGCGTCGTCGAACTGGATCCGACACACAAGCGCATCCAGATAAAAAAGGGCGAGCCCATTTGCCGCGTGATGCCGGTGCGGCGAGACACATATTTCGCGAACGAAATGCCTCCCGCGGAATTTGATGCCTTCTTTGCCCGCGGGCAGCAATGGCTTGCCACCCACGGGCAGGTCCAGCATGAAGGCACTGTCGACATCGCTCGCACCTACGTGCGGCAGCAGATCAAATCAAAGTTCGTGGTGATGCGCTAGAATATGAACACCATGGCCGAACCAGCACGCAATCAACCGAATAGGCCGCACCTGCCAAGCGTATCAATGCGCGAAAACCGCGCCGCCGTTGCCGGGCTGATGGCGGGCAATATCGGCTTCGTCGTTCTGTTTGTGGGGGGCATTGTCGGAGTTGTGCTCGGGCTAATCGCGCTTGCGCGATCCCGCAGCCCGCAAATCCGCGGCCGCGGGATGGCGATCGCGAGCATTGTTGTGGGGATCGCGAGCATCGTCTCGTCGGCTGCGATTACCTATTCACTCTACGAACGCACGAAGAATTTAACCATGCCGTGAGGAAAGCTGTGTTCATGGGGAGAGGGTGTTACTCTTAAAGACGTGCCAAACCGCCGGATCATCAAATCTTGAATTGCTTTGCGGAGATCCATCCGTGGACGTTGTCAGATCCACGTCCACAATCCATCCCGCCGATAGAAATGCATCGAGGGTTGCAGTGTCTTCCACGTTCGCGTTTTTGGAACTGAATATCGGGTCCCAGACCAGGATTGTCCCGCTTGTTGGTAAGGCGATCCGAGTAGCGGTAAACGCATCGCGGCGATTCCCCGCGTTTGGATCGATCCCCAGGAAGTAATGTACGCCCGGATGCGACGCGACGATGCGAGGATGAGTCCGGGCATAACCGCCGGATCTATATGCGTCTGCAAATCGGGCCGCGGCTTGCCAGTCCTTTTCCAGCCGAAGGGGCACGATGGGATCAATTGCGTTCAACAGGATCGGAAAGCAGATCGCCGCAACGGCCCATCGCTCGGCGTGCCGCCAGCTCATCCGTTGGAATATCCAGTCCCAACCTTGGGCAGAAAGCACGCCCCATAGCGGCGCCGCTACGAGCAGGTATCTAGCCTCGCCAAAACTACCAAACCGCCCGAGCCATCGCAGGACGCTGTGACCGAACAACACGCCCAGCGGAATCAGGACGATCATCAATCGGCCCAAATTCTCATGATTCAACACTTCTCGCGGACGAACGATTGCATCAACGACGGCGGGGCGGATGCACCTCCAGATGCCGACGAGCGTGGCCGGAAAAACCAGCGGCGAAACGATTACGGGCATTGCCGCCGCGAAAGAAAAAATGCTTCCCCGCCCGTATAAACTCTGCTCCGACCACGGCCAGGCATGCAGCAGCCACGCATACCACGGCCCAGCCCGGTGCGTCAGAAACCACCCGGCAACATCCCACGCCACCAGCGGCGCTACCAGCACCACCACCCCAATCCACCTACGATGCAGTACCAGCGCCAACCCGGCCAAAACGACAAATTCGAATCCTTCCGGGCGCGCCGTCGGCAGCAACCCCGCCAGCAGTGCAAACCCCAGCCACCGCCGCCGCTGGAAACACAGGACCGCCGCCCCCAAAACCAACGCGAACGGCAACTCTGTCATCTCAGAAAACGAGAACAAAAAAAACAGTGGTCCGCCAAGAGTGAACAACAGGGCCAAAAAGCCCTGCCGCTCACCGGCTTTAATCGCAATTGCCCGCGATACCAATGCGCACCCGATTGCCACCCCAATACTGCACATCCGAACCCCCAGGCGTCCTCCCAAATACGCGGGTACAGCGTACAAGCCAGTACACAATGGTCTCCCCCACACATCCACCCAGTTCAGCGGATCGGCGAACACATATTTGGCAAAAAGGAAATGAGTACAGGCATCAGCCGCGACGAATCCGGGGGAGAGAATAGCGCAAATCAGCGCTGCGACGGCGAATAACGCAAGTGTTACAGCGACTCGATGGTCATGTGTTTTGACAATCGATGGAGCGTGCTCGACCGGATCGGTGGCAGTTGTCATTCGATTCGTATTATGCATGGCCCCCGCAGTCTCACCACTTTCCGCACTTACGTGAGAAAACCCGTCGCTTTACGACTACGGGTACAATGCCAAGGTATTGCGACACAATGCCAGAAAAGGGATTCCTATCTCGAGCATGCACCGCCGCGGCGCTTTCATGCGGCGTCATAGCGACGTTGATCGCCTCCGCTGCAAGGCCGGGTAAGGGCGAAGGGGTGCTGACATTGCTCGCCGCCGGATTGCTGACACTCGCGGCGTTTGTCCTGGCGGTAATGTCTCTTTTGGTATCCCCGCCCGGTCGACGGTTCAAATCTGTATTGGGATTTTCTGCAACCGCCATCGGTTGCATCGCAGTCGGTGGGTTGTTCTCCACGATGCGCGCAACCAGAAATATATCGCCCTGCACATCTCATCTGAAACAAATCGGGGTGGCGCTGATCTTGTATTCAGAGGGGCACGACGGGAATCTGCCTGCCTCCTTAGAAAATTTGGTTTCGTCGTTCGACACGGAGCTCTCGGCTGAAGTGCTGGTTTGCTACACGAGCGGCGATACGCCGGCCGAGGGCGCGGGAACGGCGCTTGTCGCCAATCTCGCCCGATCAGGGCACAACTCCTACATCTACCTCGGATCAGGCAAAAAGCTCGCAGATTTCGGCAATGACGACGTGATCGCCTACGACCGCCCCGGCAATCATGGGCCCGATGGAGTCAACATCCTCGCCGGCGACGGTCACACAGAGTGGGTCACCTTGCCCGGACTTCAGGAGGCGCTCGCTCGAAGAACAGTCACGTCACGTCCAGCTTCGCAATCAGCACCGTCAAGGCAAGTCAATCCATGAGAACGAGCGTCACGACGGGCATCTCCTATGTCTTCTCCGTGACCTCAGTGCCTCCGCGGTAAATCTAATGTTTTCGATTCCTCCGCAGGTTTACTTGCACCTTACCAGTTCCTCATCCCCAATCCCCAGCTCCTTCCGCCTCTGCGCAATATCTGAAAGAAACCGCGTACCATCCCCGTAATATCCTGCCGTGGGCGCTACGCCCGGCAGCTCTCGTTGCCAGTAAGCGTTGAATCGACGCATCATTGCTTCGCGAAGATACTTGCTCAGCATAGATGCCACCGCCACCGAAAGGCAATTCGCCTCGGCCTTCTCCCGGAACACGATGCGGACGACATGCCCATCGCGGAGCAGGCGATACTCACTGTTTCCATCTTTCTCACAATCGATTTCCAGCGACCAATCCTCAAACATCATCCGCAGAAGTTGCCCGTAATGCTCCCGGCCACCCTGGCGATCACAGATGATGACCAGTCCCTCATGGCCGTGCGTCTTCAGCAGATAATCCAGGTGCATCGCCGCAATCGAGAAGAGTGTGCTTGCCTTGTTCCGGGTCGCGTTGAGCATGCGATTGAACCGCCGCTCGAAGACCAGCTGTGCGCAGAGGTGCACGCAGTGCGTCGAGGTGCGATTCATCTCCTGCCGCAGCGCATTGCCGAAAATTCGAACCGGCATTGCATCCTGCTCGATCGGAAACGCTTCTTCATCGGCCGGCTGGTACCAGCTGTATTCCCGCGACTCTCTGGCCGCACCCGGCGCTAAGCGATCCATTGCCTGATCCAATGTATCGTCCCATCCGCCCGCCGCCGAGGAGATCGCCAGGACGGATCGCTCCAGCTCCTTCAGACCCACGGATGATGAATACACGGCCTTGCTGTCGTTGACGTGGATCTTTCGGCCCGTCTTCACCCGGTTCCTGCTCACATACTTCCTGAGCCGGGTCCACACGCACGGGACCTCTCCGTCTCCCAGGTCTCCGTTAATCCTGAAGGCGCAGCAGCCCACCACGAGCGGCCCCAGCAAGGGGCCATATCCGGCCTCATCAATCCCTGCCAAAATCATTGTGCGGACGATTATGTCGCGATCCAAGCGGCATGCAAATCGGCACAGTTTTCATGACCACAAAACCGTCCGAGGAATCGATTCGGAAGCGCGAGGCTGAGGCCGCGCGTTTTCTGGACGGGGATGCGCAGAACAGAGAACCGGCACCGCCACAACTCCCTCAAAATCGCCAGCCTTTTCCCAATTCCATCCCTAGAATCTCATCGCACGCCTTTGCGGCGACGAGCGATTCGGGTAGAGTCGCTCGACTCAAATTTCGTAAATACCAACTTGCAGGAGCCCTCCGTTGAATAAGCATAAGATCATCCGATACTCATTAGCCGCCGGCGCAGCGATCGCCGTTACCATTCCGCTGGTATCTCAGGTTCGCCAGGCGAAATCAGCCCGCGTTGCTGAAGCACAGTCTGTGGCCGCTCCACAGGGCCTGGGCGCGCTTGGCCTTCCGGCGCCTGCTTCGCAACCAGCCGTTGCTCCCAATAAGGTCATCGCCACGGCCGGCAAACTGACCTGCACCGCCGGGGAGTTTGATGCCATTGCCGCGACTGTTCCGCCGCAGTACGCCGCTCAGCTTGCCCAGCCCGCGGTTAAGAAACGCATTGCCGATCAGATCATCCGCGTGAAGCTTCTTTCTCAGGAAGCTGAAAAACGCAAGCTCGATGAAAAGCCCGAGGTTAAGCGCCAACTTACGATGCAGCGGAATGAAGTGCTGACCAACGCGCTGGCCGCGGAACTTCAGGGCAGTTCGAATGAGCAGGCCGACAAAGCTTACTTTGAAGCCAACAAGTCCAATTTCGACGACGTCAAGGCCCGGCACATCCTGATCCGCACCCCCGAATCCCCCGTCCCCTCCGATCCGGCCAAGCGCGATCTCACCGAGGCCGAGGCCAAGGCCAAGGCCGACCAGATTCAGACGCAGCTTCAGAAGGGTGGCGATTTCGCCGCGATTGCAAAGGCCGAATCCGACGACAAAGGTTCGGGCGCCAAAGGCGGCGACCTGGGCACCTTCGCCCCCTGGAAGATGGACCCCACCTTCTCCAAAGCCCTCCTGGGCCTCCAAAAGAACCAGGTCAGCGTCCCGATCAAAACCCAGTTTGGCTACCACATCATCCAGCTCCTCGACGACGCGCCGCGCACCTTCGAACAAGCCAAAGCCGACATCGGCCAGGCCCGTTGGAGCGCCTTCCTCACGGAACTGGGCGAAAAGGACAAAACCAACTACGACCCTGGCTTCTTTGGAACCCCCGCAACGCAGCCCGCCGCGGTCATAGCCACACCAGCGCCCAAAGGTTGAAGCTTGACGCGCGACAATTAACGCTTGAAAGGCCCCGATTCAAATTATCGGGGCCATTTTCATGCGCTGGAAGTTGGTTTGCCACAGTTGAACGCAAATGAAAACAGATCAATCTGCCAAGTCGACCCCCGTTACCACGCATTCTCCGATCGACTAAACATTCTTCTCATGCCGCTGGTATTCACGCTCATACCCTCACCTTGAACCGGAGGCTCGCTTGAAGCACGTCGCAGCGATCATCGTTTTGATTCTCACATCTCTGGCCTCCGCCCAGACCACGCAACCCGCGAACGTGATTTCCCCCGAAGTTCATCCCGACCGCACCGTCACCTTCCATCTCTACGCACCCAAGGCAACGAACGTCGCGCTCTTTGCCGACTGGGTCCCGGTCGGAACCACTCGCGCCATGACCAGCGACGGCAAAGGCATCTGGACCATTACCCAGGGTCCGTTACCGCCGGGCATCTATATCTACACCTTCACCGCCGACGGCATCACGATGCCCGATCCGGTGAACCCACGCATTAAGCTTCGCTGGCGCACCTCCGCCAGCACCGTCGAATTGCCCGGCGACCACGAGCTCTGGGAACCCCGTGACGTCCCCCACGGCAAGGTCGAAATCAATTACCAGAAATCCTCAGTCCTCAACGAAACCCGCGCCGTCTGGATCTACACCCCGCCCGGCTACGCGCACGACACCGCCGCCCGTTTTCCCGTCCTCTACCTCTTCCATGGCTCCAACGACACCGCCGCGGGCTGGGTTACCGTGGGCGGGGCCAACTTCATTCTCGATAACCTGATCTCCGAGAAGCAAGCCGTTCCCATGATCGTGGTCATGCCCTATGGGCACACCGTCCCCTACTCCGCGCCGCGCTCGGAGCAATCCAAAAACAACGCCCTCATGGAACGCTACGTGATCGAAGATATCGCCCCCATGATCGAGAAGGAATACCGCACCAAATCAGGCCGCGAGAACCACGCCATCGCCGGCCTTTCCATGGGCGGCGGCCACGCCCTTCAGATCGGCCTCAATCACCTGGACCAGTTCTCCGCGGTAGCCGCCTTCAGTTCCGCCACACCGCAGAACTTCGAATCCGGGCTTAAGGCCAACCCCCAGGAGCTCAACGACAAGCTCAAACTCCTCTGGATCAGCTGCGGCCGCGACGATCCCGCCTTCTCACGGTGGCAACGCCTCGACGGCGTAATGACCGATCAGAAAATTCACCATACCTTTTATGCCACCGACGGCGCCCATACCTTCACGGTCTGGCGGGAAAGTCTCGGGAAGTTCGCGCCGCTCATATTCCATTAAGTCGTAGGCAGGTGAAGCTGCCTTCAAGGGGCGCGGCTGATCCAGACTTGCAAAATTGCAAATCCGAGTTTCGCAGTCAGCAATTTTTCATTCCGCCCCGATGCCCAGTGGACGCCGTCGCCGGGCCGCCGCGCGCTCCGTCCGCCGTCACCCCTTCGCCTTCAAAATCCCTTCCCGCTCCATCCATTCACCCGCCCTTACCGGCCACTCCGACACGGCATTCTTCGAAGGCCGCAATCCATATCCGTGCCCCCCGCGCGGATACACATGAATCTCGCCCGGCACCTTCGCCTTCTTCATTGCCAGCACGTAAGTGAACGCGCCTTCCACACCGACCGGATCATCCTCGGTCATCGTGATGAAGGTAGGAGGGGTCTGCCGGGTAACCTTCAATTCGGGGGCGGTCTTGGTTGTATCCTCTTTACTCACCAGATAAGCCGGATAAATCAGAACCGCGAAGTCAGGCCGGCAGCTTTCTTTGTCGGCCTCGTCGACCGCCTCATAAGTCCGCTTCTCAAAATTATTGCTTGCTGCCGCGGCCAGGTGCCCACCGGCGGAGAACCCCAGCACGCCGATCCGGGCTGGATCGATTTTCCATTCCTTGGCGCGATGCCGCACGATGCCGATGGCGCGCTGCACGTCCTGAAGCGCCGCCGAGTGCTTTTCCAGCCCCTTTCGAGATGGCACTCGGTATTTCAGCAGCACACCGGTGACGCCTCGTGAATTCAGCCACTGGCAGATTTCCGTTCCCTCGAGGTTGTACGCGAGAATGGAATACGCCCCTCCCGGGCACACGACCACCGCCGCCCCGGTATCTTTTTCCGCCGCGGGCTTGAAAAGCGTGATCGTCGGCACGCTTACGTTCCCCAGCCGGATGATGTCATCCTTCACCTTGGTCTTCGGATCCTGCGTCGTGTCATGCTCCTGGCCGATGTCACCCTTATCACCCGGCGCAACGCCCGGCCAGAGCTTGATCGGCTCCCCGCCCGCCAAATCCGCTCCACGCGCCACTCCCACGGCGCTAAGCAAACATACGAATACGACCCACACCCCCCGAGACACCACACGGCTAGCCTTTCCCATACATCGATCCTTTCCGCAAATCTGAACGCCAGGAGAATAACCAAAGAGGACACAGTGGAACCAGAGGACAGCACGATCGCCGACACCCTTTTTCTATCTGCACTGCTATCCGTTCAATTCTTCGCAGCGCACGCGCATTCCTGCCAAGCTTGATTGAACCACGGATTACACGGATATCACGGATACAGAAAAATCGTTTTTCCCATCCGTGGCATCCGTGCTATCCGTGGTCTCATTCCGAATTTGGCTCAAGCTTCAAGCGCGCCTCCGTGTCTCTGTGCCTTGTGGTTGCATCTCTTTTTGTTGGTTGCGGCTCCGCCGTGCTGTGGTCACCTGCGAAATCTGCCGCCAAACCTCTTCGCATTTCCTTCGTGTCTTCGTGCCTTCGTGGTAAATTCCCTGTGGTAAATTCCCTTCATCGTTCCAGCAGCGAAGTCCCCGTCATGTCCTTGGGAATGTCGATTCCCATCATGTCCAGCGACGTTGACGCCAGATCCGCCAGGCGGCCGCCTTCACGCATTTTCTTTCCACGGATGCGGTCGTCGACCAGCACGCACTCCACGTCATAGGTTGTGTGCGCCGTGTGGGGTCCACCGGTTGCGGGGTCGATCATCTGTTCGCAATTTCCATGATCTGCCGTCACGATCGCAATTCCATTCTGGCGCTGCACGGCATCGAGCACTGTTCCGACGCATTCATCCACCACTTCCACCGCCCTCACCGCCGCGGGCAGCACGCCCGTGTGCCCGACCATGTCACCGTTGGCGAAGTTGACGACGAGCAGATCGTATTGTGTGGAGTTGATCCGCCGGACCATTTCATCGGTGATGCCGTACGCGCTCATCTCGGGCTTCTGGTCATACGTGCTCACATCCGTGGGCGACGGGACCATTTCCCGATCCTCTCCCGGGAACGGTGTTTCGCGGTAATCGTTGAAGAAGAACGTCACATGCGGAAACTTCTCGGTCTCCGCGCAGCGAAACTGCTTCAACCCCAGATTCGACACATATTCCCCAAGAATGTTCGTCATCTTCGGCGGCTTAGCATACGCCACCCGCACCGGCAGGCCCTTCTCGTACTGGCTCATGGTGACAAACGTCAGCGGAATCTTCGGCCCGCGATCAAACCCCAGCGGGGCTGCGCCGCCGGGATCGGCGAACGGGAATGTGTCCAGCACAAACGCTTTGGTGAGTTCACGCGGCCGATCACCGCGATAATTGTAGAAAATGACCGAATCCCCCGCCTTCACCACCGCACGCGGCGTGGAGCCGTCATCACAAATGACCGAAGGCGTCACGAACTCGTCCCCGCTCATGTTCGATTCGGTGGGATGCTCGTAATAATGCTTCACTGCCTCCGCGGCAGATCTGAATTTCGCACCCTGTCCCAAGACCATTGCCCGCCACGCCTTTTCAACGCGTTGCCAACGGTTGTCTCGATCCATTGCCCAATACCGGCCGCTGACGCTTGCAATCCGCCCCACGCCGATCTGCTTCATCTGCGCCTCAACCTGACGTAGATATTCCAACCCCGAGTTGGGCGAAGTATCGCGCCCGTCCGTAAAGGCGTGCAGATACACGCGGCTCAGTCCCCGCCGCCGACATAACTCCAGGCAGCCATACAAATGTTCCAAAAGCCCATGAACGCCCGCATCACTCACAATCCCAAACAAGTGCAGATCGGTTATGTTCTCCAGGGCGTTGGTTACTGCCGCATTGAGTTCGACGTTTTCGAAGAACTCTCCGCTGCGAATCGCCTTGGTGATGCGAACACTTTCCTGATTCACAATCCGTCCCGCCCCAATGTTTTGATGCCCCACCTCGCTATTCCCCATCGTTCCTTCCGGCAGGCCCACATCAAACCCGCTGGTATGAATCAGCGCGCTGGGATACTGCGCCAGCAGCCGATCCGCGACCGGATGCTTTGCCAGGTACACGGCATTGGCATGGTTCCACTGCGGGTACGGATTGCGGCCCCAGCCATCCCGAACGATCAATACCATGGGGCGATTGCTGGGCACGACAAATCCTTTCGATAGAAGTCTTACGGGAAACGACGTGGCGGTCGCTAGTGGGCGGTCGGGGCGACGGCAAGGAATGCGATCTGCGCGGTCATCGCAATATCGGCCAGTTCCACATAGGCCTTCATGGACAAGTCAATTCTTCCGTGCGGATCGGCTAATGCAATTACTTTGCCAGATCGGGCATGAAAGGAGTAATCGCCGTCCCCGACATGAAAAACCCGTTCAATGTCCATGTCCAGCAATTCCTTAAGCCGTTGCATGCGGAGTTGAACACGGTGGCCGTCAGCGGAGTCAAACGGAATCACCACCTGCTCTTTTTCGCGCGAAGAAACCGAGTCCTCGGGAATGAAGATCACGGACCACTCTCTTCGAGAGTCGTCGCCAATGAGGGAATCTACGATGGGCGGATCGACAAGATGGCCTTCACTCATTTCGGTCGGCGGTTCCATGATTGCTCAGCTTTCCACCGGGTATGCGTGAACCACGCGGCTGCTCAAAACAATTGTGATTCTACGCACGGCCTTCCCGTTTGAATAGCCGACCGGGTCCGCGAGATCGATGGTATGGCTACCTGGTCCGGTATGGCGATCCCACCCGAGAAGCGTTAGTTGCTCTTCAATCCATTGCACATAAAAGACGAGATTCCATTGAGGTAAAAACTTGCTCCCGTGAATCTTGTCCGTTATTCGCCGTAGCGGCTCACCGCTGAGGCTTCCCAACTCGGGCGTCCATTCATGTTTCTTCCGTCGGACGATTTCCAGCCCCGATCCAAGTTTCTTCAGAACCTGGCCGTCGGCGATTTTCCGGTATTCGTCTTCCGCCATTTTTGAATCATAGTTGATTTTGTGCGAATTCCTGGGGCTGGTCGATCACCTTCAGGCATACCGTTGTCGCCAGGATGGTGGCGAGCGCATCGATTTCCCGCAACGCTGCTCGCAAAGCGCCTTCTTCCGCGGTGTGGGTGGTGATGACCACCGGGACGGCTTTTGAATCCTGCGTTTCGCGCTGGAGAATCGCCGATAAACTGATGCCATGTTGCCCCAGGGCGTGGGTAATCTGAGCCAAAACGCCCGGCTGATCCTTTGCCGTCACCCTTAGATAAAAGCGCGACCGCAGCTTGTCTTTTGGCAACAGTGTGGCAGGCGCCGCCGAATCAGGGAAGATTCGCAACGAACGAAACGCGAGCGCCGTGGTCCCGATGGCAACGCTGACCAGATCCGCCACCACGGCGCTGGCTGTCGGCATCTGTCCGGCCCCACGCCCGTAAAATAGCGCGTGACCCAGGGCATGGCCATAAATGCTGATGGCGTTGAAGCTGCCCGACACTTCGGCCATCACATCCCCATGATGTACCAGCGTCGGATGCACGCGCAGGCCAAGGCGGTTTTCCGAATCGCGCTCGCCGATGGCCAGTAGCTTGATCACATACCCCAGCTCTTTTGCAAACTGGATATCGGTTGGCTGAATTCGTTCAATCCCTTCAACAGCAATATCGCTTTCGGAAACACGAACGTTGAACGCCAAACCTGCCAGCACCGCGAGTTTTTGGGCCGCGTCACGGCCTGAAACATCAAGGGTTGGATCGGCTTCGGCAAATCCAAGGCGCTGGGCTTCGGCCAGCGCCTCGGCGTAGCTCCAGCCGTTGCGGGTCATGCGGGTGAGGATGGTGTTGCACGTTCCGTTGACGATTCCCACCAGAGCATCGATTCGGTTGGCCACTAACCCCCGGCAGATTGCATCGATGATGGGAATCCCACCGCCGCAACTGGCCTCGAATGCGATGCACGCGTCGTTTTTTCTCGCCAGCGCAAACAACTCCGGGCCTCTGGCGGCCAGAAGGCTTTTGTTAGCCGTGACGACCGGCTTGCCCAGGCGCAGCGTTCTTTCGATCAGCTCACCCGCGCGGGTTGTGCCACCCATTAATTCAACGACGATCTGCGTTTTCGGATCGTCGATCGCCGCCTCGGCATTGGTCGTAAAAGGCAGGCTGGTCGATTGGGCGGAATGTTTGTGAAT
>DAIRGS010000049.1:0-2026 GCA_036794395.1 Tepidisphaeraceae bacterium | reverse complement strand
GGCTCGCAGCATTTCTGCCTGCTCGGCCAGAATTTTGACAACGCCGCCACCGACAATCCCGCACCCGAGCAGACAAATCCCAATCGACTGTTCTTTCATGCCCTTACCGCCGTCCCCACGGACGGCGGGACTGTACGCACCCACGGGAGCTAATCAAGCCAAGCTCGCCCAAGATACTTCCCTACTTGATCGGTCCTGACCGCAACGGAATAGGTGGCCCTTATATCCAACGTTTATTGTTGGCCGCCCGGAACCATCACGACGGGATTTTCCATCGCGTCACCGGGACACGCTACGCCAAATACCTTCACGGCCTCGCTTTCATTCTTGGTGTCAACAGGAATCCAGGGGCTCTTGCCGGGCTTTTTCACTTCGAACACCGCATGCTCAGTGAAGCTGGGACGGCCGCCCATCTCCATGGCCATGCCCTTCTGCTGCTTGGCCAATTCGGTGTGCCGCTCGAGATACCCGACAAACGGATCGCCTTTGCTGCAACGATAAACGTGCGCCCGCACGGCATCTTTCCCCGCGTGCTTGAACGGGGTCAGTTTTTTCATGTCATCGGTGAAAAACGTCTTTCCATCATCGTCCGAATAATAAGCCTGATCCCCCGTAATCGGGCCGGTCAAAGCGCCCTGCCTGTTCGAGTGCATGAACTGCCACCCGATGATCACAATCGCGATCACCACAATTCCGATGCCGATCCCAACGCCAATGGCCGGCTTTTCATTAATCGTTTCACGAATGCCCACGGAGTCCTCCTGCCAGTAAAAGGTTCATCTAACGCAACCTTAATTCTAGCGGAAGCAACCCCGCGCCACAAAGCCCATCCCATTTCAGACACAGGGCTTCCTTCCGGGAACGCAAAACAACCGTAAACGGACTGAGCGATTCGGGCTGCCGGTTGGACGTCATTGCATACTTCACATCGCACACTTCGCAAACAATAGATTCTTGCCGATGCACCATTCCAGCGGAACAACCGGAATGACACCACCGGCAACATGCACGGAAACGCCGGGATGATTTCGACGGGCGTCGAGGAGCATTGAAACCGCCCGCATTTCATTTACACTCCCCGCTCGACTAGAAGGCCGCCAGCCGTCGTTCTGGCTAGAATGGTCTTTCGCTGCACTCGTAGCTCAATTGGATAGAGCATCGGTCTTCGGAACCGAGGGTTGTAGGTTCGAGTCCTACCGAGTGCGTTTAAGTGCTTGATAATAATATAGTTACGGGAGCAAGTTTTTAGGTTGGTGCTATCCCATGTCACAGTGCTACCGGGGTGCAACCTTTAAGGGCGGTGGGTTATGAGCGAGTTGGATCTTGGCGATGGGGTGATCGTTCGGGTTCCCGAGCGGGACACACGGTTCTGCGAGGCGTTGCAACGGGTATGGGATCGACTTCGCGAGCTTTCTCCTTTGACGGTGCAGAAAATAGGCGAGCACTGGGAGAAGCAAACGAAGTCGCCGATCATCTGTCGCCACCATGAGCGGATAAACGGGGAGCATTTGGCGGCCACGAGTCGCGACGGGTTTTTTCTCGAATACTTCGGATTGGAATTAGACAAAAAGGATCTCGCGTACGTCGAATTCGTCATCGCCCAGTTGCTTGCCCACGTTCACGCATGGGCGGTTGTGGCCGTCGACATGAGCGGAACTGATTCCGAAGTGTCAGAGCGGATACAAACATACGGATACGAAACTTCGCGGCGGTGGGGCTTTGGCCAGAGCGCATGAAAAGGGGCGGGAAACTTTCGCCTCCCCCCTGCTGTAAAATAGGGGGCGGGAATCTGGCGGGTTTGTAAAGCGGACTCAACGGCAGCACGAATGCTAGCATTCAAAGGCGCGCGGGGCGATAAATGGAAACGCCCCAGCACAAGGCCATGGATGTGTTGCGGGGAGGCCGTGGCGGTGGTTGGGCGAGAGGCTTAGAAGTTGCAGGCCGTGGTGGGAGCGGATGAGGGTGAAGTCGCAGGCTAGTGCTTTGTCACGCCTTTGATTTGGGGTAATCTTCGGTGGCGGTCAAG
>DAIRGS010000289.1:0-8903 GCA_036794395.1 Tepidisphaeraceae bacterium | reverse complement strand
CGCGCCTTCTTGCCCCCTCTCCCTCCGGGAGAGGGCTGGGGTGAGGGCGAATGCCAGGCGCCATTCCGTCGGCGCACGGTTTATTGCGGTTCCCACGGTCACTGATGTCTTGGAACTCTTCTTTGGCGGAACGCGACACAATGAAACCGGCCCTTACGTTGCGACGGTAGCAAAAACCAGTCAAGCGGGGGTTCTGGCATGGGCGTTGCATTCAAGATTATTGGCGTTATGGGGGAGTCATTTTTGAGGAGCTCAGTCATGTCGAAGATCTGGAAATACCTCGTGCTGATGTCCGGAATGGCGATGAGCGGTTGCCTGTGGATTCACTCGTAACCGTGTCTTGAACAACCGATGGGGTGGGCGTCGCACCTGGCGCCCGTCCCTCCTTCTTTCCCGGTCGAATCAATGCCGACGCCGCACTTGGCGCGACCGAGTGCGCGGACAGTGAATCGTTCAGTATTGGCGTCTATTAACCGGCGTCGCTGACAAAGTCGTCGTTCGATAGGAGTTGCCGACAACCCGCTTGCGGAGTGAAACACACCCACCGATGGATGGGGGCAAGCAAGGATGAACCGTCAGATCGTCTGGGCGAAAGCGGATCAAAGAGACGTGGGGAGCGGCGGTGGCTTGCGTGCTCGCGAAAGTTTCGTCAGTTGGGTTCTAAGCGGATCGAGCCACTGAGTTCTTCAACAGTTTTCAGGAGTTGATCGACGGAAATGGGTTTGGCGAGAAATCTGTCAAAGCCCGCGGCCTCGGCCTCGCGGATGTCATGGGGCTCAGCGTGTCCGGTGACGGCAATCCCTTTAAGGCCGTACCGCGACTTGAGGTCGCGCATGAGTTCAAAACCACTGTCTTGGGCGAGTCCCACGTCGCTGATCAACAGTTCGCACTGACCGGTTTCGGCAAATTTCTGGGCTTGTTGAAATGTGTTGGCAGCGCGCACGTCGTAACCGTGGCGTTCCAAAAGGAGCGCCATCAGCTTCAACGTATCCACATCATCCTCAGCCACGAGGACGCAAAGTGGCAGTCGATTTTCCATGATGCTTCCTAAAACGCCCGAACGGTGGGAGAAGCAGAATGGCACAACCAGGGCGGAATAGCCAAGCAAATCTGAAAAGGCGCCATTTAATTGAAAGGGCGATGTCAAGCTACCGCGTGTGATGTTTTAGCCATCGCGCCATCGGCCTGGCAAAGATTAAGGAACACACCGTTGCCGCGAACGCGATGCCCACCACCATAAATGTTGCGTTCATTGCCATTGTGCGATCTCCGGGTAAGGGATTTGCGTTCCGCACCCCGCGAGCGTTCTATCCCGTCATTGTAGCGTCGGATTCGAGTTCTGATTCAGCTTCGGGGAGCATTCGGAGGAAAGAGACTTGAAGGGCGGAGGGTGCATTGGGGGAGGGGGGCGATTAGGATGGTGGTTGGTTACTGGAATGAGATAGCAAGGTGGGCCTTCGATGGGGGCTCAGGACGAAGGGCATTTCTTTGGGTGCATCCGCGCAACAGGCCGAGCGGTTTGTGGAGAAGTGGCGGGACGTGGAGCTCTCGGAGCGCGCGGCCAGTCATGAGCATTTCATCGATTTGTGCCGCCTGATCGGGCAGCCGACGCCGGCCGAGTCGGATCCGACGGGGCAGGACTATTGCTTTGAGAAGCCGGTGAAGGTGACGCGGGCGGCGTCGAAGGGGAGCAAGGGTGGGGGTGGGTTCGTCGATGTGTGGAAGCGCGGGTGCTTTGCGTGGGAGTACAAGCGCAAGGACAAATACAAGAACCTCGATGAGGCGTACCGGCAGCTTTACCAGTACCGGGACGACCTGGACAATCCGCCGTTGTCGGTGGTGTGCGATATCCGCACGATCGAGATTCGCACGCACTTCCCGGGGTACCCGACCGAGAAAATCACGGTCACGCTGGAGGAGATTCCCGGCAAGCTGGAGGTGATTCGGCGGGTTTTCGCCAGCCCGGAAACGTTTCGTCCAGCCAAAACCAGCGAAGTTCTGACGACGGAATTGGCGGATGAGTTTGCGGAATTGGCGAACCGGCTGATTGACCGGTATCCGCCGGGCGATTTGTCGCTGTGGATGTCACCGGGGTCGCCGGTGGCGCACTTCCTGATGAAGGTGATGTTCTGCCTGTTTGCCGAAGACATCAACCTGCTTCCGGACAAGGCGTTTACGAAGCTGGTCAATCGGAGCCTTTTTGAACCAGAAAGTTTTATCACGCGGGCGGGGACGCTGTTCACGCTGATGCGGACGGGCGGTGAGTTCGGGAATGATCTGATCCCCTATTTCAACGGCGGGCTGTTTGATGATGCTTCGCCCTTGCCGTTGAAGCATGGCGATCTGCTCGTGCTGCGGAAGGTGGCGGATCGCGACTGGAGCGCGGTGGAGCCGAGCATCTTCGGGACGCTGTTCGAGCGATTGCTGGACCCGCGAAAGCGGGCGCAGATTGGGGCGCACTACACCAGCAAGCAGGACATTCTGCTGGTGGTTGAGCCGGTCGTGATGGTACCGCTACGGCGGCGATGGCAGGAATTGCAGGGGAATCTGGCCGATACGCTGGCCAAGTGCGACGCCGAGCGGGACCGCAAGAAGCGGGATGTGCTGATTGCGCCGATCAAGGTGGCGCTGGAGGAATACCGGCGATATCTGGGCGAGCAACGGGTGCTTGATCCGGCTTGCGGGTCGGGGAATTTTTTATACGTGTGTCTGCGACAGATGCTGGATCTGGAAGATGAGGTGGTGCGGTTCGCGACGCGGCACGACATCAGCGTGAACCCGACGCCGCACGTGCGGCCGGCGCAGCTGCATGGGATTGAAATCAATCCGTACGCGGCGGAATTGGCGCAGGTGGTGATCTGGATCGGGTATTTGCAGTGGCTGCACGACCACGGAATCGACCCGCCGGGCCGGCCGATTCTGGATAAATTGCAGAATATTGAACAGCGGGATGCGATTCTGGATTTGTCAGATAAGGATCATCCCGCGCCGGCGAAGTGGCCGGAGGCGGATTTCATTATTGGGAATCCGCCGTTCTTGGGGTCGAAGTTGTTTCGAAAGCATGGACTCTCAGATTCATATCTACGTGATCTGTGGCGCGCTCACGATCTTCCTCGTCCATCGGACCTCTGCTGTTATTGGTTCGAACTCGCAAGGAACGCGATTGATGCGCGCCACGATGTACGAGCCGGACTTCTTGCGACACAGGCGATACGTGGCGGTAGTAGCCGCGAAGTGCTCTCGCGCATCAAGGACTCCGGTGATATCTATTTTGCGTGGTCCGATCGCAACTGGATTTTGGACGGTGCTGCCGTACATGTCTCGATCATTGGTTTTGATGGCGGTGGAGAGACAATTCGTACGCTCAATGGGTTGTTGGTAGAGAGCATTAGTCCGAATTTGTGCGGAGATCTTGACACCACTCTGGCGAAGGGGTTGGAGGAGAATTACGGCATAGCTTTCATGGGCGATACGAAAGGCGGACCGTTTAATATTGAGTGGCAAGAGGCGCGACAACTCATTTCCCAGCCAAATCCTAGCGGGGAAAGTAATGCCGACATATTGCGCCCGTGGATCAATGGGAGTGATATCGCGTCGCGGCCGAGGGGAATGTGGATTATTGATTTCGGATGCGATGCCGAGTTGGTTGAGGCGGCGTCATTCACAGCACCATTTGCTTTGGTTGAGGTGAGGGTGAAACCCGACCGCACCCGAAACCGACGCGAGTCATATGCGGAGCGTTGGTGGATCCACGTTGAGCCGCGGCCTGCTATGCGTGCGGCGACCCAACATTCTTCGCGGTATCTCGTTACCCCACGAGTGACAAAGCATCGGCTTTTCTCTTGGTCGGTGCTTCCGACTCTAGTGGACTCCGCGACGTTTGCATTCAGCCGCGCTGACGACTTTTTCTTTGGCGTGATCCACGGCTCGGTCCATGAGCTGTGGGCGCGACGGATGGGCACCCAGCTTCGCGAGGTCGAATCGGGCTTTCGCTACACGCCGTCGAGCTGCTTCGAGACGTTTCCGCTTCCTTGGCCGCCCGGCAAGGAGGACGTGAAGCATCCCGCGTATGTGCGTGTTTCGGAAGCGGCGAAGGAGTTGAACGATCTTCGCGAGCGTTGGTTGAACCCGCCGGAGTGGATTGGGCAGGTTGAGGCGAAGGTGGACGCGGCGGATGATTTCGCGGATGTGCCGGAGGCGGCGCGGGGATTGATCCGGCGGTCGGCGGTGATGGCGCTGGCGGCGAAGGATGCCCGGCTCAAAAAGCGGACGCTGACGAATTTGTACAACGAGCGGCCGCAGTGGCTGAAGCTGGCGCACGAGAAGCTCGATCGCGCGGTATTGGCCGCGTACGCGGCGACGGACCCGGCGGGCGGATGGAGCGAGGACTGGGCGGCGGTGTGGGCGGAGACGGGAGCGGGAGGGTCGCAAGGGAGAGGGGGAGACGGGGTGAGTGGGGGAGGGGGAGTCGCAGAGACGGGCGAGGTGGCGGAGCGGAAGCGGGTGGACCAGGCGGTTTTGGGGAATTTGTTGAGGTTGAATGGCGAGAGGAGTCAGGCTGCGACGACCGTTGGGAAAGGGATTGGGTGAACTGACATGTCGCCGACGCTCTATCGGATGGTGTCGTTTGACAAGCAACTAAACACAGGCGTGACGGATACGTCACAGGTAACCGTATCCGCTGTTGCTAAATGCAACTCCGTGGACAGCCCTTACTTTGTACCCAACGAATACTTTTGCGGCGAATTGGGGAGATTTCTGCGGTTGCCGATTCCGCCCTGTGCCCTGCTGTCGGCGCCAGATCACGAAGTTACACAATGGTTCGCCTCACTGGACTTCAACTACATGGGCAATTCGTTGCCGCCGGTTCTACCGGAGAAGGTGGTTGAATTTCTTCCCGACCTCTCGACGGGTGTGATTGTTTTTGACGTGTTGGTTGCGAATGGCGACCGACATCCGGCCAATCTGGCTGTGGATGCGGTGTACAGGCCGACACGGTGCCGTTGGCGTGGATCGAGGGGCCGGTCGTGCAGGGCCGGGTGTTGCTCGCGCATCAGGACAATCTGATCGAGGTGCTCGAGGGGGACGGAAAGAAGAAGCTGAAGGAAAAGGATGTCCGGCGGTGCGTGGATGCGGTCGAAATGCTCCAGAAGTCGGCGGGGCGTTTGTATCGGAGGTGAGCAATTGACAATGGATAATTGACAATTGACAACGTGAGGGGATGGGCAAAGGGTCTGGGCGGTGGTAGCGATGCCCTTTCCGGGTTGTGATACGGGGTGTTCAGAAATCGCTTGGCGTGCGTGTGGAGGGATTCTTACTTGAACGACCGCGCGGGTAAAGGCGGCTATTCAGGCTTCGCGGGGAGCGTGGGCTTGGGTTTGTCAGTTAGATAGTTTTGACGGGTGATGACTTTTCGGCCGGACTTGGATTCGAGTTGGCGGCGGGCGTTACCTGCCACAGAGCCGCCCTCCTTCGCGGCGGTTTTGTTCTGAACGAGTCCCTGGGCGTCTTTGTTGCGGGCGATCTCGGTTGTCGCTGCTTCGCCGAGCATGGTGAAGATCAGTTCAAGGTCGGTCATGTGATCGCGGAGGTTTTCGCGCTTCAGGCCTTTGAGTTTCTTGTAGTCCGAGGGACTGAGCCCGAAGGTGGCCTTCGAGATTTCGGCGGTGAGGATGGCGAAGTCCTTCTGATCTGAAACACCGCGTTGCTGCCATTCGGCCGTCAGCTCATCACGCACCGCGATGCCGCGGACGCGCTTCTCGATCCAGTCGTCAGGGTAGCCCTTGTCCTTGTAGAGCTGCCGCATCCGCTGCTGGGCCAGTTCGGGGTTTTCGATTTCCTGAATGCGCTGGTAGCCGACCTCGGCGAGCCACCGTTTGAAGGGCTCGGCCTTGGGGCTGGGAATGGATTGGATGATCCTGAAGGCGGCTTCGGTATTGACGGCTTCCGTCATATAACTCTTGCCGTCAGCAGAAGTTAATTTCAGTTGTCTACAAAGTGTAGATAACTGAAACCCGCTGGATTTCTCTTCGCGGCGTTTCATCGCCGTCCAGTATTTGCTCGGAGCTTCGCTGTCGGTCAGCGCGGCAACGATATCGACAACCGAGAAAAACCATTCGCCGTCCTTGAACACCCGGCGGATCTGCTTTGCCCCAAAGACGACAATCTTCCCCTGCGAATCCGGCGGCAATTCCTCACTCATTTATTACCCCTTTCAAAAGACACGCAATGCCCTCGTCTGCGTTGTCAACTGTCAACTGTCCATTGTCAATTGCCCCTGGCCTTCTCCAACACCCACAAACGAACCCACCACCCAACCCCCAATCCTGACCCAACCGCGCCACTCGATGTTGCCCGGCAATCGTTATGGCAATAAATTGATAAAATGACAAAACATCCCCGGGGGGCAAAAGTGTCACATTTCGTACCAAGTGTCACATGCGGCCCCAGCCGGGAACCTCCGCTCCGCCGACCGGCTTACCCATTGGCCTGCCCTTCGTGAGGATCCACCAGCAACCGCCGCATGCAACGCTATGCAACGAAATGCAACGTCTAAACAGCCCTCACACCAAGGCTCACCGTGGTTCCAACGCGATCGCCAACTGCTGGAGAACCAACCCTGTGTTGACGTTGGAGTCGAGGTAGTTTTCGGCGCGGGCGATGGAGTCGATGATGGCGCAGGCGCGTTCGAGTTCTTCGGGGGATTCGGCGGTCGCGAGGCGGTGGCGGGCGCGGTCGGCGGCGATAAGGAAATACAGCGTCAAGGCTTCGCGGGTTGCCTGGTCTTTGCTGGAGAGCTCATCGCGCTCGAGTTGCTTTTCGGCGTAGTGCTCGGCGGCTTTTTTGAGCCAGGTGGGCAGGTCAGGGGGGGGAGTTCCTTCGAACGCGGCGTCGATCTGCGCCGCGAGGTCGGCGGCGGGGGAGATGACGCCGTCTTCGATCCATTTGAGGGCGGTGCCGAGTGAGCCGTGCGTAAGCTCGGCGGCTTGATGGGCGAGAGCGGGGTCGATGTTACGCTGGATGAGTTGTTGCTCGACGACTTCTGTTGGGAGGGGTTGGAAGCGGAGCGTTTGGCAGCGGCTGCGGATGGTGGCCAGGAGCGAGCCGGGCGAGTCGGTGAGGAGGATGATGGCGGTGCGTCCGTATGGTTCTTCAAGTGTTTTTAGAAGGGCGTTCTGGGCCTGGTGGGTCATGAGATCGGCTTGTTCGATAGCAAAAATTTTCGCGCGTCCCATCACAGACTTGTGTCCCGCAGGTTCGACAATCTCGTAGCGGACTACGTTAATGGAGAGTTCTGTGCCTTTGGATTTGCCGGTTTTATCGTGGTAGCGGATGAGTTCTTTGGTGACGACGTGGTAGTCGGGGTGGGTGTTGGCGTTGAGTGCGGTGCAGCTGTGGCAGGAGCCGCACGGGGTGGTTTGATTTGGGTTTTCGCAGAGGAGCAGAGCGGCGAGGGCACGGGCGGTGGTGGCTTTGCCGACGCCGGTGAGGCCGGCGAAGATCAGGCCGTGGGGGAGGCGGTCGGCGGCGTAGGCTTGCTGGAGCCAGGAGATGGCGGATTGCTGGGAGAAGATTTGGGTGAAGGTGAGCATGGGTTAGCCGGGCGAGGCGAATTTACCACGAAGGTACGAAGACACGAAGGGATTCGAAGACGGATTAACCACAAAGGGCACGGAGGGCACGGAGGGAAAAATTCGAATGACGAAATTCGAATGACGAATCAAATCCGAAATCCGAATGACGAAACGGGAGGGCGCTGAGTGCATGGGGCTGAGTGGGATTTGATTCAGCATTCAGCAATTCTTCTTATCCGTTGAGGAAGTAGAGGGCGAAGAGGAGCATGCCGGCGAAGCCGACGAGCATGGCCGCGATGGCGATGCCGATGCCGATGTAGCCGAACCAGGGCGTGGGGTCTTCGGTGGTGGCGGCGGCGCGGGTTTCGGGGGTGGTGTAGTCGAGGGTTTGGGGCTCGAGGCGGTTGGGGTCGGTGGACTCAGTGGGGGTTGTCAGGTCGGTTGAGTCTTGCGTCATGGGCGGCTCCTTGGGGGAGAGTAGGGGGGAGAATGGAGAATTGACAATGGATAATTGACAATTGACAACGTGGAGGGGCAGGGAAAATTGACAATGTACAATTAACAACGTGTGGGGTCATTGAATTCGGAAGTTGGATTCGAATTCGGTTGTCAATTGTCCATTGTCAATTGTCAATTGCGAGTAGCGAAGCGACTTGGCGCCAGATTTCGGTGGCCACCTCTTCGGGGGATTGGGCCGCGTTGATGAGGCGGTAGTGGGTGGGATCTTCTTTCGCCTGGGCGAGGTAATTTTTTCTGACTTGCTCGTGGTATTCCATGGGGCGTTGCTCGATGCGGTCTTTGGCACGCTGCACCCTGGCCAGGCTTTGGTCGGCGGGGAGATCGAGGAGGAGGGTGAGGTCGGGCCAACGGGATTTGATGGCGATGTTGGCGATCGCGCGGATTTCGGGGGCGGTGAGATTGTCGCCGTTCAGCTGGTAGGCGAGGGTGCTGGAAACGAAGCGGTCGGAGATGACGATCATTCCCTTGTCCAACGCCGGCTGGAGGACCTCGGCCATCATCTGGGCGCGGGCGGACATGTAGAGCAGCATTTCGCAGCGCATGGACATCTCGGCGTGGGCGGGATCAAGAAGGATGGCGCGGATCTGCTCGCCGATCGGGGTGGTGCCGGGGTCGCGGACGAGGAGGACGGGGCGGCCGAGCGCGGTGAGTTTTTGTTCGAGCAGGCGGGCCTGGGTGGATTTGCCGCAGCCTTCGGTGCCGTCGAGGACAATGAATGTGCCGGGGTCGGGCATGAGGGGAATATACAGGAGAGTGGGGGAGGGGGTGAGGGGGAATGGAAAATGGAGAATGGAAAATGGAAAATTTGGG
>DAIRGS010000288.1:0-8924 GCA_036794395.1 Tepidisphaeraceae bacterium | reverse complement strand
TGTGGGCTGCAACACAGATTGCGCAGATGCTCGCAGATAAGAAAAGACCTGCATTTCATCTGCGTAAATCCGCGCAATCTGTGGATCATTACTCTTTTCTTTCTCTGTGATTCCCTCTGTGTTCTCTGTGTCCTCTGTGGTTAAGTCCTCCCCGTGTTTACGCAAAGCGCCGATCCAATCTACGTCTCGGAGATCCCCAGCATCCCCTTCAACTGCGCCTCGATCTGATCCATCAGCGGATCACCTCCGCCCCGGCTTTCCCTTGCCGCCGGAACCTCGATCGCCTCGCCAACTGTTACAGTCGCGTGGATCGGCCCGTGGAGTCGCACTTTATCGGTGAGGTCCTCTTCGAATCGTTCGATCGTCTCAAGCAGCCGCTCGGCCGACGCTTTGTCCGTCACATAGCCCGGCGGATAGTTAAACAACTGCTGCGCCAAATACAGATCAGCCAGTTGAATCCACCTTCGCTCCCGCTCGGCTTCGTCCAACTCGCCTTTGGTCATGTCCGGCAGAATCGCCGATCGCAGCTTTTTCACCCGGGCAGGCACGATTCCCTCGTGCTTGCCTTCGAGCCATTCCTTTTCCATGGGCTCCAGAATCCCGTCGATCAACCGCGCGAGCCGGTCGCCCAGCGCCCCATTTTCGGCCTTCCCCAGATACTCCAGTTCCTTCAAGGCAAGCAGCGCTCCGCCGGTCTTATGAATGCGTTCAAGTGGATCGAGATTGCGTTGCGGCCGCCAGCTCAGCCGGGCTTCGATCTCATCGAGCGTCCGCGTGACGGCTGTATTGATGTCTCCGTGAAACGTGTACCGCAGCGCCACCGGATGCACCACCACTTTGCCCGCCGGCTGCATCTTCGCGCGTTTCTTGGCCGCGGATCGGGCGATCAACGCCGTGCCATCCATCAGGTCGTTGATGCGGTCATTTGTGCGCGAGATGAACCCCTCTGGAAAGATCACCAGCGGCCGATCCGCGCTTTCCAGAATATCGACCGCCGTATTCACCGCCGAGCGGTCGATCCCCTCGCGATAGATGCTAAACGCCCCGGCCCGCCGCAGCATGAAGGTCTTGAGCTTGTCCTGCATGAACAAGTGCCAGCTCGCCATGATATAGACCGGCGACCCCGCCTGCCGCGCCAATTCCCCCACGACAAACGGATCCTCATCCCGCGAATGGTTCGGCGTAATCAAAACCCCATGCGCCGCCGCGATAGACGCGCGCAGCCGATCGGTGTTCACGCACTTCACAACTTCTACCCCATACTTCTTCCGCAACATCCGCCGCCCATACCACGAGAGCACCCGCGCCCAAACCCGCCCCCGATAAGGAAGCACCGGCACATACGGTTTATCAATGACAACGTTTTGCATAGCCCGTCATAGCCTCCCCGCCCCAACCACCCCCGTCAAATACGACACACCCAATCTCACATGAACCAACCTTAAACGCGAACCACCCCGCTGCCTGAATCACCACATCGATCCCAATTAACCCTGCCTCATCGCGCGCCCCCCACGCCGGGGTATAGCTGTACTCAGCGCCACCCCGGATTCTCAGAGCGCTGCCATTTATTGTTAAATGGTCAAGTAATAATTCGATAAAGGCCGCCCTGAATCTGCCACATTCTGCGCCACTAAAGTTACGCCTCGCCGCCCTCGCGGCTTTCGGCGTCTTCCACTGCCAATCGCTCGGAAATATTCGTCGGCGCCACCACACCCGCTTTCGCCCGGCCTTGAGTCATCAGCGAAACGACCACCAGCACCACAAACCCAAGCGGGATCGTGACCAACCCCGGCTGGCTGAAAGGCACATGCGCCCTCGCCGGGTCGATGTGATAGATGTCCTTGTAAGCCTGCGCGCTGCCCATGATCCATCCCAGGCTCGAAAGCATGCCCACCACGATCGCGGCGGTGATGCCTTGTTTGGTCGTACGCTTCCAGAACAACAGCATGACCAGGGCCGGCAGGTTCGCCGACGCCGCAACATTGAATGCCCAGCCGACCAGGAACGTGACATTGAACGTTTTGAAAACGATCCCCAGCACCATCGCCACGCCGCCCACGATCACCGCCGCCACCTTGCCGGCCGTCACCTTGCCGCGATCGCTGAGATTCACCTTTAGCACATTGGTCATCAGATCGTGAACCACCGCGCCGCTCGCGGCCAGAATCAATCCGCTCACGGTGCCCAGCACCGTCGTAAACGCGATCGCCGAAATGACGGCAAACGGAAGGGCCCCAAAGCTCTTAGCCAACAGCGGGGCGGCCATGTTGTTGTTAGTCGGGTCGAGCGTTCCCCCGGTCATCGCCCCAAGTCCCAGGTACAGCGTCAGCATGTAGAAAAACCCAATGCTGGCGATGCCAACCACCGTGCTCTTTCGAGCCGCGGCCTGGTCTTTCACGGTGTAATACCGAATCAAAATGTGCGGCAGCGAAGCCGTCCCGGCAAATAGCGCAATCATTAGAGAGAGAAAATCCAGCTTGTCCGAAAGCTTGTCCCCTCGAACGCCTTTGAATGGTGGGTATGCGCCGGGCACCAGAAGGTTCTTGCCGGGCGTCGGCTTCTGGAAATAAATGGTGGTGATTCCGCCATCGGCCTCGGTGATGGGATCTTTCTCGGCGGGCCAGAGAATGATCGTGCTGTCCGCGAAAGCCGTCAGATACTCAACCGGGCCAACCGATCCGGTTGATGCCACACCATTGGGAAGCGCTTGAATATGTCCAACCGGCTGGAGGCTCGCCTGGCCCGGGCCCGTGCCCAGCGGGGCGCCGTTAATAAACGTCGCCTTTCCAAGTTTGGTCACGGCTTGAGCGCGCGTGGCCGATTTTCCTTCCAGGCGATACAGGTCATATCCGCCATCGGGCCGCGGGTACCGGGCATACGGCTTTCCCGCCCAGCCGCCAGTCGCGGGCATTGGCGCTCGATCGGTCGGCGGGGCCACTGGCCCCGCCCATTCAGTTTGCGCCTTGGTCAATCCCCGCGCCAAAATCGCGATCACCAACATCGCGCAGAACACCACCAGCAGCGAGCCTTTAATGAACTGCACCCAGGTCGTCGAAACCATCCCGGCTGTGACGACGATCACGATCACCACGATCCCGACGATCAACACGCCGACTTCGTGAGAGAACCCCAGCAGCGGCTGAACCAACGTGCCCGCGCCCACCATTTGCGGTATCAGATAAAACGTGCTGACCACCAACGTGCTGATGGCGGCGGCGAGCTTGATCCCCCGGCTGTTGAACTGTTTATCCAGCGCATCGGCGAACGTGAATCGCCCCATCCGCTTCAACGGCTCAGCGATCACAAACAGCGCGACGACCCAACCCGCCAAGTAGCCGATCGAATACAAAAACCCATCGTATCCATAAAACGCAACCAACCCGCAGATGCCAAGAAACGAGGCGGCCGAGAGGTAATCGCCGGCAAACGCAATCCCGTTTACGAACCATGGAATCCCGCCATGGGCGGCATAGTAGCCGCTGGCGGTTTTGGCCTTCGCCCCCAGGTAAAAACTGATCGCCAGAACAATGGCCACAAACAGCGAGAACACCGCGACAGCCGTGAACGAAGTTCCGTAAATCACTTCGCGTCCTCCCCGTCTCGCGTGTCAGCATGTTCGCCCGCGCGCGTGCAGACAAACATGTAGATCACCGCCAGCACCAGGGCGGCCACGATCAATCCCATTCCATAAAGGATCGCCCAATTCACCCCTGCCACCGGTTGGGCGAGCGTCGTGAACGAGAACGCCGCCAAGCCCATGAAGCCGGCATAAAGGACGCAGTAAATTCCAAAAAACCACAGGCCGATGCGGGCATTGCGGCCATGCGCAGCGGGCGGGGGGAAGCTGTCTTGGGGAGGCATGCTTTGATTCTCGGTTGCGGATTGGCCCGGATGTCGCCCGAGAATCATACTGCCGCGCAGCCGCCCTCCCAAGTCGTCGCGATTCCCGCTACAGAAGGTATCGCGCCCGGCTCACCGCCCACTGCACAAACCGGTCCCAGGTCGGCCGCCGCCGCCATTCTGGGAGATCGATTTTTTTGGCGAAATGGATGTCATGTTCAAACACACCCCGCATCTGAGCGCCAAACTGGGGGGAGCGGATGATTGCGGAAATCTCGCAGTTAAACTCGATGCTTCGGTAATCGAGATTTGTCGAGCCCATGAGGGTGACGTTGCCGTCCAGAACCATCGTTTTGGCGTGCAATACGACGCCTTGCCGCTCGTATACTTCGATCCCGCAAGACATGAGTGTTTCGTAGAAGGATCGGGCGGCGATGCTGACCAGCGGCACATCGCACCGGCCCGGAAGCATCAGCCGCACGCGCATCCCGCGCCGCGCAGCCCGGCAAAGCTCCTCCACTAATTCATCATCGGGCGCAAAGTAGGCCATGGTCATGTCGATGCTCTTGCGAGCCCCCCGCATCAGCCGGCACAGTGATGGGCGAAGTGGGCTGTTCAGAGTGGGGACACTGGCCAGCAGGCCCAGGTCGGCGTCTTCAAGGTGGGCGCTGTATTCGGCCCGACGAATTCGTCCGCCATGGGTGATGAAACGCCATGTCCGGATAAATGACTCGGCGAACATCGCCGCCCCCGGCCCAACAATCCCCACGCCATTATCGCGCCATGCTTCGCACCGGCGCGATTTGCGCCGCACCACCCATCCGCCTCCGTATTCAGCGCCGATATTCAGGCCGCCAATGCCGGCAATCCTTCGATCGATCACCAGCAGCTTCCGATGATCGCGATTGAGCGGCCGCCAACTGTAATTGCATTCCCACGGGCGAATCGGATTGAATTCCTGAACCCGCACGCCCGCCTGCCGCATCTTGCGGAAGAGCTTGCGATCGGTGTCAATCGATCCGAATGAATCGTAAATAGCAAAAACCCGTACGCCCTGTTTAGCCTTCTCACAGAGCAGATCCGCGAAGGCCCAGCCGGTGTCGTCGCTGGCGAAGATGTAGACTTCCAGGAAGATAACCCGCTGAGCGCCCTTGATCGCGTCATACGCTGCGAGAAGAGCTTCGCCATCTTTAAAGAGCTGTAGACGCGTACCGTCGCTCAGCGTTACAGGGGGAGGAGCACACCACCCGTCGTCGTCGCTTCCGACACACGTATTGATCCCGTGATTTTCCGCCGCTGGCGTTGCAGGTACATGCGGAGCGGCACGCAAAGGCGCTGCCTTAACGTTGCGCGTACCGGCCAAGTTTCGCTCAACCAACTCCACCGCCGCTATCATAGCGCTCCCACCACGTTGACACAGCGTTGAATTACCGGATGGTGTTCGTTAGTTCGTAAATACATTTCCGCTATAATTGCCGGACCAATAAGGATTCTCATGGCTTTGACTTCCGATCAGATCATTTCCGCTCTTCGCACCGTTCAGGACCCCGAACTGTTCAAGGACATCGTCACCCTGGGCATGGTGAAGGACGTCGCGATTGATGGTGATGCCGTAAAGGTGCGGGTCGAGCTGACCACCCCGGCCTGCCCGCTGAAGGACGTGATTGAACGAGATGTGACCGCTGCGCTGGAAAAGATCGGAGCACGCAAGGTTGAAATCGAATTGACCGCGCAGGTTCGCGGCCCGGCTGCACCCCGAAAGGGCGCGCTCCCGCAGGTGAAGAACGTGATCGCGGTAGGGGCCGGTAAAGGCGGGGTCGGAAAATCCACGCTTGCATTAAACATCGCGATTGGATTGCGTCGATGCGGCGCATCCGTGGGCCTGATGGACGGCGACATCTACGGCCCGAGCATGCCGACCATGCTGGGCGTAAAAGGCATCGCCCCCCAGGTACGCGGCAGCAAGATTCTCCCCCATCATGTTCACGGCATTTACGCCGTCACGATCGGCTCGCTGGTGGAACAGGATAAACCGCTCATCTGGCGCGGTCCGATGGCCCATGGCGCATTCAAGCAACTTTTGCTGGATAACACGGACTGGCCCGAATTGGATTATCTAATTGTCGATCTCCCACCGGGCACCGGCGATGTGCCGCTCACGCTCTGCCAGCTATTACAGATCACCGGAGCGGTCGTCGTGGCGACCCCGCAGCAGGTCGCGTTGGACGATGCCGTTCGGGCGATCGGAATGTTTAAGCAATTGAACGCACCGATTCTTGGGTTGATCGAAAACATGAGCTACTTCGTGGCGGCCGACGGAACCGAACACGATATTTTCGGCCGAGGCGGAACCGAAAAAGCGGCGCAGAGGCTGGGTGTGCCCTATCTGGGCGCCGTGCCTATGTTCACCGAACTGCGCGTGAACAGCGACCATGGCAAACCCGAATGGAATTTCACGACCAACCCAAAGCTTCGCGATGCACTGGAGGCGGTGGTGCGAAATGTCGCCGGTGAGGTGAGCAAGCGGAATCTGGGAACACCGCCTCCGGAGTTGACGGTGAGCTAAATGATCGTGCGCGATTCCGCGCCATTGGATTTAAGTGGCACGGCTTTCCAAGCCGTGGTCGGTGGAGCCGCGGGTCCGGCGACGGGTGGGATGTGGGAAAACCAACTTGCCATGAGGAGGCATTTTCTGCTGGCGGAACAGAAGGTTGTCCACCTGTCGAAACTTGGTTTTCCCAAATCGTACCCGGCGATTCTCGTCATCTCCCCCGATCATGGGCTGGAAGCCCATGGCACAAAAAGCGCCGAATCGCGCACGGTCATTTAGAATTGCGAGCGTGGCATATGACTATTCAGGCAAACACAACACACAGTCCCGCAACCGGGCGGACGAAAGTCAGCTACGAGGAATTTCTTCGCGACCGTCGCGATGAGCACGCGGAATGGGTGGATGGGGAGGTCATTGCAATGGCCCCGGTTTCGAGTCAGCATCAATTTGTGAGCCTGTTTCTCGTGCGCCTGTTGTCGGAATTCGTGGAACATCACCAGCTCGGCAGCGTCTTCTTCGAAGACTTCAACATGAAAACGTCCGCCCGCCCATCCGGTCGGAACCCGGACGTAATGTTTGTCTCCAATGTCAATCACAATCGAATTAAATCCAATCATCTGGACGGGCCGGCTGATTTGGCGATTGAAATTATCAGCCCGGACGATCCGGATCGAGATCGACTCGATAAATTCATCGAGTACGAACGCGGCGGCGTCAACGAATACTGGCTGATCGACCCCGCCCAGCAGCGTGCGGAGTTTTTTCAATTGGGATCGAGCGGAAAGTACGAGAAAATCGCAATCACCGGAGAAGGCACCATCCGTAGCGAAGTTGTGGCGGGTTTCTGGATGAAGGTTCAATGGCTTTGGGATCGGCCGCCCCTGCACGCACTTCGACGAGAACTGGGCCTACCATGAGATCATGAAAGGTAAGGATCTTATTGAACTTGGCTTCAAGCCTGGGGCGGCGGTGGGGGTTGCGCTGGGGTTGATTCCTGAAGCGGCAAAGCATCTGGACGAAGACGCCATCCGGCGTGAACTGAAGGCGGTGTTGGATGATCCAATCCATAATGCCGCTCATCCGTATTTCGCGGAGCTTGCGCGGGTGCTGCGCGAAGAATCGGAGCGGCCGATGTTTCATGAGCGGGCGGTGCCGGCTCCGTACAAGATCTGGGGCGAAGGGTTGGAACCATCGGCGGTCGAGCAGATGCGGCAGGCCGTGCGGTTGCCCATCGCCGCTGCCGGGGCACTCATGCCCGATGCGCACCTCGGCTACGGATTGCCCATCGGCGGCGTGCTGGCGACGGAGAACGCGGTGATTCCGTACGCGGTGGGCGTGGATATCGCATGCCGGATGCGCCTGTCGGTTTTTGACGTTCCCGCCAAAGACCTCAAGCGGCTCAACGAGCAGCTCGTCCGCGCATTGCAACGTGAAACCAAGTTCGGCACGGGCGTGGAATTTAAGGTGCCCCTTGAGCACGAAGTCCTCGACGAGGACTGGTCGGTGACGTCCGTCACCAAGCGGGTGTTTGCCAAAGCACGAGGCCAGCTCGGCACAAGTGGGAGCGGCAACCACTTCGTGGAGTTTGGCATCTTCACGCTGGATCGGCCGGACCTGGGGCTGGAGCCGGGTGAGTATCTTGCGTTGCTGTCTCACAGCGGCAGCCGGGGTTCGGGCGCGACTGTGGCCGATTTTTATTCGCGGCTGGCGCGGGATCTCCATCCGGAACTTCCTCCCGAATTGAGCCGGCTGGCGTGGCTGAACCTCGATTCGCAGGAAGGCCAGGAATACTGGGCGGCGATGGAGCTGATGGGCAAATACGCCGCGGCCAACCACGCACTGATTCATAAACGCGTGGCCAAGGCCATCGGCGTTAAGGCGATCGCGGGCGTAGAGAACCACCACAACTTCGCGTGGAAGGAACAGCATGGCGGCCGCGAGCTGATCGTCCATCGCAAGGGCGCGACGCCGGCCGGGAAGGGTGTTTTAGGCGTCATCCCCGGATCAATGGCTACGCCCGGGTTCGTCGTGCGCGGAAAGGGCGAGACGCAGTCGCTTCAGAGCGCATCTCACGGAGCGGGGCGGGTGATGAGCCGAACCGCGGCCCGGGAAAAGTTTCGATGGGCGCACTTCAAGGACATGCTTGAGCAGGCCGGCGTACAGCTTTTGTCGGCCGGGATCGACGAGGCGCCGGGTGTATATAAGGATATCCACTCAGTGATGGCGGCGCAGAGCGATCTGGTCGACGTCGTCGCGCGGTTTGATCCCAAGATCGTCAAAATGGCCGATGCGGGCGAGAAGCCTGAGGACTAGATGACCGTGCGCGATTCAGCGCCATTGCATTGAAGTGGCACGGCCTTCCAGGCCGTGGTCGGGGACGCTTCGGGTTCGGCGACGGGTGGTATGTGGGAAAACCAACGTGCCGAATCGGGCATTTTTTCTCGGTAAATTCAGAAGGTTGTCCAGCAGTCGAAGCTTGGTTTTCCCTGATCGGACCCGTCGCCGGAGGTCATCTCCCTCGATCATGGGC
>DAIRGS010000048.1:9197-32597 GCA_036794395.1 Tepidisphaeraceae bacterium | reverse complement strand
GCGGGACGCTGGGGGCGAGGGGGGGGTGGAGGCCGGGTGAGTGGGTTTTTTTGGGTGATTCCTGGCGCGCTCATGGTTTTTTGGGGTGCGGCTAAAACGAGTGGTCGTCTAGGATTGTGGCGCTGGCTGGAAATGATCAGCGCGCGAGGGGGGAACGCAAAATAAACGAGTTAGAGACGGAGGGGAATGGAGACGAGGAGGCAGGGAGGCGCATAGGCACGAAAGCATGAAGGGAATGTCGCGGGAAGGTGAGTTTTTGTGGTCCGGTTGTTTCCTGGTCTTTTTGTCTGGGTCGTGGGTGGTGAAGGTCGGGTGTTGTATTGAGATACATATATCTGAGCGGTCGGGTTGCACGACGACGGGTTAACCGACGTCTTTAAGATCTCCCCACATCATCTGCACCGCGGTGAGGCCGACGAGGACGGCGGTTTCGGCGCGGAGGACGCGGCCGCCGAGGACCCAGGGGCGCGCCTGATCTGCGAGCCGGTGGCGCTCGGCATCTGAGAAGCCGCCTTCGGGGCCGACCAGGAGGATGATGCGCTTGGGCGGCTCGGGTGGGGCGGGGATTGTCGAGTCGATGCGGTCGTCGAGGAACAGGCGCAGGTCGGCTGCGGCGAGCAGCGGCGAGGCGAGGAACGCGTCGAGCGTGGCGGGCGCGAGCAGGTGGGGAAGCGACGACCGCCGGCACTGCCTCGCGGCCCGCGCGATGTGCCCGGCCCACGCGTGGGCCTGCTCGTGCTCGATCGCTTCGGGTGGCAGGGAGTGGTCCGTGAGGAGCGGGACGATCCGTCGCGCGCCCAGTTCGGTGGCTTTCTGCACGACCGTGTGCATGCGCTGCCGGGCGAGCACCGCGCACGCGAGGGTGAGGTCGATCATCGGCTCGGGCGAGCGGCTCATCCGCTCGTACGCAACGGCGCTCCCGCCCCTTGGGTCGTATTGCTTCAAACTGGCCCGAAACCACCCGCCCGATCCGTCGCGGAGCGTAAACGCCTCTTTTGCGTTCACCTCGCGCATCCGCAGGCGCTTTGCCAGGCCGCGGTCGAAGCGAAACGGCTCGTCAAGCGCCAGCGTCGCCGTCACGGTCAGCGGTTCGTCACCGTCGGCGGCGTACTGGCTGGTTGCGGCCGGGTGAGGTCTTTGTGGCGGCACTTTGCCCGAACGCAAGTCACGCGGGCGAGGTTGCGGCTGGCGGGAGTCATTGTCGTTTCTGGGCATGTGCATTTAGAGCCTCGGCCGCGAGTTCCAGTACCGCCAGCGACTGCTCGCGCCTGACACCCTCAAAATCCTCGAGAAAATCCTCGAGGGTCTGCCCGGCGGCGAGGCAATCAAAAAGGGTTTTCACCGGCACGCGGCTTCCGTAGAGACAGGATGCGCCGCTCACTCGCTGGGGGTTGATCCAGATGAGCCCGAACAGCGGATGCCCCATTTGAATCTTGTCTCCGACCAGGTCCTCGGGATCAACCGTCAGAATGTGGTGAAGAAGCGGTTGGGGGTTGGAAATGGCCATTGCAAACCTCCGGTGCGGTCACGATGGGTATTATACGCTGTGTCGGACGTGCCGTCTCGGCGGTACGAGTGGGCGCAAAGCCGGGAGAGGGCGGAGTGGAATATCGCGATGACGGAGGAGCGGGGGATGGCCGCACGCCGGGATTGTTGCATGGGGGGCCATTGGATTAGCGGTGGAAATGGTGGTTGTCACGTGGATGTCACCTTGCAGCGTTCGGGTGTGATGGCGACGGCAGTGCCTGTCACAGGGAGGCCGCTACTTGCTTGGCGAACAACCTTTCTGGGGGTCACACCCCATGCTGCCGGATGGCCTATCCTGCTCCTCAAGTTCGCACGCCCCCCACTGATCCCCCACGTCGTGGCAGTGGTAAATCTCGCTCTCGCCATCTTCATTTTCCACGGTCACTGTGATCGCGCTTGCAGGGTCTGGCGGCGGGCTGGGAATGAACTGGGTTTGAAAATGCTCATTTGGAGGATCGACTTCAAACGTGTGGCTTTGCCCCGATCCGTTCGCCTCCGAATAGGTTACGCGGCCGGAAACCACACCGCCGTCTAAGGTGGAGGCGCCCCGCACCCTAACTTGGCAACGGTTATCCTGACACTGACACGCCATGCGATCCTCCTTTTTTAATAACTTCATACATGATAGACGATTGCATCGAGTTTTCGACTACCGACAGAATTCAATAAAGCCGCCTTGTGTCATTTTAATATGATGGATGTCATGTGATACCACATGATAGGAGAGGCGAAATGAAGCGCGAGTTTCTTGAGTCACAAGCCGGAAAGGTGTGCAGCGCGTGTTTTAACGGAGACCGTGAGGCGATGATCGATCACGCAAATCGAAGACTTGAAGGTCAAACAGTGCCAGAACTCGGACGGGTTTTTCGCGAAATCGTTCTAAATCAGAACCGAGGTGATTGGTGGCGACGCGCCTTGCGTTTGCTCCAAGATGAAAAATTGAGACGGGAATCTCGGTCTACGGCACCGGCGAATAGTGCCGCGGCCTTGCAAGACGACAAAGCGGCTTCCGAAGGCGACTGCCCGGATCGCTGTCGACACTCCTCGTATTATGCGTTGGTATATGAGACCCGGTGGTTGGCCGAAATGCATCAAGAGGCGCTGCGGCGTGGCATGCGTCTGGCCGTCTTCCGTCCTGATGTGGACGATGAGGGCGTGGATTTACTTCTCCGGTGCAACGGCATCTTTCGAGCGGTGCAAGAGAAGTGCACCGCGGAGGGCCGCAGCAACTGCGTGGGGGTGAATCGGGGCCTGCAGGCATACCCCGGTGGCTGCGCCGTCATGATGAGCGAAGGAGAAGAAGGTCGTCTCCGCTATGCGTTTTTCGGGGATAAGCAAGCCGTTGATCTCTCGTCGTATGCATCTAAGCGGCACACCAAAGCGAACGCTCAAGGGTTCAAGGCGGAAAGGCCAGCGGTCGCCGAGGTCCCGCGGACAAAGTTCACTCCCGTTCGCGGAATCTACGAACTCTTTGACCTACTTTTTGCGTAAAAACATCATTTCGAACCGACAGGCCAGGAAAGTCAGGAAAACGGGTCAGAAGCCATTAGTAGAAGGCACAGGGCACACGAGAGAGCGGTCATGAGGCTTCTTTACCCTCTCTCCGTCGGTCGTCTGACTTGGCCGGGCGACCGACGCGCCGCAGGCTGCTTGCAATGCCGAGGCGGTCGGCGGTGGAAGCCGTCCAGCGGACGTCGCCGTAAGGACGGCCGCGGTCGCGGGAGAGCCGCAGCGCCGCCAGTTCCTTCTCTCCCTGCGGGCGATTCACCCGCGTCGTCCAGTCGTTAGGGCGCTCCACCGGCCACGTTGCCAGCAGCTGCCGCGTAGCCGCCTCCGTGCCGGTCGACCTCACCGCCAGCGACCCCCACCGCCAGTCCTGCGCCCTCTCGACCAGATTTGCCCGCAGGGCGTTACGCTCAACATACCGGCAGACGCTGAGGAAATGCTCGTCGCGTTGCACCGGGAAACTCCTGAACCGGCTTTGATACAAGTGCCCCCGCCCGCCGGTGTGACGGTGCGCGTGCCACCGCTGCGCGTGGGTCATGGTCAGCCACTGCATGAACCGCGACAGGGCGCCGTCGGACTTGGGCCACAACACCAGGTGGAAGTGGTTGGGCATCAGGCAGTAGGCGCACAGCCGCACCGACGGGTCTCGCTCCACCGCCTCCGCCAGCACCCGCTCGAACGCGGCGTAATCCCCCTCGTCCTCGAACAAGTCAATCTTCCCCGCACTGCGGTTCATGACGTGATAGGCGATCCCACCCGGAGCGTGCCGCGGCTTGCGTGACATGCGGGGATGATACCCGGACTTGCCACGCCGGAAAAGGCTTATGACCCCTTTTTCTCCCCAATATGGGCGGTGCGGTTTGGGGGTGACGCTGTTCGCGCCCGGCAAGCCAGGCGGCTAATCGGACTGCGGAATCGCTGCGCGACGGGGGAGTGTTTTGGGGGCGGTGTTGGGGATTGAGTTGTTCGGCCGGCTGCCTGCCCCATCATTTATCATCGATTCCTTGAATCGCATTAAGTGGTTTTTTGGTGGCTGGGTCGCTTGGGGTGTTGAGGGTGACGTTGATTGATCCGGCGTGGTCGCGGGTGAAGGCGTGGACGGTTTTTCCCTGGCCGTTGATGAGGTTTACTTCTGTTTGTTCGGGGGTGAAGCGGAAGGAGGCGAAGCCGTACGTGGAGCTGGAGAAGGGGCCGCGTTTGTCCTTGAGCATGGGCTTGGTTTTGGCGCCGCCGCCGCCGGCGACGACGAAGGAGATGGGCCATTCGGGGAGCTCGAGGTGCTGGAGTGTGTGCTCGTGGCCGCACACGTAGAAGTCGACGTGGGCCTTTTTGAAGAGGGGGCCCCATGTGGTCATCAGAACCCCGTTGTCTCCGTGCGAGCCGTTGCCGAAGATATCGTGGTGGGCGCAGCACATGAGCCACTGCGCGTGCGGCTTTGCCAGCTCGGCCTCGATCCACTTGTTCTCGGTGTCCCAATCTTCCTGCTTCATCAGTGTCGGGGCGGCATCGCTGTCGAGCATCAGAATCGTAACAAGCGGCTTCTCAGCCGGAAGGTCGAGGCGATACCACCGCGAGGGGATCTTGAGCCGGGTGTTGTGAGTCCTGGCGTACTCCATTTCGATGGGGAGGTTGCCGGTGGTGTAGTCGTGGTTTCCCATGACGGCGTAGAAGGGGAGGTTCAATTTCTTATTGTCATACGTTTTCTCGAAGAAGCTTTGAATCCGCGGGTCATCGACGCCGGTGAGTTTGACGTAGAAGTTGTCGCCAAGCAGAAGAACGGCGGCGGGATTTTGGCCGCGCTCTGATGCGAAATTTGCCATCACCGAGCCGACCTGGGCGCGTTCGGGAGAATTAATTCCCCAGTCGCCCATGGCAAACAGTTTTAGTTCGGACGGCTCAGTCGACTTCGGAGCATCCGCTGCTCGAATCACGCAGGGTACGAACGCCAGCAGATTTAAAGCGATAAATGCCTGTATCGACCAGCGGATCTTCATAATTCTCTCCCAACGGTGTAGACGATTGTCCGAATGATACCCGCCCGGAAGCCGGCCCTTTGGGCCGGCTTCTGATTTTGCACAAATCTCGGGGTGAACAACCCGGCAGTTACCTTGCCGGTAGTAACAGACATCGGATCCGTTTTATCTGTTTTACAGCCGAGGCATGTTCATGAATCGATCGCGCTGCATGGGCGTTTTTTTCGTAGTTCTGACGTGGCTTTGGGTTGGCGCGCCTTTGAGTTTGGGCCTCGAGATTCATGTCGCACCTGGCGGTAGCGATAGCAATCCTGGGACAGTCGAAGCTCCGGTGGCAACTTTCGCGGCTGCTCAGAAATTGGCTCGCGCCAAGGCAGGCCGGGAAGCCGTGGAAGTTGTATTTAAACAGGGGACCTATTACCTGCCAGACACTTTGCGGTTCAGGACGGAAGATTCGGGATCGGCGCAGTTTCCCGTCACATATGCTGCCGCGACAGGTCAAGCCGTGGTTCTCAGTGGGGGATCAAAGCTTGAACTGACTTGGAAGCCGTACAAGGATGGAATTCTTGAAGCGCAAACCCCGCCCGGTCTTCAGATCGATCAATTATTTGCGAACGGCGTTCGTCAGCAGATGGCGCGATATCCAAACTTCGATCCCAAACAGCCCATCTTCAATGGCTTTGCGGCCGATGCCTTCAGCCCGGTGCGCGCGGCACGATGGGCCGATCCAACTGGCGCTTACATTCATGCGATGCACGTTGCGCATTGGGGTGATTACTCCTATCGCATTACCGGGAAAAAGCCCGACAACACGGTGACCTACGAAGGCGGGTGGCAGAACAATCGTCAGATGGGCATGCACAGGGATCATCGGTACGTCGAAAACATCTTTGAGGAACTTGATGCGCCTGGCGAGTGGTTTCATAACGCCAAGACCGACACGCTTTACTATTTCCCCGCTGCCGGTGTGGATGTCAGCAAAGCAACCGTGGAAGTCGTTCGGCTTCGGCATTTGATTGAATTTAATGGATCACAAGATAAGCCGGTGCGATTTGTGAATCTTCGAGGATTCACGTTCCGACATGCCGCCCGGACATTCATGGATACTAAGGAGCCATTGCTCCGCAGTGACTGGACGATCTATCGCGGCGGGGCGGTGCTATTTGCCGGGGCTGAGGATTGCGCACTGACCGAATGCGATTTTGATCAGGTGGGCGGGAACACGATTTTCGTCAGCAATTACAACAGGCGCGTGGCGATTCGTGGATGTCTAATCAAGGACAGCGGCGCCAGCGGCGTGTGTTTTGTCGGCGACCCAGCGGCCGTTCGAAATCCGCTGTTTGAATACAACAAGCGACAAAGCCTCGCCGATATCGACAAGACACCCGGTCCTAAGACAGACAACTACCCAGCCGATTGCTTGGTTGAAGATTGTCTAATAACCCGCACCGGACGGGTTGAAAAGCAAACCGCCGGGGTGCAGATCTCGATGGCCATGGGGATAACCATCCGCCATTGCTCGATCTACGAGATGCCGCGAGCCGGCATTAATATCAGCGAGGGCACGTGGGGCGGGCACGTGATCGAATTCTGCGATGTCTTTGACACCGTGCTCGAGACCGGCGACCACGGAAGCTTCAATTCCTGGGGCCGGGATCGGTACTGGCAGTTGAAGAATTCGCCGGTCGATGAGCAACCGAAGCTTGCGATGCTCGATGTCGTCAAGCCGAACATTCTTCGAAACAGCCGGTGGCGCTGCGATCACGGGTGGGACATCGATCTGGATGATGGTTCGAGCAATTACGTGATCTACAACAACCTGCTTCTGCATGGCGGATTGAAGCTTCGGGAAGGGTTCGCCCGCAAGGCGTTCAATAACGTGATCGTCAACAACAGCCTGCATCCACACGTCTGGTTCACCAACAGCGGCGACAGCTTTACCCACAACATTGTAATGGGTCCATATCGCCCGGCAGGTGGGATGCCGCGGCAGAAGTGGGGGACGGAGATCGATCACAATCTATTCACCACCACCGACGCAGACCGCACGCGCTTTGCAGGAAACGGGTGCGATGCCAATTCGGCGGTGGGCGATGCGCAATTCATCAATCCACAGATAGCGGATTATCGTGTGAAGGAATCATCGCCGGCGCTAAAGGTAGGCTTCGAAAACTTCCCGATGGACCAGTTTGGCGTGACATCCGCGCGCCTCAAAGCCATCGCGCGGACCCCTGAGTTACCTGTCTCCGGAAAACCCGAAGATCGGCCTGCGGGTGCCAGAGATAGTCGCGTCGTCGCGTGGATGGGTGCTAAGGTGAAGAATGTGGTGGGGCTGGGCGAGGTTTCGGCAGCGGGGCTTCCCGGGGAAACCGGCGTACTGATGGTTGACGTGCCGGCCGATTCAGCGGCGGCAAGAGCGGGACTCCATGCCGGCGATGTGATCTTAAAGGTGAACGACACGGCCGTTGCAAGCGTCGCGGAACTACTTCGCTTGGCACCGCCAAGCAAAAAATTCGGGCTGGATGTATGGCGGAATCAGCAGCACACCCAGCTCGGCATCTAAATGACTGCGCCGAATCACGCGCCACGCACACAATTCATCCAGGGCCGCCCCCCTTAGCGCGCCCCGCCCCACCCCACAAAACCCCCACGCCGGGCGTAGAGCGGTACCCCGCGCCACCCCGGCTTCTCAGATCGCTGCAATCTCGCCTCGTCAAAACGTCGCGATACCGATTTCACCTGCCGCCACGATGCATCAGCGCCGAATCCCGCGCGCTCTTTTAAGTTCGTGCCGCGCCCGCAACGCAACCTTTATAATTCAGATTTACCATTCGCTAACATATTATTGTTAGCGTCTTCATCTCCCTGCTGATGATTCGTGGACGAACCAAGGAGAGTCCACATCATGAACACGGAAATCGGGCAATTCGTCGGGGATTTACACTGGTCGAGTTGCTGGCGGCCTCACCTGCGCGTCTGGCTTGCATCACATTTCATGGGGGTTAAACTCCGCGAACGTCGGGCATCGACCCGGCGCGCCGCGCGAGAGATGCGGCCGTGCGCCGACCACATTGCAGCCAAGCGAGAGGATTACATCCATGGCCAAACCGACGATTAACGTCTGCCTGATCGGCCAGAAATTCATGGGCCGCACGCACAGCAATGCTTATCTCAAAGTCAATAAATTCTTCGATCTTCCGGTCACGCCCGTGATGAAGACGCTCGCCGGGCGAAATGGGCCTGAGCTGGCGGAGTTTGCCGCGCGGTGGGGCTGGCAACAGACCAGCACGGAATGGCAAAAGGCGATCACCGACCCCCAAATTGGATTGGTGGATGTGGGTACGCCCAACAACATGCATGCCGAGATGGCGATTGCCGCCCTTGAGGCCGGGAAGAACGTCGCGTGTGAAAAGCCTCTGGCCGGCACGATCGACCAAGCCAGGCAAATGCGCGACGCGGCCGGCAAAGCCAAAAACTGCAAAACGTTTGTTTGGTACAACTATCGCCGAGTTCCGGCTGTCGCACTTGCGTATCAGTTCGCGCGGTCAGGCAAGCTCGGAAAATTGTTTCACGTTCGTGCGCAGTACCTTCAGGATTGGGCCGGGCCTGATGTTCCCCTCATCTGGCGATTCCAAAAAAGCGTGGCCGGCAGCGGCGCGCATGGCGACCTGAACGCCCATATCATCGACATGGCCCGCTTTATCACCGGTGAAGAAATCACCGAAATCAGTGGCGCGATCGCTGAGACGTTTATCAAGGAGCGCAACCTTCCCAGTCAGGGCCCCAGCGGCGGCATCGCCGGTGGCACCAAAGGCGGCGGTCAAAAAGGCAAGAGCGACGTCGACGATGCCGTCCTGTTCCTGGCCAGATTCTCCGGCGGAGCGATTGCATCCTTCGAATCCACGCGCATGGCCACCGGCAACCAGAACCGCAACGGCATCGAGATCAACGGCGAAAAGGGCGCGATCAAGTTCGATTTCGAGGACATGAACCACCTGTCGTTCTACGATGCCACGCTCCCGCGCAAACAGCAGGGTTGGACGCAGATCATGGTGACGCATGGCGGGGATCATCCCTACGCCGCCAACTGGTGGCCCGATGCACACGTCATCGGCTACGAGCACGGATTCATCAACCAGGCGGCGGACATGTTCATGGTCCTGGGTGGCAAGGAACCGGTCGTGCCGCTTCCGGATTTCGAAGACGCCTACAAGACCCAGCAAGTCCTCGAAGCCGCGATGATCAGCGCTGAACAACGCCGCCCGGTGGCCGTGTCCGAAATCGGTTGAATTCGAAACCGTGTCGCTGATATCCGCTCGATTGCGAACAGTGTTTTTGTCATCCTGGAGCGAAGCGAAGGATCTGAGTCCCGAGAATCTTTCGACTATCAGATCCTTCGCTTCGCTCCAGGATGACAGCAAATGATGATTCAGTGGCGCAGTTCGGAAAGTTATGCCGCGCGGAAATGTGAGATAATGAAGCACATCCCGATCAGGCCGATGATGCTTCGCGCGTTATCCGTCATAATCTGCTCGGCCTGCATCGCGGGCTGCGTCAAGCATCAAACGACGCTCGGGCCGCCCCCAGCCCAACTGAATCCTCAGCCCAAAATCGCATCGGATGTCGGCGTCCGCGTGCAGACGCTTGGCGGGTTGGCCGACACGTATGCTCGGCTGAGCAACCAGCTTCCGGGCCCCAGCGTGGCCGCTCACCGTAAGCTCATGTCCGAAGTCTTTGCTCGACTGGAAGCGATACTCCCAATGCTCGTAGGGCCGAGCCCCGGCGCAGAATTTCGCCAGCAGCTCCAGGTGATCGGCGATGCTCAATCGGAGCTGGCTACAGGTCCGGCTGATCTCTCTCCCGAGCCCACGATCGACGCCGGGCTTCGTTCTGCGCGCGATGCACTTGTGGCGATTGCCCGAGCATCCTATTACGAGCGTGCGGAACTCACTCCCCGCTTCGACGCATTCTCAGCTAAGATCGACGATCTCGATACCGTTCGCGGGCCGTTGCATCAGGTGTACGTGGGCGACGCTGTGGCACTGTCGAGCCAGATCATCACCACAATGTCGCATGTGTTGACGCAGCGGCTGGCCGAGCAGAATTCCACGTCGCAGCCGACGTCTCGCCCTATTGGCGTTATCTCCACTACAAACAAAGCGAAAACCCCCGAACACTAGGCTACAGTTTCCCATGTCCTGGACGTCTTTGTGCGATCTTGATGAGCTGGTCGAAGGGCAGGGAAAGTACGTCGAGATCGGCGGCTTTCAACTTGCCGTCTTTCTCGACCAGGGCCAGGTGTATGTCATTGACAATACCTGTCCGCATGCCGGCCGCAGCTTATCGGGAGGCCGGGTGGATGAGGGATGTGTGATCTGCCCCTGGCATGCATGGGCGTTCAGGTTGGAAAATGGCCAGCTCCGAGATTCGCCGGGCGTAGTCATCACCAGCTACAAAATCCGTATTTACGAATCGGCGTCGCGCCCGAAACTCGTGCAGGCGGACCTGCCTATTTATTGATCGAGGTGGAGATGGCCTGCCGCGGGTGTCTGCGATGGCAGAACATGTTGATGACGCTCCTGCCACTGCTGTGTGCCGGCGGATGCATTGCCGTCCCCCTTACACAGCCCCGCGCGCCCTACAAACTTCCGGCGGGCTCGACATACCTGCTGCACGTGCCAGGCATCAGCGGGATGCTGGTCGTCGACGGTTGGCTGGTCGACGGCCTGCACGACGGGGGCGCCGCCGACCTGACCGAAGTCTTCGACTGGGTCGGGCCCGGCAACATAATCCAGGTCCTCCGTGACGTCGATCGGAACCGCCAGGCCGCCCGCCGGATGGCGCCGTCCCTCGCGGAGTGGCGCCGTCTCAACCCCGATTCCAAAATCATCCTCTGCTCCGAGAGCGGCGGAGTTGCCGTCGCGCTGTGGCTGCTGGAGTCCTTACCGCCCGGCGTAGCAGTCGACGATTTCCTGATGGTCTCCCCCGCAGTCAGCCGCGACTACGACCTGACCGCCGCCCTCTCTCACGTGAAACACCGCGCCTACTACACCACCACGCCCATCGATGTCGACACGCTGGGCCTGTTCACACTGATTTTCGGCAACGGCGACGGCCCCCGCGGCATCGGCGCGGGATGGCTGGGCTTCGAGCAGACGCATCCGAACGACAAACTCCTCCGCGTGCCATTTCAGCCGCAGTGGATCATCTACGGGAACTTCGGGACGCATACCGGGCCGATGTCCTACGTCTTTGCCCGAAACGTGCTTGCGCCGATGCTCAAGGCAGATCTAACAGCGCAGCCACTTACAACTCAACCATCCGCCCCGTCTGCGCGCTCTGGCGCTCGGCCTCAATGATCTCGAGCCCCGTCACCGCGTCGTTGGCGGTAACGCGCTTCGGACGCTGGCCCTTTTCGATGCAGTTGACCATATACCGCATCTCGCCGACGTAGCCATTGTGCGTCGGATGCTCCACCGACTGCTCTTTGCCATCGATATAAAGCTTCAGCGGCTTGTCTCGTCCAAATTCAAACTCAGCGGTCGCTTTATCAAAGTTGATGTTGAACTGCATTCTAAACCCGAACCCATCGGCCATGCCCCATGCGCCTTCGGCGCTCACGATGGCGGGGGAATCGTAGAGATATTGAGTGACGATGTGATCGATCTCACCTGTATCTTTCGAATATCCCCGGCTGAAAACACCCTTCGGTTTGCCGAACAGGTGATACACAAAATCGACATCGTGAACGTGCAGATCGAGTAATGCGCCGCCTGAGAGCTTGCCGTCCCGGAACCACCCGCCCGGCGTCGTGCCGGCTCGACGAAACGTGGCCGAGCGCACTTCGCCATACCGCTTCTCGGCAACAGCCTGCTTTAACCACTCCCACTCGCCCCAGAACCGCATGCACATCGCCGGCATGAAAAAGCCTTTTGATTTCGCGGCAGCCGCTGCGATGGCCTGTCCATCGGCCAGCGTCCGCGCCATCGGCTTCTCGCACAAAACATGCTTGCCGGTTGCGATCGCCGCCGTCACCACTTCCAAATGCTGCGGCGTGGGCAAACACACATCGATCAGATCCACCTCGTCCATCCGAATCAGTTCGCGCCAATCAGTCGTTCCGCGAATCCGATCCATCGGCAATTGCTTCACATCCGCCCCCGGCACGTTCGCCCACCCCGCCGACAAATCCCCCGCCGCCCGCTTGGCATCGGCATCACACACCGCCACCACCTGCGCCCCCGGCACGTCTTCATATGCGCCATAATGCATCCGCCCCATGAATCCCAAACCGATGATGCCGACGCGAACCATTCCTTGCTCCTCTGTCAAAACAGTCGGCAGATTGGAACGCGAAATGATGCGTGACGCTAGAGCCCCCAAATCCTTTTCACATCAACGAAGAAGGAATTTTGACCACGGATAACACGGATGACACGGATAAAGACAATCCGCCTTCTTATCCGTGGCATCCGTGCTATCCGTGGTTCAATTCTTCTGGTGTCGGATCGTCAAGTTGGATGAAGAATAAGTTTCAACCACGGATAACACGGATGACGCGGATAAAGACAATCCGCCTTCTTATCCGTGGCATCCGCGCTATCCGTGGTTCAGTTCTTCTCGTGTCGGATGATCAAGTCAGTTGCGGCTTGGAACCGCGACTGTACCACTTTTGCGATCTGCGGCTATTCTTATCGCGTGAAACACGAAGACATCACTCGAGACATTATCGGCGCATCGATGGCGATTTTGAACGAATTAAAGCCGGGGCTCGATGAGAAATTGTACGAGAATGCACTGGTCATTGAATTAACCGCGCGCGGGCATTTGGTCGAGCACCAGAGACGGTTTCCTGTGTTTTACAAAGGGCATCACATTGGTACGCTCACGCCCGACTTGATCGTCGATGGACGTGTCATCGCCGACGCCAAGGTGGTCAGCGGATTTAACGAGAGTCATGTGGCCCAGATGCTCGGCTATCTCAATATCACTGGCCTCGAAGTTGCGATTCTCGTGAACTTCAAAGAGATAAAATTGCAATGGAAGCGTATCTTGAATGATCGCGCCCAACTCGTCGCGAACGACGCGAATGAGTGGCCGCTCGACCCACTTTGAGGATGTAGCAATGCGCCGTTGCAACAGACCAGGGTTACGGCGGCCTCGAAATCCCCGCCGCACGGCATTACGACTCCGCGTCTCAACTGCCGTCGCGGAATTGGTGCGAATTTATCCCCCGTTGGCAATCGCAGATCGCGTCGCATACGAAAATACGATGCGAGTGATCGACGCGCTGACCGGCATCCCCAAACTTACCCCCGGTCAGGCTGAGTACCTCAATACGCTGTCGATTCTTGTTGATGCCTATGAAAACGAGCATCAGGCCCTGGATCTCTCGGCAGCCGGGCCGCTGGATGTGTTGCGGGAATTGATGGCCGCACACGACATGAATTCTTCGGATTTAGGCCGCTTGCTGGGCGAGCGCTCGCTCGGTCCAAAGATATTGAACGGTGGTCGGGAACTCAGCAAGTCGCACATTCGCGCCCTATCGACACATTTTGGAGTATCGGCGGAGCTATTCCTTTGATCGATTGTCCCGAGCTTCGCCGCACCGCTCGTCCGGCGGCCAGAAAAACGACACCGGCCCGACGGGAAAGATGAGCGTCGCAAACGACATGGCGGGCTCATAATAAGCCTGCTCAGTCGACGGGCCGTCGCCAAACGTCCACACCCACCCCGACCCGCCGCGCCGGGTCAGGCGGTGCAAGTCGATTGGCCAATCGCCTCGAAGTCCCTTCCACATCGCGTATGCGGACATGGCCGCCTCCCAGCGGCTTTCATCCAGGTTGGCGGGGAGTTCCACCTTCAGCCACCGCCGGAGCGTCGCGGTTCGCTCTTCAAGGGCGGGCCACGTGGCGGATCGAACCAGGTGCATGTAGCACTCCCCGGGCGCGGTCTCATTTGCCGGCAGATCGGGCCACCGGCGACGGAAAGCGCTCAGGAGCGCGATGGCGGTGAGCGACTTGCCGCCGTGAACCTGGAATGGCCCCCAGAAAAACGGGAATTCGTCCTCGGGAAGCTTGGGATGGAAGGGCGCCTCGTCGATCCAGAAATCCGCCGGCCTCCATCCCGCCCGTCCCGTGCTCAACGCCAGCGTCTCCATCGTCCCAATCCCCAGGATCCTGGGTCGTTCGACGAAGAAAGCAACTGTTTCGTGCGGACTGAGGAACTCGTGAAACTCGCAATTGCGGACCTCATCGCCCTCGACGTTGAGCACCGCAATTTGAAGATCGCGTGCTTCGGCGTATCCGAGAACCTGGCCGGTGAGCCCTGCGATCGCGCGGGCGATAATCTTTCCGGACATACTGGCTCTCCTTTCGGCAGAACTGGACGGTGCGACGCGTTCCACGGCTGCTTCCTAACACGGTCATTTAGGAACGTCGTTATTGCTCGCGCACGTTCCAGATCACGCACCGCGGGTACCGCGCCTCGATCAGCCGCCGGGCATCGGAGGAACTGGTGGCGTGAACGGTCTCGGCGTAACGCTTGTTGTCGATCGTGAAAGTGATCTCGTAAGTCTTCATCCGTCGGGCTCCGGTTTGGGTTCGCGTATAGATACCAGAGCCAGCGGACAATTGACGTCCGGTGAGTTTCGATGAGCACGGGGAGAACCGCAAAGGGAACAATGCACTTCGGTGTCACCGTCTACGCGCTAGCGGCGGCGTACGATGCATCGCCGCTGCCGGCGTTGATTTGGAGAATGCCGCCGAGTGGGCCGGGGTGCAGCAGCAGCACCTGGCATCCCGAAACCTCCACGGCGTGCGTCTGCCCGAACCACTCATGCACGTGCCCCTGGACGACCGCGATCGGGCGAAGTTCCTCGATCAGTTCCCGGACGCAATCAAACGCCCACCCGAGCGGCCCTTCTTCCGCGGGATAGATCGCCGGATACTTTGCCGGATAGTGGGTGAGAAGCACGATCCGATCTGAGGTTCCGGTCAATTGCCGGGCCGATCGCACGACCTCGTGGCAGACGGGCTGCAAATCCGTCTCGCCCGGCAGGTCGTAATACCGCCGCCGCGAAAAACCCACGCCCGCGACGAACAGCCGGGGGGCGATTGCCCGGACTCGCCCTGTCACGTCGTGGTATCGCTCGAACATCTCCAGGTGGTCCCAGTAATCATGATTCCCCCGCACCAGGAAGACCGGCGCGGCGCACTCGGCCAGCCATGGCCGAAGCGGATCGTTCAGCAAGTCCCGCCGGCTTCCCGCGGCGTCGTACAGATCGCCGGCGTGAAGCACCGCCGACACCGACGCGGCGTCGAACGCGGGCGTGGCGCAGCCGTGCGTGTCGGAGCAAATGCCGAGCTTCATAGTGGCTCATTCGAAATGACCTGGCAGCCGTGCCGTTCCCGCCGCGAAAGTTCATGCCCGCACCTTGGGCAGAACCGGCCGCCGCCGCCCTTTGCCCCATGATCGAGCCAGTTGAGGAAGCATCCAGCTGCAAGGGCCGCCAGATAGATCACGACGATCATCGTTACCACGCTCATGGCTTTCCTTCGTTCACGATGCCCTGACGCAATTGACGCAACGTTTCCCGCCGGCAGGCAATCGTCCTGGCGGCGCGTCGCTTCATCCCATTGTAAAACCTATGGACCTTCATACGTCCATCCCCTCGAAGGGCTCGACCCGGATGGGTCGACACCTCGCCCCGCGCAAACCCGATCAAATCTCCTCGACCGACCACACGTGGCAGCCGGGATACTGCCCCGCGGCCAGCGCAATGACGGCGGTCACCGAAGCCGCCTGAAACAGCTTCGTGTACTCACAACCGTCCCAAACGAACACGATGCGAAAAGACCTCATGGCCAACTCCTTGAAAGTGGTTAGGGAATCTCCCAGAACACGCTTCAAGTTGGCCAGGTTCTCTTTGCCGCTAGATGGCGGCGCGCGATGTGATGTTGTTGGTCATGATTCGTTTCCTTGACGACCTCGACGTTCCGCCGGTTGCGGAAGGTCTCCGATGCGATCCCAGATAATACCATCGCCGCCGGACAAAATGTGTCCAGTGCTCGATGTGACGATGGCGACGCTAATCTCCGCCCGACGGTGAGGGCGCTTCCAGGTCGCCATCACGAATCGAAATCCATCGGTCCCGCGCACCATCCAGCAGACGTTGATCGCGCGACAGCATCGCCCCAACGTGGGATATCCCGCCGAAGCGGATTTCCGCGAAAGCGACGTGCAGATCGGGAACCACCAGCTTCTCACGGAAGTCCTCAACCGCCATTTTGAACGCTGCGGCAACGTGGTTCCACATCGAATAGCAAAACACGCAGAACACGCCCGGCTGCCCGCTGATTAGAAACGATCGGACCGGATCAAGCAGCCGCCCAAAGTCGCCGGGATGCAGCATGGCATCATCATTGTCATTCCCTGCGACAAACTGCATCGGGTCCATCGTAAACAGCCACGGGCAATCCAAGCCGGCGGGTCGGCCGAGTTCCGCAAGTGACTTTCGCCAACTCGCGTTTACCGCTTTGATATTCGTACCACACCATCGCTTGGCAAGTGCCCGATGCTTCGCGCCATCCAGTTCGATCAATACGCCAGCCACGCGCTCGCGCCCAACCAAAGCGCTCACGACTTCCGCGCTGTTCGGGTATTGGCTCGGATCCTCTTTCCGGCATCGCCGATATGCGCCCAGCACCGCCGGTTGACTCGGTGGCGCACCGCCGTTTTCGTCCCTCAGGGCCATCTTCCACCAATAACTGAATCGATTCTGCCGATCATCGATTTCCTCATCGCGATGACGAATCGGCTCAAAGGGTGCCATCGCATGCGTGCAGGTCAGCCAAAGCCCGCGAGCAGGGTCGGGAGCAACGAGGGCCGCAGCCAATTCCGATTCAACCGTGTGCTGCAAGAGATTGCCGTCGTTGCCGCGTGCCATTGTGGTCACCAGTATCCAATCGCGGGTTGACCCCAGGCAAACGGCATCCTCAGAAACGCATTTCACTTCTTCGCCTTGGGCGTTGAAACCTGATAGCTCCCCAGCGCTTTCGCGCCCGTCTGTAACTCGGCGAAACGCATCGCGTCCTTGGCGTCGTTGGCGGTTATCACCATCTGCTGCGCGCGAGTGCCATTGCCTAAACCGACGCGGACGTTGAATTGGGAACTCATGAGTTGCCTTTCCTTTGGTACTGAATCTTTGCCGCGTCAGTAGCGACCCCAGTATTAGTACCGCCGGCAGCGGACAAAAGGTGTCCGGTATTCCCCACCTTCAGAGCAGGTCTTCGTGCCGCCCCTTGCCGCAGAAGGGACCGTGGCCGTGATGGTTAAGACATTTGCACTGGTGGCAGTTTGTACCGTTTGTGCCGTGATGGAAATTGCAATCCAGGCATTTCATTTCAACAACGTATTGGCAGTTGTCGGTACCCCAGCGCTCGGTGTCCCGGACTACCTGCTGGTGATATGGATTTGTATAACCGACCCTTGTTGTTTGCTTAGATGCCATTGGAGCTCCTCTTCAACGGCCCGGGCCGATAATGTGTCCATCCGCAGGGATGTTGCCAACCCAGACATGCGCCGAGTTGCTAGCGAAAGAAACAGCGGTCAAAAGGCAGTTCACCGAATCAAGCACGTCGTCGAATAGCTTGCCGCCTCTCATGAGGCAGCCCGTAGGTTCAACCAGCAGCGCGTCCCAAAGGAGTTTACCACTGAGGGCAGCAATCCAGGAGCGGACCACGGGACCTGGGACGCCAATCGCTGGTATGAAACCGAATAGGTGTTGGTTCACCGCACGGACGAGCGAGTGCCAAGGGTAAAAACAATTGTCGAAAGTCTTATATTCGCGCGCATCACGGGAAGACAGGACGCCATAATGACCTTGGCATCCAATCGCCCAAATCGCGGCCGAAGGAAAGCATTCTATCAAACATCGTTTTGGAACCGGGCCACCGTGACCGTAGAGACCGAATCCACACCGTGCGACGAGGCCGTTGACGAGGTTAGCAACCCGGGGACATAGTGGCGCTCCCGGTTGAATGTTGCACCCCTGCCGCCAATCAGCCGGGCCGGTGGCGATCGCAGCGGCGAGAATATTTTCAGGCTCACGGCGTGCCAGAGTTCCCGGACCTGGAACCTTGAGGCGCGGCGGCAATTGCCTTGCAGCGGCGGCAAGCGGTGCGTCGACAGCGAGAACAACATGAGTTGGCTGGTGTTTGATTAGTATCGCTTCGATCGCGCCAAGAACGAGATCTGCATTGGGATCACAATTCGGTGTAAATCCGTTGGCACCACCGTTGAATGTATTTCCGAGGCTGATTCGCGTCGCTTCAATTTCAGTTGCGTTGCCGTCGCGAAGAAAGAGGTAGCTGAGAGCATCGTTGCGAGAATCAGGGTCATTGCGGCTGCCGCCCCACCAAGCCAAGTCGAGTCCGATGCACAGGACACCATCCGGTGATGCCACATAATCATTTGTGTGCTCAAAGTTCGGTGTCGCTGCGCCACCCACTGCCTGCGCCACCGGAAGAACGACGGGGCCAGCTGCCAGATTCGGGCCTGCTGGGTTCGGAACGCCTACATTCCCCAAAGCAATCTGAACCCAGGTGAGAGGGTTAGTCACGGGAATCGCATCCCAAGCCTGCTCCGCAGCATTGTCGATCGATTTGAGCGCAAACGCTCCACCATTATACCGCGCCCAGGTCCCAGCCGGGTGGCCGTTCAATTCAACCACGACTTGCTGCCCGGCGGCGAGCGTAGAAAAATATTCCAATATGCCTTCGTTGGGTTGCTGCTGAAAGTTGGTGGCATTGAACCAAATACTGTGGTCAACTGTGCGACGAATCTGCGCCATTGGTGTTCCCTTCTGTTCCGGCCCCGGTGGCAAATCTGCAATGTGATAACAGCAGTGAGTCAGCCCTCTTCTTAATCAACGACCTCAGTTGGTCGGGTGAGATCACCTCGACTTTTCCGCCCCACCCCAGCACCTGCCGCTCCACAGCGTACAATGCGCCGGTATCGAACTCCGCAATAATCCTCCCGTCCGCATCCCGCGAAACCTTCTGTGTCGCATTCCACACGTACTCCTCTCCCAGATGCGATGCTTCCTTGGTAAACCGCAGCTTCACGTGATGAATCTCTCCCGTGCCCTGGTGCCCATCCACCGCGGTCGCGAGGTAATGGTCGAGGTCGAATTCATCCTTAACGCGAAATCGCTGCTCCGTGTCCTCCGCCCCCTGAATGCGCGGCACGAAGAACGTCCGGACGGCTTTATGAATGTGATCCCAACCAACCAGATACCACTCCCGATGTCGGACGACCAGCGCGTAGGGGTCGAGCTTGCGGGCGCCAACTTTGCCGGTGCTTCCGGTGCGGTAGGTCAGGCGGAGGGTGGTGGAATCGTCGAGGGCGTTGATGATCGTGTTCCACATTGGTTCGGGTAGCGGTCGGGTCGGCGGGCCTTCGAAGCGGATTTTGCGGGCGAGGGCGACGAAGCTTGTGCGGCGTTCTTGTGGGAGCAGATCGAGCAGCCGGGCGTAGATGCGCTGGAGCTTTTCGTAGATCGGCGTGCCGCGGTATTGCTCGATGGACTGGAGCGACAGGAGCAGGGCGAAGCGGTCGGACTCGCTGATGAGCGTGGCCGGCAGCGGGGCGGCCTCGCCTTCGTAGAACCAGATGCGTTGCGCCCGGTCGTACCGCACCGGCAGCCGCCATTGCCCGGCCAACACCTCTTTAAGGTCCCGGCGGATGGTCCGCTCATCCACCCCCAACTCCGCCGCGGCGTTCTTGGCGACGACACGGCGGCCGGCCCACAGCCAGCGATCCAGAGTGAGAACGCGCTGCAATTGATCTTTCATCATCCGCCTCCAATGGTATCGATCGCGCCGGACAATCCATGTCCGGTTATACCATCAGGAGGATGTCGCGTGCGGGTTGAGCAGGAAGGTTGCCAGCCACATCCTCCTTCGATGCGCGACGCCAGGTTTTGGAAAAGAGGGATTGAACCACGGATTACACGGATATCACGGATAAGAGAGAGAGTTGTATTCTTATCCGTGGAATCCGTGCTATCCGTGGTTCAATTCTTCTCGTGTCAGATCGTCAAGTTGGATGAAGGAAAAGTTTCAACCACGGATTACGCGGATAACACGGATAAAGCCAATCCGCCTTCTTATCCGTGCCATCCGTGGTTCAATTGTCTCCTACTTCCCGCCCGCAACACCCCCCGGCGCCGCATAATGTTTCGCCGCGTCATCCAGCACCAGCACCCAATCATTGGCTTCCGCGCCCTTGGCCGCGGCGGGGGGGATGAATTCCTGGACCGCCTGATTCGTAAAATCCCCGGCGGGATTCGCTCCACCATTGCGCGGGTCGTACCACCAAGCCTTGAGCGCAACGCCCCCCAGCTTTCGCAAATCAATTTTCACCGGACTTCCATCCGGCACATAAATAAACGCATATGTACCATCCGCATCGCGCGTGGCCTGGCAGTGAGCGCCGTCGGATTTATCGGTCGACACGATCAGCGATTGGTCGGGAACGCGCGACAGAAAGGGTCGCGACATCATCAACCCGATCAGCCACTGCATCTGCCCCGCCCCCGGGAGTTTCATCGCATCACGCCAAGGCGTTCGCGCACTGCTGATCGGATCCCGGCCTGGCTGATAAAACTGCCAGATGTCATGACAGCCATAGGTGTATCCGCAAGCCCCGGCAAAAACCGACCAATACGCCTGCTTGCGCACGTCAAAATCGTTGAAGTACCCGTTCTGTGGCATCCAGTTGATCGGGTGATCCTCGTAGTTTGGCTCGGCGTCCAAAGTCGGTTTGATCGGCTGCTTTTGATAATCCGTCCAGATCCGCCCCCACGTCGCAATATCGCGCGCGCTGTGTCCTGATTGGAGCATGTTAAAGGCAAGCCAGCCGTCGCTCTGTAACCATTCACTGGACGACCGTCCGCCCATCGGATGGAAGGTCATCAGATGCGCTCCGCCGTCGCCCTTGGCAATTCCCGCGGCCATGGCTCGCCAGATCGCCATTTGGCGGTCATCCTCGATGGGCCGGTCACCACCCAGGATCCAGATGATCGGTTTGTCTTTGTAGCGCTTACCAAGAAACTCCCCGTACGCCCCGGCGTTTTGCGGGGTGAAGATTTCCGGCCCCATGCCCCACTTTTTATTCACCTTGTCGCCCCAAGTGGGCAACATCCCCACATAAAGCCTCAGCCCCTGGGCCTGCTCCACCACCCAATCAACATCCTTGAAATATTCCTCGTTCGGCTTGGCCGGGTCGTTGTCGCTGAGCGGAAGATGACCATATGCGTTGGGCACCGTCAGCCCGCCATACTCAGCCAGCACGCACGCCTGAATCACGTTGAAATGTTTCGCAGCGCGATCCTTCAAGTAGTCCTGCGCTTCTTCCCGGTTCAGCCGGTGAAACAGCTCCCATGCGGTGTCAGCCAGAAAGAAAAACGGACGGCCTTGGGCGTCAATCAAAAATCGATGGTTCTCCGAAACCCCCAGCCCCATTGTCGGACGAGTCGCCGCCTCCTGTGCCGGCACAATTCCCACCATCCCCGCCAGCGCGAGCGATGCCCAAAGCATTTTCCGGAACAGCCCGGGTTTCATCCTGTGGCTCCTGATGCACGAAGGCCGGCTTTCCAATATAAGACGTAAGCACTTGGAAGAATCCGACTTCGATGCCCTTACCCAGCAAAATATCCGCTCATGGCCCCGCCCGAAAGGTCTTCGCGGCGGCCATGATCGCATTCGCCGCCTGGGTGTTAACTTGGTCGGCCGCCCACCTGCCGGGCGTATCGATTGCTTTCACCAAACTGGACAACGTTCTCTACGATTCGCTTTATCATCTCCGCCGCATCGATAGTCAGAAGGGTGGCCCGGTCGTGATCATCGCCGCCGATGAAACGAGCCTGAACGATCTTGCTCACGGCGCGATCGGCAAGACGCCCTACGGCTGGCCCTGGCCTCGGCAATTGTGGGGCTACGTCATTGATTATTGCAATCGCAGCGGCGCCCGCGCCATCGCCGTCGACCTTATATTCAGTGAGCCAAGTGCGTTTAACGATGTAAATGGCGACGATTCCGCGTTTGCCAGCGCCATCAATCGATCGAAAATTCCAATCATTTTCGGTTCGCTGGTGTCGGCTGAGGGAAAGTGGGGCGCTTTCGCTCCCCCGGCGAAAGCGCCAATCTTCGGCGCTGTGAACGTCGGCAACGATGTTGTTTACCGGCGCTACACGCCGGTGGTGAACGGGGTCCCGAGCTTGGCCGCTCGCACGATCACATCAATTGGCGACGCACCGTTCAACGATCCATTCCTCCTTCATTATTATGGCCCTCACCACGCGCCGGATGCCGCCAGAACGCGGACCTTTCGCTACCTCAGCGCATCTCATGTAATGGGCGCTGATATCAGCAAGACAAAAGATTTCGGCGTAAGGCCCGAAATGATACGCGGCAAGATCGTAGTCCTGGGCGCAATCACCGCCGGGACGTTCGACCTCAAATCATCTCCATTGGCAGATGAATTTCCCGGCGTTGAAATTCAGGCCACCGCCATCGCCAACATGCTCGAGCATCGGCAGGTGAAGGTGATTCCCCCGGCCGCAAGTGCGGCCATCGCACTGCTCACGGCATTTTTTACGTCGCTGGGTGTCGCATTTCCTCGCCGCGTCATCGCCAAACTGTTCTTGGCTGCCACTGTCGCAATCATTCTCATTGGTACCGCCACCGTCATGTTTACCCGCCACGAAATCCGCTGGCTGCCTTTGGCCACTCCGATTATTTCCCTGCTCCTTGCAACCATCGCCACGTTTGCCTGGAGCTACATGACCGAAGGCCGGCAGCGCCGCTTCGTCGTCAAGGCGCTCTCGCAATACGTCTCCCCCCAGGTCGCCGCCCAAATCGATCGAGATCCCTCCGCCCTGACCCTCAGCGGCGAGCGCCGTGAGATGACGGTCATGTTCACCGACATTCAAGGCTTCACCGATCTGAGCGAACGCCTCGAAGACCATAAGCTCACCGAACTGCTCAACTACTACCTCGACGAGATGTCCGCCCTCGTCTTTGCCAACGATGGCACCGTCGATAAATACATTGGCGATGCCATCATGAGTTTCTGGAACGCGCCGATCACGCAACCAGATCATGCGCTCCGCGCCTGCCGGGCCGCGTTGGCCATGGAGCAACGCGAACGCGAGATCCAGCCGCGTCTTGAAGAGATGGGCGCTAAGGGCCTTCTCACGCGGATTGGCATCAACACCGGCCCAATGGTGTTCGGCAACATGGGCTCGAGCCAAAAATTCAATTACAGCGTTATCGGTGACGCCGTTAATCTTGGCAGCCGGCTTGAGGGCGCCAATAAGTTCTACGGCTCC
>DAIRGS010000048.1:0-9187 GCA_036794395.1 Tepidisphaeraceae bacterium | reverse complement strand
ATGTGCTGCGCGTAAAAGGCAAGCTCAAGCCAATGGCGGTGTACGAACTGCTTGGCGATGAAAGTGCCGATTCCGATCTTCGCTTACGCGCTTCTGAATACGATGCGGCTTTCGCATTCTATCAACAGCAGAATTGGGAACAGGCGGCCCTTACGCTCAAATCCGTTCTGGCCCGATTTCCCCACGATGCCCCGGCCGGGGCATTGCTCGAACGCATCACTTATCTCAGTTCCCACTCTCCGGGGCCCGACTGGGACGGGGTTTATGTCGCAAAGGGCAAGTGAGACGTCCAACTCCTCCAGAACCCTGCTTTCCAACCTTCAATCGCCTTCCAAATAAGTGTCCAGCCACATCTAGGCGTCCGCGCTGGTTTAAGCACTAAGATTTACCACTCCGCCGTCCAGATCGCCGCTTCCTCAATTCCAGTATGTTTTAGGTCTATATTGCGGCGTAGTTTATGATGCGCCGCCGGCGGGGCGTCAGGCGATATTTCCTGTTTGAAACATCGCTGCCACATTGATCCATTGGTGGCAATCTAATCATAAGCCTATCGTGTTTCTCATCTTCACACAGTACAATGTTGGCGTGGGGCGGGAGAACGCCATTCCTGCCTCGGTTGTGAGGTTTGGACAGGAGTTCAGTGATGTCGAACACCGTTGTCAATCTGTTCGGCCGCCATCCGTTTCGACATCGAACCGGCCGCGCCGGTTTCACTCTTCTTGAACTCTTGGTTGTGATCGGGGTCATTGCTCTACTGGCGGCAATTCTCTTCGGTGTGCTTTCCAAAGCGCGCGAATCAGGCCGCCGGGTGCAGTGCCTCAATAACCTGAAAACGATCGCTCAGGCGATCATCATGTATGCCGAAGCGAATGATAATTCGTTGCCCGCAAATGCCAATTTCAAAACCAATCAGGACAATGATTGGGTCTGGTGGCAATCCACCGGTACGCCATTCAGAATCTCGCAGCTCAGCACCAAAGGCATCGGCAAATACATCGATGGCCTCGGGGACTACTCCCCCAAGGGCCTTTCCACGCTGCGATGTCCCTCAGACGCCCGGCTGGCCAATGCCGGATTTCTCGATTTTGCACCAGACCAAACCTCTCCAGCGATGGCGTATCCCAGCGGGTATCCGTTCAGCTACGTGATGAACGGCCTGATGTGTTCTGGCGCCCAGCCGGATACCACCGGCATCTCCCCAACGCCCGTTGCGGTTCGCACAATGACTGCGATCAAAGACGCGGCCAACAAAATTCTGCTTTACGAAGAAGATCGCCGAACCATTGATGACGGGTATGGGTTGCTGATTCCCAACGGTTCAAAAACGAACATCCTCTCAATCCGGCACGACGGCTTTGACGAGGGTACCGGCATGTCAAACCCTCAAGACCCCATCAATGTGACGGCTTCCGCCGGTGCTCCACCGACATTGAATATTCTGGCCCATGGCGAACGCGTTGGAAACGTAGCGTTTTGCGATGGCCATGCCGCCGCGATCGATCGTGCCTCGGCTCACTCTAAAGATCATTGGGCCCCTGATGCGACGCTCTATCCCACCTTCCCCTGAGCAATCAAACCTAAATGACGGGGCGCGATTCAGCGCCATGGGTGTGGTGTAGCCCTTGGGGGCTACACGTGCAGGCCCGGAGGCCCGCACCACAATACTCGAATCCCGCACCGTCCTTTAATATCAACTTGCGATTCTATCCCCGGAGGATGCATGACACGTTCGGCGGCCCTATTCTCCCTCCCCCGGTATGTCCCTTGTCATTACCCACAAGTCCAAATCACGCGCCCTTTTCTCCCTCCACCGGTACTCCGGGGGAGGGTAGGGAGGGGGTTTTTTGAGCGTACATCCTCGATAACGCAATTGTGGGTAATGACAAGCGGTACGTCCGGGGGAGGGTAGGGAGGGGGCGTGGGTTTCGCAGGACGTTCCCATAGCCGCAGGTTACTGACACTCGCGCGTCAGATGCGCGCCGACCAAACGACGATCTATCGGGCGTAGGCGGAAGAACCCCCTCCCTGCCCTCCCCCGGAGTACCTGGGGAGGGATAAGGTCGCCGCCGAAACTGTCACGCACCCATCCCCGGATCGCGCGGTCACTTCCCGCTTGTCCCCGTTTCGTCGCGTTCTGCCGCTAAGCTATTAATGAGCTCCGCAAGCTCCTCCAGCCGAAACCCCGCCTTGGTGAATACCTGCTTGATTCCCAGCTTGTGAGCGCGTCCCAGTCGCGGATCATCCGGATAGCCGGTGATCAAAATGACCGGCACTGATTCCCACCGCAGATAGCAACGCATCACTTCCAGAAAGGTGATCCCGTCCATTTCAGGCATGCGTACGTCCAGCACAGCCACGTCCGGAACCAAATCGCTCAGCGCCGCCAGCGCCTCACGGCCATTCGGGACAGACCGCACCGTATGCCCGGCCTGCCGCAAAAACTGCGAGGTCGCTTCCGCCGTATCGGCGTCGTCATCCACCACCAGCACTTGGCTCATCGGGCAAATCGTAATCTTCCGGGCTTCACCGTGTAATGGGCAATTGCACGGGCAATTGCACGAATTGCGTCCGCTCTGCATCCATTCTTGACGTTGATCCGTCGCACGAGTGTAAAACCTTGCCCGCCGTGCTAAAATCCTCCCAGCCTGACACTAAGACATCGGCAGCCCTTCGGCGGAGTAATTGGTGCCCCATTCAACGATCGACCGGCTACGGGAGAATATCTCCAAAGTATTCCTCGGCCATCCCAAAACCATCGATCTGCTCCTGATCGGCCTGCTCGCCCGGGGCCATGTACTCATCGAAGACGTGCCCGGCGTCGGTAAAACCGTGCTTGCCCGTGCTTTGGCGCGAAGCATCGATTGCCGTTTCAGCCGAATCCAGCTCACCCCCGACCTTCTGCCCGGCGACGTACTGGGCGTCAGCGTCTTCAATAATCAGACGCACGAATTCGAATTCAAGCCCGGTCCCGTTTTCGCCAACATCGTCCTCGCCGACGAAATCAACCGCACCACGCCCCGCACCCAATCCGCCCTCCTTGAAGCCATGAGTGAGGAACAGGTCAGCATCGAGAACCAGACCCATCCGCTCGAACGCCCGTTCATGGTCGTCGCCACGCAAAACCCTTTTGAATTCGAAGGCACCTATCACCTTCCCGAAAACCAGCTCGATCGATTCCTCCTGCGCATCTCTGTCGGCTATCCGGAGCGCCAATCCGAGTATCGCATCCTCACCACCCAGCCCGGCAGAACTGCGCTAAACGAACTCGGCCCCGTCGCCAACGCCCGCGAAATTGTCGAAATCCAGGACCAACTCCCATCCGTCCGCCTGGACGCCGCGGTGGTCGATTACATCCTCGATCTTGCCGACGCCACCCGCCGCCACGACGAGCTTCACCTGGGCGTCTCCCCGCGCGGCGCTCTAGCTATTACTCACGCCTGCCAGGCCAATGCCCTGCTCGAACGCCGCGACTACGTCACCCCCGACGATGTGAAAAACCTCTTCATCGCCGCCTGCGCCCACCGCGTCATCGCCAAATCCTACCTCCACAATGGCGACGCCCATGGCACGGCTTCCATCCTCAAAAAAATCCTCGAACAAGTCCCCGCCCCCCGCTAATTGCAAATTGCAAATCCTATCACCTCACGGCAACTCAACCCGATACAACCTTCCCGACCCAGAAAACCAAAGCGCCCTCTCCCCATCCACCCACATCCCATTGCACGCCCCCTTCGGCAAACCCTTCTCGTAATAATCCCCCTCAACCGTCAGCTTCCCCCGCGCATCGGTTTGAAAATGCCGCAACCCACTGCGCGTATTCACCCAATAAGAGCCAGACTTTTCTTCAACCACCGTCGAATCCTCCGACAGCGCATCTTCGGTTGCCGATGCAAGCATGCCGTTCTGGTCAAACACCACCAGTTCCCGTTTCGCCAGATTGACAAACCACACCCGTCCCCCCGCATCCTCAAGCCGGGGAATGCCCGTGTTCGCAATCACCTTCACCTCCCGATTCTCAACCAGCGTTGACGAATCATCCGATCGCGGCAGCCACACCCTTCCCTCGCCATCCACCCGCACCCCGCCCCCAGCCGTCGGACTGCCTGCAATCCGCACACCCGCCAGCGGGGTCGCCTTCACCCCGTCGCTCCCCAATTCCGCCACCATCGTCTGTACCCCATCCGACAGCACCACCCGCCCATCCCGCGCCAACGGCAGGCAATACAAGATCGGCCTCGGCGCCGTTCCCCGCTCGCCAATAATGGAATACGTCTGCCACTGCTTTCCGTCATACACATCCACATGATCCCATTGCATGCACCACACATTTTTTCGCGAATCGATCCGCAAGCTTGCGTACGTGTCCACGCCCGTGTGGCTATTGTCGATCTGCCGCACAAGATCGGTATATCGCTTCTCCACCAGCGCCCGAAAACTGCGATGCACCGTCCACGCCGATCCATCAAAATAAAAAACATCTCCGCCCGGCTGCTCCTGCGCCACCAGGCTCCCATCGTGCATCGGCTGAAGATACGACACATCCGAAACCCACGCGCTCCCCGCCGGCACCGCAACATCGCCAAACTTTCCATTTCGAAACACGCTCAGAAACTGATGCTCCGCCCCCGCGAGCTTCGCCACAATTCTCCCCTTTGAATCCGCGCACGCCGCCGCCCGTGATGCCGATAGCTCAAAAATCGTCACCGGCAATGTCCGTCGCGTATCGGCGACATCGAGATTCAATGCCGCCACATGCCATCGGTTCCGCACATACACCCGCCCATCGCGATCCTGCCCCAGGATTTCATCAAACGGAATATCCGTTTCATCCGAAAGATGCGTTACCTGATTGTGATCGATCACCCCCAACCCCTTCTGATACCGCGCCAAAAACAGCCTGCCCGCGTGATCGGTCAACATCGAATGCGGCGCCCAATCCGTCACCGGCTCGGGCGCGGGAATCACCTGCGCGGTCGCGGTTACAATCCAAGCCGCTGTCCTCCCCCCGCGTCCATCTGGCCCGACGGTATCCGCCCACAGAACCGCATCCCCGTGCGAATCGTGTCCCGCAAGCCGGGCGTTGGCCAACGCGAAATCATTGATCTTCGGCTGCTGCGGCGGCTGCTCAAGCAGCATAATCGTCCGCTCCAGCCGGTTCCGCTGCTCCGGCGATGCCGCGCCTGCCATCGCCCCCCGCAAATCCCCTAAAACGTGCGGCCCCAGTTGCAAGATCCGATGCTCCGCGTCCCGCCGTGCCCTGAAATCCCGCGACCCCAACACTCCAATATCTAGCTGCAACTGCCCCAGATTCGTCTTGTCATCGAAATCAACCCGCGCCACCGCCACATGCCCAATCTCCGGACAGATCAGCACCTTTCCATCGCGCAACGGCACAATCGCCGAGATCCTCCCCGGCCGATCCCCCATATCCATCAAAGTCTGATGCCACTGCCCACCCTCGTGTACCCACAACCCCAGCGTCCCCGTACATCCATCCGGGCCCCAGGCCGTCCACGCGAAGATCCGCCCGCGCTCATCCTGCACAAAGTTCGGAATGTAAAACTGATGCGATTCCCCAAAATAAATCCCCTTCTGCGCATTCACCGCATAGAACGGCTGATAGCTCCACGCCCCATGATCGAACACATGGCATCCGCTTCGATCGCCAAAATAAACCCGCCCTGCGCTATCCTCGATCGCCGGCCCGCAGATCCCATGCGCCGCCGGATCCACATGCCCACCCGGACTGCTCGAAATCCCCACTCGCTCGATCCACAGTTTGGTCTTCGGATCATATCCCAGCAAAATGTCCGGCCCCACCGTCAACCATATGCGCCCCGCGCGGTCAAACAACAGAACGTGCGCCGATTTCACCCAGGGCGCATCCATCCCCATTCCCCGCTCCACCTGCGCCTTCACCTGCTCGATCGAGACAGTCCCATCCACCTCAAACCACGGCCTGCCCGCCGGATCAATCTTCACGCCCCGCACATCCGATGGCAGCACCTGCCAATACACCTGCCGCATCAACAAATCCGCGCGCGGCGAAGCCTCCGCGCCCAGCGCAACCGCATTGAAAACCAAAACAAATCCAGCCAACCAACCCTTACACATTTCGCCTCGTCTTCTCCCTCCACCGGTACTCCGGGGGAAGCGAGCGGAATTGGCGACTGCCCGCGAGTGGGTAGGGAGGGGGTTTTTTGACCATCCATCCTCGATAAAAAACTTGTGGGTAATGACAAGCTCCAGGAGAGGGCAGGGGCGAGTGCCAGGCGGCGCTCTTCCGCGCAATCATGGATACCCAACGCCCGAAAAAAAAGACCTCCATCACCCCACTTTACCCCAAACCACTACAGCCCACCCCCATCTTCGTCCGATAACTCGATCAGGAGATCCTACGCCCCCATGACTCAAACGCTCCCCCTCTGCCTGCGCACCCCCAACGCCGCCCACGCCCTTGCTGCCTCAAACTACGCCGCGAACCGCGCTGCGTTGGCCGCGCTCCAGCCCGCCCTCGCGCCGTTGCTCCTCACTCCATCCGCGGACATCGATTGGATCTTCGCCCGCGACGGCTCGCTCACCGCCATCCTCCCCAGCCAACAGTGGTGGGGCGGCTGCTCACTACCGCGTCGAGCTGGGCAGTACATGTTCAAATCCCTCGATATCCGCGGCGTCGTCGGCTGCTTTCTCTTCCCCGTCCATGCCGCACAGGTTCGAATTTCCCTCGACCAACTCGAAGCCCAGCAGGCCATCATCGCAATCATCCCCGATCTCCAGACACTACAGATCATCCTCCACTGCGAAGACTTCGCTGTCGACTTTAGCGCCAATCGTCTCTGGTTCGCCGCCGGCGAAAACTGGGAATCCGAACTCGCCCAAATCTTCGTTCAAAACCCCGGCCTGCCCACCCCAGCCGAGTTCATCCGCGCCATCTCCCCCGACAACACCCAGCCCGATCAACTCATTGAACCCGCTCAAAAAGCCTTCGCCCACGAAACCACACGACGCACCGCACTGATCCAGTCATTACTCACGCCGCCAGGCAGAGGGCCCGCGAAGTCAAACACCCCAACGCTGTGCGTAGTCGCACCGTCGCATTTTCGCCTCTGGAACGAAGCGCCAACGGCTCTGGTCGCCACATTGGCCGATTCTCAAGACTTCACCGCGCGTATCTTCGATTCCGACAATCCCGCCTCCGCATCCCCGCTCGGCCTTGCCCGGCAGGCGTCCGGCGCCAATGCCGTTCTCACTGCCAACCTCGGCCGTGCCGATCTCCCCCCGGTCATCCCCAATCAAACGCCGGTCCTCACCTGGATCACGCTGCCCCGCATCCCCGCTTACGATCCATCCGCTCCGCAAGATGGTTTGCTCCTGACCGACCCCGGATGGAAAGATCGCGCCACTTCGCTGGGTTGGCCTCAAGACCGCATTCGAATCGCCGCGTGGCCACAGGCCGCTATCCAAGCCACTTCTACCGACACCACAACCGGCGAAGAATTTGCCGCCTTCATCGACGATACCCACCCGATCGTTCCACCCAAAATCGTCAAGGAATTCTCCAGCCATCTGCTCCTCTGGGACCTCATAGCCCAGGAACTGGCCCGCGATCCATTTCAGTTGAAGAACGATCTCGATGCCTATCTTTCCCCTCGTATCGCAAAATTTCAGATCGACCCTCAATCATTTGATCGTTCTCTTTTCATCGAGCGCCTGATCGTCCCCGCATACCAGCAAGGTTTAGCCCGCGCCTTAATTGCCCAGAAAATTCCCCTCCGCTTATTCGGAACCGGCTGGGATCAAATCGAATCCTTCGCCGCCCACGCTGCCGGCCCCGTTGAGTCTCGCGAGCATTTCCAGCAGATCGTTGCCGCCTCCGGCGCACTGGTTTACGCCTGGCCGATTTCCCACGCCCATCCGATCGACGCCGCCGGCCGCCCCGTCATCCGCCCCTCCGGCTCGCGATCCGTCCCATCTTATCGGGTGTGTGGCAGTTGCGACGGCGGTCTTATTCCCTCCCCAGGTACTCCGGGGGAGGGTAGGGAGGGGGTTCTTCCGCCAACGCCCGATAGATCATCTTTGGTTGGCGCGCATCTGACGCGCGAGTGTCAGCAACCTGCGGCCGTGGCCACGTTCTGCGAAGCCCACGCCTCATCCCCAGGACGCACCGGGGGAGCGAGAAAACCTTCGCCGAAAGTGTCGTGCATCCCATCTGATCTTCCCGTCCTCACCGCCGAGATAATTCTCGCCTTGATGCTATAGAATCACACACTATTCGTCCCAACTCCAACACATATTCACCGCCCCTGTCCTCTCACTCCGTGCCTTCGTGCCTCTCCCGGCAAGGAGCCCAAGAATGCCCGTTAGCGACGAAGTCCTCGATCTGGCGCGCTCCGGCGACCGCAGCGCCGTCGAGGCGGTGATTACCGAATGCTTCCCCGCCGTCCACCGCGTGGCCCACGCCCTGACCGGCGATCCCGCCATCGCCGGCAAGATTGTGCGCTTCGTTCTCCGCCGCAGCGTAACCGTGATGCCGCGCTGGCGTGCCGGCCTCATTCCCGAAAACTGGTTCTACCACAACACGCTCATGACCCTCCGCCGCCTCAACGCCCCGGCCCCCGCCCCACAAAACGACCTGCTCATTACCGTCGGCCCCACATCCAATCCCGCCTACCCTGCCTTTATTCGCGCCCTCCGCGGCCTGCCGAATCAACAGGCCGAGGCCTTCATCCTCCGCCATGGCGAGCATCTCAACGAACGACTGCTCGGCGTCGCCATGGATCTCTCCACCCGCGCGGCCGGCGCCCATCTCGCCGCCGCCACACTCGCACTCCAAACCATCGCCGGCCCCGAATTTACCGCCCTCACCGCCGCCTTCGAAAAAGCCTACGCTCTGCTGACGCCCCCAGACACCATCATCCGCACCACCGCACTTTCCGAAATCCGCGCCGTCCTCTGGAAAAAACTCCTGCGCCGCCTCATCCGCCGCCTGATCCAACTCGCCATCCTCGCCGCCCTCGCCTACGCCGGCTGGCATTGGCGCGCCCAACTGACAGATTGGTTCAACAAAGCCCCCGCCGCCGCTACCGCCGCCACAACCCAGAAAAGCTGAGCGTCTTCGTGACACGGGCTTCCAGCCCAATACCGTTCAACGCTGGATCACGATGCAGTCTCGGAACTTCTTTTCCGG
>DAIRGS010000287.1:0-9000 GCA_036794395.1 Tepidisphaeraceae bacterium | reverse complement strand
CGGGTCAAGCTGAAGTCGGTCTACCCTAAAATCATTGTGTGACAGAGCACTAGTCATGGCCGAGACACGTGCCTATGTCCGCGCACTCATGCTCACGAGAACCGATGTGGGCGAGATTCTGGCCCTGGCCAATCGCGCGCTGGAATCCGATACGTCCGATGAGCATTTCGTGACCTTGCTTTTGGCGAGCCTTGATCCTGCGAACCGGTCGCTGATTTATGCCAGTGCCGGCCACACGCCTGGATATGTGATAGACGATTCGGGAAGTGTCTCCCGCGAATTGTGGAGCACCGGCATGCCGCTGGGTATCGATGCCGATGGGCGTTTCAGCGCTGCCCAGCCGATTGATCTCCGGGCGGGCGATGTCGTGCTATTGCTGACCGATGGGATTACCGAGGCATCCGATGCTTCGGGGGAGCCGTTTGGAGGGGAGCGAGCCGTTCAATCGATTCGCGCAAACCGTCATCTACCTGCCGCGAAAATTCTTGAGGCCCTCTGCGATCAGGTTCGGCAATTCCAAGCCGACGAGCAGAAGGATGATATTACGGCCGTTGTGATGAAAGTCCTTTAGGGGGGAGATGGCCAACCAATTTTTCTTCTGCCGCAGGCCCCGTTTGACCGACGATCCCCGATCCTTATCAACCGATAGGGTATAGTCGCGGAATACTTTCGGGTGGCACTTCAATGACTCTACATCTGTCCCCCCCCCCCCAATATCGCAATGTTGCACTGCGTGGAAACTCTGGCATTCGTTTTGGAAGCAGGTTGGCCCTTCCATTGATCCGCCATGAACTGCCGGGCTGGGGAAGGCTGGCAGCGGCATTATCCATTTCCGGTTCTGCTGGAAACCAGAGATGGCATGGCGCTCCCTGGAAAACGGTTCGCGGCAAATGGCACGGCTACGAGATGGATTTGAATCTTGCCGATTGGTCCGAGCGGCAAACCTGGTTTCTTGCGCGGTACCACGAGCTCGACATGCAACTCCTTATGAACGCCTGCCTGCGACCTGGCGAGCGGGTTGTCGATGTGGGGGCGAATATCGGAATGCTTTCGTTGCACGCATCCGCATGCGTTCGCTCCAGCGGTTTGGTCGAGTCTTTTGAACCCAATCCCCTCTGTTGTGAACGTATTCGCGCGGTCTTGAAGCGGAACAATATTCAGAACGTACGTTTGCACGGAATGGGATTGTCCGACGAGCCGGCGACTCTGCTGCTGAATGTGCTGGAGAATCACGCCGGCATGGGAACGCTTGCGCCGATCGATGGTCGCAGTGGTCTGCGCGTCACAAGCTCAGTCAACGTTCCAGTTCAAACGGGTGACCAGGCGCTCCCCGATGATAATCGCCCGCTGGTGTTCGTCAAAATCGATGTCGAAGGGTTCGAAGTCCGGGCACTGCGCGGACTTCGCGAAACACTACGACAACACCGTCCCATTGTAGCCACGGAACTGATCGCCGAATGGCTCGAGCGCGCCGGCTCAAGCGTTGCCGAACTCGTCGATCTGATGCTTGGCTTGGACTACGAAGGATTTGGTCTGGGCACACAGCGGCGATTCCTGCGCCATCAGCTCCGCCTGACCCCATTCCCAAGCCCCGCGACTCCCCCGGCAGACGCGTGTGACGTAGTGTGGGTCCCAAAAACGGGAGCGCTTCGCAGCCGATTAATGACTTAACCTTGCAACTTTCGTTGAGTTCTTCGCACGTGTCATTCGGCCTTGGCCGGCCGCCACAGTTTTACTAAAGGTACTGACAGCCCCGCAAAGACCGCCGGCTGAATGGTCTCCTGATCCTTGCCCATCACATCAAGCTGGTATTCGGATCCAGCAAGCCGGAAGCATTCCAGCGACTTGGCGAAGGCGTCGAGAATCCAGTAATTGGGCACGCCAAACTCGGCGTACCATTTTTTCTTTGTTCGCCGGTCGTGGGCTTCGTGGCCGGGACTGACCGATTCGATGATGAGTGTTGGGGGGACGAGGAGGCGCGTGCGATCGGGATCTGGCCGGCCTTGGGCGGCGGCCGCCTTGGCGTGTTTTGCGAGATCGGATGGAGTCAGGAGCGCGGCATCAGCTTGAAGCACGCGGGCTTCATCCACGACGATCTCAACCCCGGCTGCGAAGTCATCCGTTGTAGATGAATGTGCAAGATGGTCTTGAACCAGAACCATCAACTCGAACAACGCATGGCCACCAATGAAAAAAGACGGGGCCATCGTCGTGAGTACCCCTTCCACAATTTCATAGCTCCCGCGTACCCAGATGGCCTCAATCTCTGGATCGTCCAGATCCGCGGCGGTCCAGCCCGTGGTTCCCGGCTCGAATGCGCGGATGGGGGTTGGTGCCTCGGGGCGATCAATGGGTGAGGCAACTGACATGTGAGTGATTATATCATCGACGACTAATTGATCGTGCGTGATTCGGCGCTGACCCGGCGTGTTGGCGGCAGGTGAAATCGGTAGCGCGGCGGTTTGGCGAGGCGACAATTGGAGCGATCTGAGAAGCCGGGGTGGCGCGGGGTACCGCTATACCCCGGCGTGGGGGCTTTTCGGGGTGGGACGCGGCGTTTGGGGTGGAGGCGGCACAGGGTGAATTAAGCGAAAAAGCGGCCGGACCACATTGGTCCGGCCGCTGGGCTCGACGCGGCGACGAACGCTAATCGCCTCGCGTAAGCCGCATTAGGCCGCGATCTTTCCAGATGCCCCGGCGGTTACGCCGTTGGAGGTTATCTGGTAGTTGCTGCCCGTGACAGAAATGTCCTCAAAGAGGTCTGCCCGCACCTGGGCGAGGGCATTCCACTGATCCCCGGTGACGTACCCGGTGGGGAACGAAGAGCCGAGGATGTAGTTCACCGCGCCCGGCAGAGCGCTGTTTGCGCCCGACGCGGCCGGCCAGATATTGCCGTCAATCTGACTGAAGGCCCGGAGATCCGATGCGTGAACGTAAACCGCTGAGGTGGTATCGACGCCGGCTTTCAGATTGGGCGCCGCGTAGAGGTTGTTGGTCAGCGTTACGTCGCCGGTCGTATCGGTGCCGGTCAGTTCCAGGAATTGGCCCGTGGTGCCGTAGTTGATTCCCGTGTTATGGGTGATCGTGATGTCCTGGAGGATGGCCAGCGGATCGGTGCTGTCGCCCGAGTACAGGTGAATCTGAGCGGTTCCCGACAGATCCGACACGTTGTTTCGCATCACCAGATGGCGCGTGTATTCCTTGATATAGACCTGTGCGCCATGGAAGAAGTTATTTTCGAGCACGATCCACTGCACTGGATCGCTGGCGTCCATGCCGGGGCCAGGGGCGAAGGAGACGGTGCCGTTCGTGAGGCTATTGTCGGCAATGTAGACATAGTTGCCGGCGCGGATGTTGACGGTGCACTTCCAGGTTTCGCCGGGGTCGGCGGCGGTGAGGTGCTGCTGGATGTTGTTGTCGTCGATTAGAACGCCGACCAGGGCGTTGCTGTTTCCGCGGATGCCGTGCTCGCGGGTGGAGTTGTAGACGTAGTTGCCCAGGATGGTCCAGTCCCGGCCATCAAGCCAGGCGAAATACCCTCGCAGGCCTGTCTGAGTCGGCGCGCTATTATTTAGCAGGATGACGCCATTGGGCTGAAGCTCGCCGTTGACGGCGTCCGTGATGTTCAGGAACGTACACCCGCGAACCACCAGGTTCGTGCCGTTGGCTTCGATACCGCTGGCGTTGAGCTTATCCGCGACTCCGTTCACGGCCGGCCAGATCGAATCGAAGGTCAGGTCCTGAATCGTGATATTGCTGGAGGTCTTATAGATGTAGAAGCAGTCGAACCCATCACCCACGCCGCGAACGAGGACCGGGTTGTTGCCGGTGCCGTAAGCGCCCACGGTGAGGTTCTGGCCGTTCACGCTCAGCGTCTGGTTGAGGTTGAACGACTGCCCGCGATGCAGGAGGATCTGAGCATTGCTGCTGACCAACGAGAACGCCTTGGCGGGAGAACTGACGGCCGAGTCCGGCGACAGGCCGTTGTTCGAGTCCGAACCGCTGACGTTATCAACATAGATAACCGGGCGATTATCGGACCCAACCGCGACCGAAGAAATGGCCGTGGAGGTCTTGCCGGAGCTGTCGGTCATGATCAGCGTGATCGTGTAATTGCCGGGATGATCGTAGACGTGGCCGGCGTTCCAGCCCGTCAGATCGTTGTAGGCGCTGCCGGTATCACCAAAGTTCCAGTGATAGTTGATCGTCAGGGCGCTCTGGCCGTTGAGCGCGGAGTTGAGTGCATTCACTTCAACGCCCTGGCCGGCGAGAACACTGGTTTCAAGCTGCGTGATCGTCGCCTTGACCACACTGTTTCCCGTCGGGGTCGGCGCGACCGGCGGGGGGGTGGAGGGCGTCGAGACCGGAGTCGGAGTGGTAACCACCGGCGGCTTCGGCGTTGAAACAACCGGAGTCGGCGTCGGAGTGGTCGGGGTCGTCGAAGTCGAGCCCTGGCTCGAAGTTGACGGAGTAGAATTGGCCTGGCTGCTGCCGCTGCTTGTGCCGGCCGGATCGGAAGGCGGCGTGGGCATGGTCTGCTTGGAGATGACATCGCCCTTCTGAGCGTTCACCGTATTGGCGCTGCCGCCATAGATTGTGTTCCCACCGCCGCCACCGTTGAGCGTGTCATGACCCGCTCCGCCCACCAGCGTGACGTCGCCATATCCGCCCTGGATTTTGGCATCGCCCAGGCCGGCGAAGAGCTTGTCTTTACCCGCGCCGCCGTTGATGGTGCTCTTGCCGGCGCCACCGACGATGGTGTCGTTTCCGGAACCGCCGAACAACATATCATTGCCGGCCCCGCCCCAGATCGAGTCGCCGAGGTTGCTGCCCCAGACAGTGTCGTCGCCATTCCCGCCCGAGATCAGGCCATGGCCGTAGATCAGATCATTGCCATCGCCACCGTTGATGGTGTCGAAGGCATTCCCCGCGTGAATGGTGTCGTTGCCCTGTCCGCCATTGATGCTGGCGGGGATTGCGAGGTTTGGATCAATATAGATCGAGTCGTTCTTATTGGACCCGACGATCACGATCTTTTTGATCTGGCTCGTCTGAAACTGCTTGAGGATGTTAGGCGTGAAAGCAGACACAAAGGCGTGATTGGCCTCGTACTGCACCTGCATGATCGATGCCGTGTTGGCATCGGCTTGGAGCGTCAGCACTCCGTTCTGGAGTGCGACGCTTGCAGACATGTACGAGCGTCCCTCAAGTGTCTCGAATACGGCCCGCGCGATCGATTGTTTTGCGTTCGTATGCTTCATGCCCCTCGAATCGGGCAGTTTTTGCGCTGCCTGAGGCGAAGAGCAGTCAGATACGAGGCTTTTTTTCGGGAATTGATGCTCGAGGGGTTGCCCGACCGAAAGAACCTACAGACCTTAACCCCGATAATCCGACCCGCGACAGTATTGCCGGGCGCGAAGACGGCAAGGCTTGCCCGTCGTGCAGAGGCGCTTCGGATGGAAAGCCATGCTTTCCGTGCCTGCCCTGCAGCGACGGCGCGGCGAGCAGTTATTCGGACGCTGGGAGCCAGACGTGAATAACTTCACACTTGACCTGGCGACTCCAAGATGTCGTCATTCGTCCCGCGGTGGAAACGAGCAACCACGGAGGCACGGAGACACCGAGGCGCGCTTGAATCGACGGAAGAATTATTGCCACAGATGGATACGGATGAACACAGATGAAAAGAGGAAGGCGGGCAACCGGGCCATCCCTGATTTTGCATTTATCTGTGTTCATCTGTGTCCATCTGTGGCGAACAATTTTTTTTCAGGCGCGCCTCCGAGTCTCCGTGCCGTGGTGATATTAGCGTTGTTGGATTAAAATCAGTTCCATTGCAACCGGGCATGTCATAGACGGCCGTAGTTGACAAAGGGGCGCGATGACGAGTTCAGTTTTAAAGAAACCGCGCGATTCCGCGTTGGCGGGACGTTCCCTGTGTCTCCTGTGCGGCGTCGAGACTCAACAGTGGATCCATGTCCCCGCTCGTCGAAATCGGCCCCAGTCCTCATCGCACAATTTATATTGGTGCTCGACTTGCGCCTTGGGAAGAATTCATCCGGTGCCGACTCCAGATGAACTTCTGATTCACTATCAAGGGGACGACTACTACACCCATGGAGGAACGCGCCAAATCCCGGCCAATCGGGGCAGCAGCCGTGCCAGGTTCCACATGGCCTGGCGGGCCGATCGCAGCCAGTCATTGACGGCGGATTTTTTGACGTCCCGTTTCCCACCCTCGGCGGAAGTCTGCGAAATCGGTTGCGGTGATGGTTCACTACTTGCCGGATTGGCGGCCCGCGGCGCTTCAGTGGTGGGGATAGAGCCTGACCCAGCCGCCCGAAAAATTGCTCAAGGGAGGGTCTCGGTTCTAGACGGCACTGCCGAGGCTCTTCCATCGTCGCTGTCTCACTGCCGGTTCGACGCGGTCATTCTTTCGCACGTTTTGGAGCATTGCACCGACCCGATGCTGGCGATGCGTAACGTCAGCAAGCTGCTGCGGCCGGGCGGGATTGCCATTGTTGCAGTTCCGAATAATGAATGCCGCGGCGCGCGAATCTCAGGGCCGGCCTGGCGATGGCTCGATGTGCCGCGCCATTTGAATTTTTTCACGACGCGCAGCCTCTGTCGCCTCGCGAGGATGGCACACTTGGACGTGACCCAAACAGGTTATGAAGGCTACTGCCGTCAGTTCGGGAATGAATGGATTGGGGAGGAAATTCGAATTCGCAATGAATTTGCGATGGACCCTGCGCCTAGCGCATGGCTCCTTCTGTTGCGGACGATGTTCGCCAAACCACAGATGAAATACGACACGGTGTGGATCGTAGCCCGCAAACCCCAAAGTTGAACGCCAGATCCCGGCAGCCGATCATTAATCAATGACACGCAATTGCCTCGCCCGCGATAATCCAAGCGCGTAATTGTTCAGGCGGCGGCTTCCAATCCCCTCCAATTACTCCGGGCGACACCCTTGTTTTCCGCGCATCAAGCCACGTCCCCCTCCCCCAAATCATGCGCCCCTTTACTCCCTCCACCGGTACGGGGCCTGTCGATTTATTTGGCGCGGGTCTTGCGTTAATGGGGGAATCGCGCTGAAATGCCTTTCGTCATCAACGGCATGGAGGTCGGCATGTCTCACTGGGCCACGTCCCCCCTGAATCGCAATCAAATCACGCTGTTTTGTCCGACGCTGGATGACAGCCTGGCCGCGGATCATCCGGTGCGATTGTTTGACGACGTGCTGCGCGGAACCTCGTGGCAGGAGTGGGAGTCAATGTATGTCCGGGTGGCCGGCCAGCCGCCGATCCATCCGCGGGTGATGGCCGGTGCGATTTTGTACGGGTTGACGCTGGGCATCCGTTCCAGCCGGAGGGTGGAGGACGCTTGCATGAACCGCCTGGACTTCATCTGGCTGATGCAGGGCCGGCAAGTGGATCACGCGACGATCTGCAAGTTCCGCACGAGCTTTGGCCCGCAGCTTAAGGACCTGTTCCGGCGAATCGGGCGCATCGCCATCGAACTGGGTCTGGTCACGCTCAACCTGGTGACGCTGGACGGGACCGACCTGCGGGCCGACAACAGCCGCTACCGGACCGCGCGGCGTCCTTCGCTGGAGCGGAAGCTGGCGGCTTTGGATGCGCAGATCGAGGCGGCGATGCAGCAAGCCGACCAGCAGGACCAGGCCGAAGACGCGTTGCTGGGCGAGGCCTCGGCGGCCAGGCTGCCGCGCGGGCTGGGCGACTTGCAGCAGCGGCAGGGGAAGCTCAAAGAGGCGATGGCGAAGCTGGAACAGCTCGAACGCGAACGCGGCACACGCAAGGACCTCTCGCCCAAAGGCCCGGCGGTCCCGTTGACCGACAGCGACTCGCGCGTGCTGCCGGCCAAGACCGGTGGGTATGCCCCGGCCTACACGTCGGTGCTGGCGGTCGACGCCGACAGCGGCATGATCCTCGACAGCCAGGTCCTGGGCGGCAACGACGAAGCCTCGACCGTGCTGCCGGCGATGGAGAACATCGAACGCGAGTTGGGCCAGAAGCCCGCCGCCCTGGCCGCCGACAGCGGCTTTAACAGCGGGCCGAACCTGGCGGGGCTGGAGCAGATGCAGGTCGAGGCGTTGATGCCGGCCCGGCAGGTGTTTGCCGAGAACCCCGCCCTCCGATCCGATCCTTGGCAAAGCGTCGCTCCCGAGCATCACGATAAGTTGCCGGTGGACCCGCGGAACAAAATCCTGGACAAAGCTGCGTTTGTCTACGACCCGGCCAAAGACCATTACTTTTGCCCGATGGGCCGGGCCCTGAACTATCGCCAGGATAATGCCTACAACCGCGGCGGAACCAAAGGCGCCTACCGCATCTATCAGTGTGCTGATTGCAGCGGCTGCCCGCTGGCCGGCAAATGCCTGCCGAAGAACGCGACAAGCCGGCGAGTGTGCCGCGACGAATTCGAATCGCTGCGCGAGCAGATGGCCCGGCGGCTTGGAAGCGATCAGGGCAAGGCACGGTACAAGCGGCGGTCGCACGCGGCCGAGACGCCGTTCGGGGTGTTCAAGACGGTGATGAGCTTCCGCCGATTCCTGCACCGCGGGCTGGCGAAGGTGAGGCTCGAACAGCGATGGATCGACCTGGCCTACAACCTGATGAAGCTGGTGCGATTCAAAACAAAAATGATCGCGCTCAAGACCACCCTCCTCTCACCCGTCGCCGCGACAGCGCCCCCGTAACCCGGCGGCGGGGAGGCCCCCGCCCCTCGAACGCGGAATCGGAAACCAACAAAAGTCATAAGTTCCCGGCTCGATTCCACTCAGGCTAATCAAGACCTTTCGCCCCAAGAGTCCAAACCCGCTTCGCCAACGCCGCTTCGCCACCCCTGCGTTCGCGGATTAAATCGACGGGCCCTACGCCGGGGGACGGTAGGGAGGGGGGTTCTTTTGGATCGGATTCCCTTGCCAGGCAGTACCTCGCAGGCCCCCCTCCCTACCCTCCCCCGGCGTAGGGGCTG
>DAIRGS010000286.1:0-9013 GCA_036794395.1 Tepidisphaeraceae bacterium | reverse complement strand
CCCGGCGCCCGACCCGAAGCGTCCCCGTCCACGGCCTGGAAGGCCGTGCCACTTGCAAGCAATGACGCAAAATCGCGCACGGCCATATAACCGCGCATTTCCAACGGAGGATACGCAATGAAATTAGCCGCCCTGATCCTGATGCTCTGCCTGACCTGTTCCATCTCCACCCATGGAGCCGAAACCCCCGCCCCCCCAACCAAGCCCATTCACGTGCTGCTCACTTACGGCGTCCACGGCTTCGAAACCAAAGAGTTCTACGCCATGTGGGACAGCCTGCCGGGCATCAAGTACGACAAATGCGAACTCCCCCGCCAGGCCGACATGCTCAAGCCCGGCCTCGAAAAACAATACGACGCCGTGGTGATGTACGACATGGCCAAGGATTGGACGCCGGAACAGGAAAAGAATTTCATCGAACTGATCAAATCAGGAATGCCACTCGTCTCGCTCCACCACAACCTCTGCTCGCGCGACGATTTCCCCGCCTTCCACCAGATCATCGGCGGCCAATACGTCCACAAACCCACCACCATCGAAGGCAAGGAATTCGCCCCTTGCACCTACAAGCACGGCCAAACCTTGGACGTCAAAATCGCCGACAAAAACCACCCCATCACCCAGGGCCTCTCCGATTTCACCATCGAAGACGAAGCCTATCACGGCTTCTGGACCAGCCCCAAAAACCACGTCCTCCTCACCGTCAACCACCCCCTCTGCAACCACGACATCGCCTGGACAACCGAATTCGGCAAAGCAAAAGTCTTCTACCTCATGCTCGGCCACGACCACACCGCCTGGCAAAACCCCGCCTACCCCAAACTCCTCGAACGCGGGATTCGATGGACCGTGCATGGGAATGAAGTGGCTGCCAAATTCGAATGACGAAATTTGAATGTCCCTTCGACTCTGCTCAAGGCAGGCGAATCAAATCCGAATGACCAATGTCCGAGTGACGAAACACAGAGCCGCCACACATCAAGACGCTTTGCCACCGACCCGTACAGGCGTACCCCCGTGTCCGCCCGACAGGTCGCATCGCGCACTGCTCATCCGTTTCGTCATTCGGCCAACACCAACACACCGATCAACTGCGTGAAGCGTGAAGTGAATCTCATTTCGCGCGGGTAATATTGACGGCACACACATTACTAATATAATAGTCCGCGTGAGCAGCGGATTTCGATGGAACGACTGGAACCTGGAGCAGGCGACCAAGCACGGTTGCCGGGTAACAGAGATCGAGTCTGTCGTTCGGCGCGAGTTGCGTGCGGGGCGTGCGCGCCCGTGCGGGAACGAAAAATATCGAGTCGAAGGCCGTGGGACCGGCGATCGCGTCATCGAAGTGATTTTCGTATTCGATGACGACGAGGATGAAACAATCTACGTAATCCATGCAATGCCCCTGACGACACGCAGGAGGAGAAGCCGATGAACAAGGAAACAGAATTGACCGGGCGCCGGCTCGACGCGATGACGCCCGTCCAGAAACAAAAGATCGTCGACGACATCGACCGTTCCACGCCCGCGCGTCGCCGTGCCCAATCGACGGCGCCCACACCGGCCCAGCGGGCGCGCCTTGATCGAGCCGCCAAAAAGATGGGACGGCCCAGACTCGGAAAGGGAACGCGGGTGGTGTCGGTCACGGTGGAAGTGGATCTGCTGAAACGGGCCGACGCCTTCGCCACCGCCCAAGGCTTGAAACGCTCGGAATTGTTCACGCGGGGTCTCAAGAGCGTGTTGCCGGCGAATGCGTGAATTCCACGGGGATTTCCATGAACGAAACGGCCGACTTGAAACGTCGTCATTTCCCCACGACACCTTCATTCCAATAAATCTTCACATTATGCGTCGCCCGCCCCACCGCCACGATATCCACCTTCCCGTCCCCATTCAGGTCCCCCGCCGCGATATCTTCCCCGGCCATCTCCCTGTCATCGATCACATGCTTCTCCCACTTCCCATCGGCCCCCATTGAATATGCAAACACGCCCCGACCCTCCCCGGCATTTCCCGCCCGGCTGCACGCAATAATCGCATCCGCGCCCGACCCATCCACATCCGCCACCCAAATCCCATGCCCCTCCTTCAACCCTGAATCGATCACCTTCCGATCCCACAATCCCCCGCCACCGCCCGGCGTATACACCACCACCTCATTCCCATGCCACGGCTCAATCGCCGCCAGGAAATGCTTCCGGTCCCCCGTATGCCCCAACTTCACCTCGCTGCTCCCCCGACTCGCTTTCGGGTTCCCCTGCTCTCCCGCCGCGATTTGAATTGATTCCCATGCACCATCACCGCCCGGCGTCAAATGCCAGATCCCCTCGTAGCTCGCCACCAGCAAGCTATTCCGCCCCAGCCCCTCCCAATCCACCGATACGAAATTGTGCGTCACATGAAGCCGATCGGTTATCACCTCCGCCTTCCACGGCCCCGCCACCGGATCAGCCGGGATCGAATACTCCAGCAGCTTCGGCGTCGATTCCGAATAATTCCCCGCCGCACTCGCCCCGCGCCCCAGCAGCGGCGCACAGATCACCCGCGGCTTGCCTCCAAGAACCGCCGTGTGGACCCGATGCAATGCAACCTCATCAAACGCAATTGGATGCATCGCCCAGGGCGCCTTCACATCCGCCCCCGGCTCCAGCCATTGCAACGTGCTGTTGTCCTTCGTGTTGTACCCCTTCCACCCCGCCCCCAGCACCAGGCACGTCTTGCCGTTCCCGCGCATATCGATCGGCGCAATCGCCACGTTGTCCGGAGCCGTCTGCCCCGCAAGGATAACATGCATCGCCCAGCTCGGATTCTCAAACCAGATCACCCGCTTCGAATCCGCCACCACAATGTCCGGCTTCCCATCCCCATTCAAATCCAAAAGCAGTACCCCATACCCCACCGTCACCTTCTCCCCCAGTTCCTGGGCTTTGAATTTGGGAAACTCCCCCGCACCAGCCCTGCCAGAGAAACCGAGCAGAATGACCGCAACAACCCAGTGAGCTTTGCGCATTGGTATTCCTCAAAGTTGATTCGCCCCCGAAGATATACACATGACCATCCGCCCGTGTTTTCACCGGGCGACCGGCGATCAACCCACGAATCCCTGCGACCGCAGCACCGCATAGCATTCGGTGGGAATATCGGCATTCTCCGCCGAGCGTCGAATTCGATTGAGAAGCTCATTCGAAAGAGGTTCTTTCGCTCGTAATGCACCCCGTGCTCTCAAAGTTTCGAGCGTTGCATCGGCGACAGTCGTTGCACCGGGATAATTAACGCACGTTGAATGCGTGACAAATGGATGTTCCGCCGCCTCAACGACACAAGATTGATCGTAATGATTCTGCCACGACATAAAACACACCGCCACCACGTTTACGGGATCAAGCGCGGGATCTGAGATCACCATCCAAAGATGGTCATCGATGGTCGGCGTGAGAAACGTGTCGCCCGCCTTCATTTTTCCACTGAGGAAATCAGCCGTTGAAATGCCGTTTCGGCTCGCTCGGTTTCGATCAAATGATCTTTATCCTGCGCGTGGCCCGTCGCATCCAGAAGATCATCAAGCGGAATCGGCTTGGAAGTTCCCTTGGCGGGTTGGTTCTTGATCCACTCAGGAAACGAATGGGTCAGGTCGGCAACTGCCCAGTCGTCGCACTCCTTGTATCGGGACGCAACCTCCTGCAACTTGGTGATCTCGTAGCGGGTGAGTTTGCCCACGCCAGGATCTTCGACCAGCGTCACCTCGCGTCCTTCAGTTTTCATGAAACGCTCCCATTGCGGGCTGGCGTAATCGGTCCCTTTGATCAGGTCATAGGTCTGACTCAAGACCGGTCCATGATCCATCGCCACCGGCTTGTCGCCCGTGATCGGCCTGGCGCGTTCAGTCAGCGCCTCTCGGTCAGCAATGTAAAGCAGCTTCAGAAGCCGCAGTCGGCTCATGCGCCACGCAGTCTCGGTCTTTAGGAGCACCGCCGCGGCTTGAGCGATTTTGAGTGGAACGATGGGAATTAACATGTGTGAAAATCCCGAACTACACCCTCATGATATGTCGGCGTTTACATGAGCTCAATGCAAAACTGGCCCCGCAAGCATGCGGAAATGTGGCAAGAAGCCCGTGACGACGTCCGAATACGCCCCCACCCCACACTCTTAATCCTAATCTCAATCTCAATCCTAATCCCTTCTGAGTCCTCGAAACACAATCCAGATTAGGATTAGGATTAGGATTAAGATGAAGATTAGGAACCCGCCTTCTCTCCCTCCGTGCCTTCGTGCCTTCACACAGTCACATCAATCCGCGGATCAATAAAAACATATCCAATATCCACCAGCAGATTAAACGTCAGCAGAAACACCGAATAAACCATCACCGTCCCCAGAATCAGTGTCTGATCCCGGTTCGTCACCGAGTTCACAAAATGCACCCCCAACCCCGGCACATTAAAAACCTTCTCAACAATAAACGACCCGGTGAGCGTTGCCGCCGCCGCGGGCCCGAGAAAGCTGAACACCGGCAAAAACGCATTCCGAAAACAATGCCGCCAGATCACCGAACTGCGCGACAATCCCTTGGCCCGGGCCGTCCGCACATAATCCGCGCTAAGCACATCAATCATGCTCGCGCGCGTCAAACGCGCGATGTACGCCAGCGGCATCAGCGACAGCGCGAAGGCCGGCAGCACCATGTCCGAAAACTTCCCCCATCCGCCGGACGGCATCCAGTGCAGCCAATCGCTGAACACCACAATCAAAACCCCCGCCACCACAAACCCCGGCAAGCTGATCCCAATCAGCGCAAAAAACAAACTCGCATAATCGAAAACCCCGCCCCGGCTCACCGCCGCCAGAGCCCCAACGAACGATCCCAGCAGCAGCGCGATCGCCATCGCAAACAACCCCAGCGTGATCGAGATCGGCAACGACGTCCGCAGCACATCGTTCACCGTCCACCCCTTGTAAACCATGCTCGGCCCCAAATCTCCCCGAAGCATGTGGGCCGGGTAATACGCCAGAAACTTGTACCACTTGTCCGCATGAAACTGCTCCTGAAGCTGCTTGAGCGCGATCGGATCGATCTTCCGCTCATTGGTAAACGGCGACCCCGGCGCCACCCACGCCAGCAGAAACGTGATCAGATAAATCACCGCCAGAATCACCGGAAACTGCGCCAGTCGCCACAGAATGAATTTCGTCATGCGTACCCAGCCGAGTGGTTGTTCACCAGAATGACAAAAACAAACGCTCCCGTCCACCACCGATACGCCTTCTCTACCTCAAGCACTCTCGAACAAGATGTGGGAAAAGTGCTGACGCTGAAATCTGCGGCGTGCCAGCTTTCCCCCGGAGTACCGGGGCCGCTGTTCACGGTGATGTCGAGGCTCCCTTGGCTGTTGGGGCAGAAGAGAATAGGGAATCGCCGTGCGATACGGCGGGAAGGTTTGGGGGCGGGCTTTGTGATTGAGTTCCGCGCCATCGACCGCTGCGCGACGGACGCCGCTTCGCTTCTGGGATGGGTTTTGCCGTTCCCCTTTCGCCCTCTGAGGTGAAGGGCGATAGGGGAACTTCAACGTAGGGGAAGAGTTTTGCGGGAGGTGAGGCATCTGGGATCCGAATCGTCTTTCGGAAAGTCTGTAACTGCGGACGCCTCTCCCTCGTTAAGTCTGCCCCCACAATTGAGTTTCCTCTCGACCCTGCATTTCGAGAGGGTCGGGAGGAAACGATCTTGCGGATCACATGAGCGGGGCGCAGGCCAAGCGGAGCGATCGCGAGGAGCATGACGCGAGCAACTCAGGATACGCTCGACCTTTGGTGGGACGCTCCCGCTCGCGGCGTGACACTCGCTATCGCGCAGACGGCCGGAGACTCGCGGCAAAGCTGAAGGGAACTTTCAACACCCATCTCCCCGCCCACCTACATCGCATCGCGAAGCGATTCATCTCCACCCAAGCCCCAATATCCAAGGCAGCTTCGACACCACCGTGAACAGCGCAGTTTTGGTACTGCAAAACTTGAAGCTGGCACGCGACAGCTTCCAGCGTCAGCACTTTCCCCCAAATCTTCTTCTTCCCAATTCTCCAAACATGCCACGCCCCAAATCAGCAACGAGCGCGCCTATCACTTCCCCCGCTCCACCTTCACCCCCTGCATCATGATCATCAGCCGCGAATCGGACGGGATTCCCGTCACGTTTCCCCGATACATGTAATGCCCCACATACTGATACAACGGCAGGATCGGCGCATCTTCCAGCAGCATGTTCTCGGCATCCGCCAGGATCTGGTATCGCTTTTCGGGATCAATCTCGACCTCCGCCTTCTTCAGCAGCTCGTCGTAAGCCGGCACGTTGTAGCTGGAATCGTTGTTGTCGCTGGTGGATTTGAAAACGTCGGTAAACGTCGAAGGATCGTAATAATCCCCGTACCAGCTCGCCCGGCCGATATCGAATTCATGATTGTGCAGCCGGTCGCCAAACACCTTGATCTCCACCGCCTCCAGCTCCAGATCCACCCCCAGGTTCTCCTGCCATTGCCGCCGCAGCACCTGTGCGATCTGCCCATGCTGCGAGAAGTCGCTGTTGAACGTGATCCGCAAATGAGGGAAACCCTTGCCGTCCGGATACCCCGCCTCGGCCAGCAGCCGTTTGGCCTCCGCGATGTTATATGGGAGCCCTTTTGGAGAATGATACGTCGGAAAAGACCCCAGCGGCACCAGCGTATTGGCCACGCGCTCGCCCGTGCGGGTGACATTGCGCACGATCGGGTCGCGGTCCACCGCCATCGAAAACGCCCGCCGCACGCGCCGATCGCCAAACGGGTTGGGCTTGCCGTTCTTCAAGGTCGGCAGGCAGTTGAAATCCATAAAGTACGTCCCGAAATTCGGAAACACCTTCAAATCCCCCCGCTGCTTTTCCACCAGGTCGGCGGCCAGGTCGTTGTCCATCTCCGCGAGCCAGTCCACCCGCTTCGACTCATACGCCCGGAACGCCGCCATCTGATCATCGATGTAAAGCTGATCGATCACCCGGCTCTGCACGTGCGCCTTGTCCCAGTAAAACTCATTGGCTTCCATGCGCACGCGCCGCTTGAAGCTCCACTCCGCCAGCCGGTATGGGCCATTGCCCACCAGGTGCGGCGGCCGGGTAAACGCCTGATCGTATGATGCCACATACGTCCCGCTGTCATCCTTCTTCGCATAAGCCCGCATGCTCGGCTCATGCTGCGGGAAAAACGACGGGAACGCGCACAACGAATAAAAATACACCACCGGCTGCGCCAGCGTCACCTTCAGCGTCTTGCGATCCAGCGCCTCCACCCCCACCGTCTTAAAATCCGGCGCTGTCACCTTCTTCCTGGCCGCCAGATCATCCTTCCACTGCGCAAATGCCACCTCGTATTCCTTGGCGCCTTTCAGATTTGAAAAGAGGTAGCTGTACTCGGCCGGCTGCTCGATCATCCGCCGCCAGGCAAAGACAAAATCCCCGGCAGTCAGATCATCCCCGTTCGACCACTTCGCCTCGGGCCGAATCCGAAACGTGTAAACCGTCTGCTCCTTGTTCACCTCAGGGGCATACGCCGATCCCGGAATCGGCTGGAGCGTCTTCGGATCGCACGTGTACAAACCTTCATACAGCGCATACGCCACGCGCATGTCCTGCTGCCAGGACATCACGCCAAGATCCAGCGTCTTGTTCTCCCCGCGTATGTTGTAAGTGAAATCCGCCGGCGGCCCCTCGCCCTTGTTCGTCCAGACCACCGCCCCAGCCAGCAACGCCAGCAGGGCAATGGGAATAACGGCCAAACGCAGCATCAACGACTCCGTCCGCGCGGCGATGGTCAGGGCTTGGCAACGTGAATGTTGGGTTGCAGGGCCGTGTTCAGCTTGCCGATAAGCTCATCAATTTTGCCTTCGTCGGTCGCGGGGGTGACGGACTTGAATTGCTTTCCAGCGTTCTGAAGTGCTAGATCGTTTAATTGCGAGCCAAACGCATTGATTGAATCACCGGTTCGCTGGACCGCGTCAAGCAGTTCCGCGTCTTTCGAGCCCTTGAGGGTATTCAGTTGGCCTTGGGCAAGGTCACCCACGGCCTTCAGGGTCCGGTCCTGCGTCTGCCGATTACCCGATACCGCCGGCCACGCAGTATATGGCAAATACCGCGTGGCAATCGTATCCGCCTGCGGATTACCGGGAGGCGTATTCGCGTTGTACTGACTCACGCGCCACTCCAGCAGATCCAGCACAAACGAAAGGGCCACCCCCGCCAGCGCCCCCTGAGTCCGCGGGTTCCCCGGCGGAGCATTCGGAAGCCCATCAAACGTCAGGCCCAGGTAACCCTCTTCGATCAAAACCGGTGCGTTCCCCGACTTCTCCACCGCATCGACAATGATCTTCCCAAGCCCGCCGTCTTTACCCGTCTTGATCGCCGTCGACTGCAACGCGTAGTGCGCCGTCTTCATCCCCCAATAAGCAACCAGAACGTCCTTCGACTGAACCATCGTCTTGACCTGCGGCGTAAACAGATCAGCGACATCGTTCTTCTCAACTTTCGCAGCCACCCCGCCAATGATCACCGCCACGTTGTGCTGAATTTCTTTGCCCTGCCCCATGAGCGGGGTGACCGCCTGAATGAGGCTATTGACGTATTGCGTCTGAAAATCCGCGCTGGCGCCGCCCGCATCAGACTCATCGATCAGCACCTGTCGGGCAATGTGCGCCACATTGCTGTCCTTATCCAACAGCTTCTTGACCTGCTCATTGATGACACCGGAAATAGTACCCGCCGCCCCCGCCGGCAGCGGCGACGCGGTCTTGATGCTCGTCAGAATCAACGCCGCCTGTGCGGCGCCGGTGATCCAAATCGAACAACATATAGCAAGCAGGAGGACGCGGTGGCGGTGACGGCTCAAGGTGATTCTCCAACGCCGCAGTTTCGATCCGAGCGGCGGCAGCACTCGCCACCTCGTGAGTAGCCTTCTCGTGCTGCACGGACCCAACGCTCGCGGGATTTCGCGAACCG
>DAIRGS010000285.1:0-9018 GCA_036794395.1 Tepidisphaeraceae bacterium | reverse complement strand
GACACGCAGCCTTGTGGGCTGCAACACAGATGGCGCAGATTTACGCAGATGAAATCCGGATCTTAGTAACTTATCTGCGAGCATCTGCGAAATCTGTGGTTAAGAATTCTTCTGTATGTTTTTCTCTGTGCCCTCTGTGTTCTCTGTGCCCTCTGTGGTTAATCCCGTGCCTTCGTGGTGAAGAGTTTTTCCATCACACCACAGTCTCCCCGCCCTCAACCTGCGGCGCGATCTGCGCAACGTATCTCATCACCTGCTCATCGGTGTCATTGAACTCCCGATCACGCCGAACGAAGACTCGTTTGGTCACTTCAATGGCCTTGTCCATCTGATACGGCTCCGGCCCATCGCCGGTCTGGAAGGTGAAGCTGGGGATGTACCGAGTAGACGTGCCGATGCCATCGAGCATGCTATAGAAACCCAGATATGCCCCTGCCGAGAGCCGGCTGAGGATTGCCGTTTTGCTGTGGTCGCCGATGACCGAGCCGAGAAATTGCCGGCCACTGGGGAACTCGCGCTTGCCGATGCGGGCGCGAATTTCGCCGTAGGTATTTTTCAGGTTGCTGGTGGTCGTGCCGCTGCCAAGGTTCACCCATTTGCCCAGGTAGCTGTGGCCGAGGAAGCCTTCGTGGGCTTTGTTGGAGTAGCCGAGCATGATGGAGTGGGAAACTTCGCCGCCGACGGTACACATCGTGCCGATCGAAGTGCCCTCGCGAATCTGCGTGAGCGGGCGGATCTTGGCATGAGCGCCGATGCAGCACGGGCCGATGATGACCGCGTTGGGGCCGATCGATGCGCCGCGCGAAATGATGATCGGACCCTTGGACGCATCGAGCACGCAGCCCGGCCCGAGTTTGACATCCGGGCCGAGCCAGACGTCGTCCTCTTGAATCATGTGGTACGGCCCGGCGGGCCGGGCGGCTGATGCCTGCGCGTAAAGGTCGGCGTAATCTTCAACGATCGATTCTTCATTCCAGTGAATCAGATCCCAAAGCGAATCAACCATTCGCGCACGCGGCGTCGTGTGCGGCAAGTTCAAAAGCTCAAGCCACCGGGGAGTCCTGTTAATGACATCCTCGTGGCTAAGCCCAGGCCGGCGAACGTGCGCGAAGCGAACGATCTCGCCTTCATCCAGCGCGACCGCTTCTTCCGACAGCCATTCAAACTCGCCAAAGTGAACCGTGCGCCCGCTGAACAGCAAAGCCGGGTCATCATCAAGCGGACGATTGATTTCGGTGGGAATTGCCAGGTGCGGCAAAATCCGCTCCCGGCAAAACGCCTCCATCTCAGGCCGAACCCACAGCGTGAGCCGGGTAGGCCGAAGATGGCGAATCTGCTTCTCCAGCAGGCTGCTCGCCCCAGTCGACAACGCGAAAACAGGACGGCTCAGCGAAAGCGGTGCAAACGTCACCCACCGACAACCTTCAAAAATCACCACATGCATAGGCGGGAATCATAGCCGAAAGAAGGGGTTTCTGCGTAACGCCTTGAAGGCTTGAACAAGCGATCTAAAACAGGTGAGGCCCCGAACCCGTTTGTCATCCTGAGCGGAAGCGAAGGATCTGATATCGGAAGACGCTCGTGATAACAGATCCTTCGCTCCCGCTCAGGATGACAACGGCGACGCATGCATCCGAGAGGTTTTCAAATGAAGCTGATCGATCCAGCTATCAGCACCCCAGCTTCGCCGCCTCGGCTTCGGCGTCGGTTAGCTGATCCTTCGTCTGCTGGACCAGATGAGCCGGGGCCTTGGAGGTATAAGCCTCGTTGGACAACCGCCCGCGCAACGCGGCAATCTGCTTTTTCAGATCATCGCATCGCTTGGCATTGACCTTCTTTTCCGCTTCCGGATCGACGAGATCCTCCACGTACAAATCACACCCAGCCGCGGTGGTATGAAACGCGTTCTTCATCTCGGGCAGCGCTGGAAGAATGTCCTTGATCTTACAGCTGGCGAGCAGTTCGATGAGCTCACGGTTCTCTCCCAGCGTCCGGCTCGCATCTCCCGGCGCTTGAATTGAAACCGTCACCGGCTGCTTGGGACTGACGTTGTACTGATTGCGAATGTTGCGGAGCGTGGCGACGATTTCCTGAATCTTGGGGAACAAGAACTCCGCCGCCTCGGAAAACGATCCCACCGCGGGCCAGGTCGCTTTGATCAAGCGCTCGCTTGGCGGGCACTCAATTCTTCCGGGTAATCCGCGCTGCGGGCGCACCTTGTTGAGCTGCCACCAAAGCACTTCGGTGATGAATGGAATCATGGGATGCATCAGCCGCAGCGCCCCATCCAGCACCCCCGCCAGGACAGCGGCCGTTTGGCCTGCCCTTCGCGAATCCCGCAGCGCCGGTTTTGAAGCTTCGACATACCAGTCGCAAAAATCGCCCCAGAAAAAGTCGTAACACGCCTTGGCGTATTGATCGAACCGATACGACTCGAGCGCGCCGTTGGCGATCTCCAGCGTGCGGTTGAATCGCGAAACGATCCACCGATCCGCCAGGCTCCACTTCATTTCATCGACGTCTTCAGCCGCAATCTTCTCCAGGTTGGCCATCACAAAATGCAGGCTCACCTGCCAGATCTTGTTGCAAAAGTGCTTGCCGACATCGAACCGATCGGAGGTGGCGCGAGCAAGCGGCGCATCGGGGGTGCCGGTGGCGTTGCTCATCGGGCGGGTGATGATTTTCTTGCATGCCGGGCAGGCCACCGTCGGCGCCTTGCCTTCGGGATTATCAAATTGATGGCCGCAGTGCGGGCAGACAAGCTGCACGCGCATCTTCGCGTCCTGCGTCTCGGTCGCCATCTGCGTCAGGGTGAACCGCAGCGCATCCGCTCCGTGCGTCGAGATCACGTCAACCGGGTCAACGCCGTTGCCCTTGGTCTTGCTCATCCGCTCGCCCTTGCCATCGAGGATGGTGGCGTGGATGTGAACATCCATAAACGGGATGCCCAGCCGCGACGCCTCCGCGCGCGAGCGCCCTCTTATCCCCTCTCCCCCCGGGAGAGGGTGAGGGTGAGGGGGTTTGGGAGTGCGAGGCTCCCGCCGAGCCGCGTCCCCCTCGGAAAGCACCCGCTCGGCAGGAGCCTCGCCCTCCCGCTTGCCCATGTTATACATCCCCGTCATCACCATCCGCGCCACCCAAAGCGTGATGATGTCCCGGCTCGTCACCAAGACACTGGTCGGATACCACTTTTCCAAATCGGGAGTTTTGTCCGGCCAACCGAGGGTGCTGTGCGGCCAGAGGGCGCTGGAGAACCAGGTGTCGAGGACGTCGGGATCCTGTTCGTATCCCCAATTCAGTAGATATTCCGTAATCTCGGAATCAGACTCGTCTCTGACACAAATGAATTCCTGAAGCTCTGTTCGTGAAATTGCAATCCGGCCCGCCGCTTCCGCGACAGTAAGCAGCGACCGATGTTCGACAACTGCCAATCCATCGGGTTTAGAACCGTAGGTTGCCTTGTATCCCGCCTCATAGCCAACACGATTTGTCCACACCGGAATCCGGTGCCCCCACCAAAGCTGCCGTGAGATCGGCCAATCGCGCTTCTCGCCCAGCCAATCCAGAAACGTATTGGCAAACCGCGACGGGTAGAACTTGATGATCCCCTCCCGCACCACTTCCAACGCCGGCTCGGCCAGCGGGGCCATCTTCACAAACCACTGATCGCTCAGGTACGGCTCAATCGGCGTCTTACTCCGATCGCTATGCCCCACCTGCGTTTCGTAGGGTTCTTCCTTTTCCAGCAATCCCGCCGCCTTGAGGTCTTCGACGACCTTCAGCCGGGCGGCGTCGCGCTTCATGCCGGCATAAGCCTTCCACCGCGCATCTTCCACCAGCCGGCCATCCGGCAGGAGGATGTTGATCAGATCGATCTCATCCGGCTGCCCCTTGTGCCGCTGCCACACCGCATAGTCATTCGGATCATGGGCCGGGGTAACTTTCACCACGCCGGTGCCGAACTTCGGATCGACAAGGATGTCGTCGGCGATGATCGGAATCAGCCGATCCGTGAGCGGCAGCCGGACAAACTTCCCAATCGCCCAGTTCCACCGAGGATCCTCCGAATGAACCGCGACTGCCGTGTCGCCCAGCATCGTCTCAGGCCTCGTCGTGGCGACCACCATGTGCGTCGGCCGGGAAGCAGAATTAACCACAGAGCCCACAGAGGACACAGAGGAAGAATCTGAGGCTCGGCCTTCTTCGCTTGCACTCTTCTTTTCTTTCTTCTCGGTGCTTTTCTCTGTGTTCTCTGTGTTCTCTGTGTTCTCTGTGGTTAATTTGTCTTCAATCGGATACCGAATATGCCAAAGCGATGTCTTCACAGTCTCGTGATAGATCTCGTCATCGCTGATGCTGGTCTGCAAGAACGTGTCCCAGTTCACCAGCCGTTTTCCGCGGTAGATGAGGCCATCTTTGAACAGCTTGAAGAAGGTTTCGCGCACCGCCCGCGCGCACATGTCATCGAGCGTAAACCGCGTGCGGTCCCAGTCGCACGAGCAGCCGAGGCGTTTGAGCTGGGCAACAATCCGGTCCCCGTACTGCTGCTTCCAGGCCCAGATGCGCTCGACCAGCCCCTCCCGGCCCACATCGTGCCGCGTTTTGTTCTCTTTTTCCTTGAGCTGCTTTTCGACCACCGCCTGCGTGGCAATGCCCGCATGATCGATCCCCGGAATCCACAGCGTGTTGAACCTGCGCATGCGATGCACGCGCACAAGAATATCTTGAAGCGTGGTGTTGATCGCATGCCCCAGATGCAGCGCGCCAGTGACATTCGGCGGCGGAATCACGATCGAATAAGGCTCCCCCGCCGTGGCCGGATCGGCATGAAACAGCCGCTCCTCCATCCAAACACGATCGGCCTCCGCCTCAATGAACGCAGGGTCATAACTCTTGGGCAGCTCGGTCGGCATCAAAACCTCGGTAAATCGTAGAGGGAGATGTTACGGACCTGCCTCGGGCCGGACAAACATCGGCGTGGTCGCTTCAGCGACCATGTCTTAACGTCTTGTGCCGGCCCGACCTATTCTTTGCCCAATTGGTTCTTCGGCTCCGATTTCGAAACAATCACTTCAAAACCGGCGCGAACACGATTCCGGCGTTCGGCAAACCGAATGATCCCTTCCACCAAGGCAATGAGCAGGCAAATCAGTCCATAAAGCGCCAACAACGGGGCGATATCGTCGTTGCTATACCCGAAGGCCACCCATTCAAAGCCGTTTCGGTAGATTTTAATTACGTGGTAATCGTGCATGAATCGAACGACATATCGTTCGCCGACGCGATGCCCTGAGTTGCCGAATCGGCTCGCGATGGTTTGAAGAGAAAGGATCGCAACCCACATGAGCGCCGGAATGACGGCTCCGGCAACGGTCAGCTGTAGAACCACGCGACGAAATCGCTGCATGTACCTATTGTACTATGCGTGCTGCACCCTATTCGCATTCCCGCCCTCCTCATCACCGGCACCGACACCGGCGTGGGAAAGACCATCGTCGCGGGAGCGATTGCGGACTGGTTCCGGCGGCGCGGCTTTCGCGTGGGCGTACTCAAGCCCGCCGCCACGGGCTGCGTCAGGCGGCGGGAAGGGCTGGTCAGCGAGGACGCCGAGTTTCTGGCCCATTGCGCCGATACGCGGTTTTCGCTGGATGTGGTGTGCCCGCAACGACTGGTCGAACCCCTCGCCCCGGCTGTCGCCTTCGAGCGGGCGGGGATTGCACTGGATTGGGAGGCGATTCAGCGGTCGATCGATGCGATCTCGGCAGCGTCAGATGTTCTGATCGTCGAAGGCGTTGGCGGGCTGATGGTGCCGATGGACCCGAAGCATACGTTTCTGGATGTAGCCCGATGGCTGGGCGCGCCAGCCGTCGTGGTCGCCCGGCCTGCGCTGGGAACGATCAACCACACGATCCTGACAGTCAACGCCTTGCGTGGGGCCAATGTCAAGGTCGCCGGCGTGGTCATCAATCGCTATCCGACGGACACCCCGCCAGCAGCGGAAGAGACCAATCCGAGGGCGATTGAGCGATGGGGGAAGGTGAAAATTTTTTGCATCGTGCCGGACGAACCGGTTGGCGGATTGAGTTTGCCGCCGGGCATTGTTTCGGCGATGGAAACCGTGGATTGGGAGGGATTGGCCGGGCCGGAGCGGGATGCTACACAGGCCAACGTGTAGCAAAGTGTAGCATCAGTTGCATTGATATGTGTTGATGTATTGCAAACGATGATTCAGTGTTGAGTTACGTCGCAAGACGAACAACGCGATTCGGTGTTCCGTGTGCAACATCGACGCAACACGTGCAGCGTATGTAGCATGTACCGTTGTTTTTCGCTCAATAATGCGGGTGGTTTGCTACACATGCAACACTGAGGGCGGGGCTTGTGCATGGTCTTGCGGAGGGGCGAACCCCGTGTCCACCTTGGTTGTCCAACCAAGCATGCGGGCGGACACGGGGGTCCGCCGCTACGAAATATCGCCTTTCACGTCGGCTACTCGGCGCCCGTAACCGTGCATCACAACGCCCCAGCACATTGCTTGCAGTAACCTTTGACTCCCGACATAATCCGCACCCCGCTCCCGGTGCAATCGGGGGTTTTCCCGCTGATTTGAGGATTTCATGGCCAAGGCTCGAGCGATTGTAAAGCGCCGCAAGGCGGTTCGGAACATCCGCAAGATCACCAAGACGATGCAGATGATCGCCACCGCGAAGTTTCAGAAGTCGCTGAAGCGCGCCGTGGGGACTAAGCCGTACACGCTGAAGGTGCGGGAACTGGTGGCCGAGCTGGCTTCGACGGTGGGGAACGTGGAGCACCCGCTGCTTCGCCGGCCGGATGAGACGAGCCGGACCAAGCGGGTAGCCGTGCTGGTCATCAGCAGCAACCGCGGCCTGGCGGGTGCTTACAACGGCAGCGTGCTCCGAGCAGCCACCATCGCCCTCCGCGAATTTGAAGCCAAGGGCAATACCATCGACCTGTACGTGGGCGGCAAAAAAGGCGTGAGCTATTACAACTTCCAGAAGCGCCCGATCACCCAGCGCGTGGATGTTTCAGATACGCCGCGATTCAGCGAGGTCGAGCCGCTGGCCAATCAGTACATGGATCTGTTCACCAGCGGAAAGGTGGACGCGGTTTACGTCGCCTACATGAACTTCCAGAGTGCCGGCGTGCAGAAGCCGGACATCATGCAGCTTCTGCCGCTCTCGAGCGTCGCGCCTAAGAGCCCCCAAAAGCAGGGCGGAGCCATCGCCGAGCAGGCGGTTTACGAATTTTCGCCCGATCCGATGTCCCTGCTGGACGAATTATTGCCGCTGACAGTGCGGAGCGCGCTGTTTCAGGCGTTCCTCGATGCCACGACCAGCGAGCACGTTGCCCGAATGATCGCCATGAAGAGCGCCACGGACAACGCCGACAAGATGGTCAAATCCCTGACCATGAAATACAACCGCGCCCGGCAGAGCCAGATTACGACCGAACTGGCCGAGATCATGGGTGGGGTGGAAGCGATGAAGAGCTAGCCGCGCGTGCGGAAATTCGAATGACGAAATTCGAATGACGAATGAATGACGAATACCGAATGATCGAATGACGAAACAAAGAAGCGGCGACCTGAATCATCGGGCCGCCGCCTTCGTTTCGTCATTCAGTTATTCGAATTTCGGATTTGATTCGCCTGCCCTGAGTCTGTCGAAGGGTCATTCGAATTTCGTCATTCCCAACCTATTCAGCCCTCGGCCGACTGACCATACTGTTCCCCCACTTATTCCCCCCGACCGTTTTCTTTTCCGCATCCGTGATCAGCTTTTCTTGTTTAGCCAGTTCCCAGTCGGCTTCGGTCATCATGCGGGCGAGTTCTTTGAAATTGACCTTGGGCTGCCACTTGAGGATGCGTTTGGCCTTGCTGGGGTCGCCCAGGAGCAGGTCCACTTCGCTGGGGCGGAAGTAGCGCGGGTCGATCGCGACGTGTTGCTTGGGGTCGAGGCCCAGGATGCCGAACACCTCGTCGAGGAATTGCTTGACGGAGTAGGTCTCGCCCGTGGCGACGACAAAATCCTCGGCCTTGTCCTGCTGGAGCATCAGCCACATCGCTTCGACGTAGTCCCCGGCAAAGCCCCAATCTCGCCGGGCATCCAAGTTACCCATGTAAAGCTTGTCTTGAAGCCCTTCTTTGATCCGAGTAGCGGCCCGGGTGATTTTCCGGGTGACGAAGGTTTCGCCCCGGCGGGGGCTCTCGTGGTTAAACAGGATGCCGTTGCAGGCGAACATGCCGTACGCTTCACGGTAATTGACGGTCTGCCAGAAGCTGTACACCTTGGCACAGGCATACGGGCTGCGGGGATGGAAAGGAGTGGTTTCCTTCTGGGGAGTTTCAACAACCTTGCCAAACATCTCGCTGCTGGACGCCTGATAGAAGCGGGTCGGAAGCTTTGTATCGCGAATGGCTTCGAGCAGGTTGATCGTGCCCATGGCGTCGGTTTGCACTGAGTACACCGGCTCATCAAAGCTAACCCGCACGTGCGACTGCGCCCCAAGGTTATACACCTCGGCCGGTTGAACGCGGGTGAGGATCTCGCGCAGACCAATGCCATCGGTCAGGTCGCCATAATGCAGCAGCAGGCGAGCGCCCGGGCTGTGTGGATCAACGTAAAGGTGGCCGATGCGCCCGGTGTTAAAGGAACTACTGCGGCGCACAATTCCATGTACTTCATAGCCTTTCGACAGCAAAAGCTCGGCTAGATAAGAGCCGTCCTGCCCGGTGATTCCGGTAATTAGTGCCTTCTTCGGGGTAGCGGTATTGCTCATCTTTTTTGCTTCCGTCATTTACTTGCAACCTCAGCAGTGCATCGGGTGAAAACACGGTTCAACTTAACGCCGTGGCAACTTTGGAGCAAAGAACGGCGGCAACCCCGGCTGAGGTGAGCCCAGAGTTTTGCTGCGACGGCCGGAACGGATAGAAGTGCAAAAGGATTAACCACAGAGGGCACAGAGGACACAGAGAAGCGACAGAGAAGAGTTTTTAAC
>DAIRGS010000284.1:0-9027 GCA_036794395.1 Tepidisphaeraceae bacterium | reverse complement strand
TCCAGCGTTGAACGGTATTGGGTTGGAAACCCGTGCCACTTAAATGCAATGGCGCGGAATCGCGCACGGTCATTTAGCCGTTCGTTGGTGGCGGAGTCTGGGGGATGGCCGGTTGCGATTCGACGACGGGGAGCTTGACGCGCTTGGGCCTTGGGGCTCGACGGCCTTGTTTTACATCTTCTTCAAGCTGGCTCTTGCGGCGGAGGATGTGGTGGTAGTGCTGGGCGAAGCGGTGGGCTTCGTCGCGGATGTATTGGAGCAGCTTCAGGCCGATGTGATTGCGGGCGAGGCGGATGGGCTCACTGCGGGCCTGGGTGTAGACGAGTTCTTCTTTTTTGGCCAGGGAGATGACCATGGGCGGTTTGACGTTCATGGTTTTGAAGACTTCCATGGCGGCGTGGAGCTGGCCGAGGCCGCCATCGATGAGGATGACGTCGGGGTAGAGTTCGTTGGAGGCACCGGCTTCGCGATAGCGGCGGGAGACGACTTCCTGGATGGAGAGGTAATCGTTGTTGCCCTGGCCGTGCTTGATCTTGTAACGGCGGTAGCCGTCTTTGAAGGGGACGCCGTCGATGAAGCAGACCTTTGAGCCGACCATCTCGCCGCCCTGTAGGTGGGCGATATCGATGCCTTCGAGAATGCGGGGCGGCTCGGCCATGCCGAGGGCCGATTGGAGTTCGATGAGGCTTTCCCTGGGATTCTGGACGAACGATTCGGGCTGCCAATATTCCTGATCGCCTTTTTTGCCGCGCGCGCCAAGAGCGGTGAGGGCTTTGATCTCATCGCGGAGGCGGGCGGCGCGTTCGAAGTTGAGATCTTTGGAGGCTTCGATCATTTCTTTTTCAAGGCCGGCGACGACGCCTTTTTTGTTGCCGTCCAGAAACTGGAGGAGGCGGGTGATGTCCTGGGCGTAGTTGTCTTTTGAAATTCGAGCGCCGCAGGGGGCGGTGCATTGCTTGATGGGGTAGAGCAAGCATGGGCGGAAGAAGCGGCGGCTGTCATCGTCTTCGCGGATCTCGAGGTGGCAGGTGCGGAACTTGAATGCTTTTTGGAGGAGCGTGACGGCTTCCTTCAGGGCATAGACGCTGGTGAAGGGGCCGTAGAGTTTGACGCCTTTGGTACGGGGTTCGCGGGTGACGTAGACGCCGGGAAATTCATCGCCGGTGGTGACCATGAGGTAGGGGTACGTTTTGTCATCAAGTAGGCGTGCATTGTATTTGGGCTGGATGTCCTTGATGAGCCGGTTTTCGGCAAGCAGAGCTTCGACTTCGCTGTCGGTCTGGATGAAATCGAAATCGACGACGGTTTCGCGCAGCCCGGCTTTTTTATGTTCGAGTTTGGTTGCGGCCTGGAAATAGCTGGCGACGCGATCGCGCAGGCTGGCGGACTTGCCGATGTAGATGACATGACCGGCGGCGTCTTTCATGAGATAGACGCCGGGCGCTTTCGGCAGGGCTTTGGCTTTTTCGGCGAGTTTTTCGAGGCGCTCGTCCATGAGTCGGATGGACGAATTGTATGCTAGTTTTGGAGGGAAGTGTGGGAAAATTGGAAGAGGTGAAACCCGAAAGTCGAATCGAATTCGAATGACCAAAGGGGTCGATGGAGTTGTCGGAAGGGGAAAGGTTCCAGGCACGGGTTGAAAACCCGTGTCACTGAAAAGTTGTTCGTCCTTCGGAATCGGCTTGCGCACGATCAGTGGGCGAGGTGCGCTGACGGACAAAGTCTTCAAAGGCGCGATCCTGGGTTTCTTCCCACTTGTCCTCAAGGTGTATTTGCTCAAGGCAATGGATGTAGCGATCACGGACGCGCGGAGTTAGCCGTTGGGCGAACGATTCATCCAAAAGATTGAAGCGGATGAGCTCAATGACGTCATCAAGGTCCTTGAAGCGACCGGCAACGAGCTTAAGTTCGATGAGGGTAGAAAGGTCCATTTCTTCCGCCTTTCAGGTCGCCTGTACAAGCTTGATTGTAGCTCATTGGTTCGGTTCGGTACCTTCACATCCCCGCTCTTCTCCGCTAGCCTGCCACTATGCCTTTGGAAATCGTCCCCAGTATCGACCTGCGCGAGGGCAAGGTCGTCCGCCTCAAGCAAGGCGATTACGCCCGCCAGGTGAATTACGACGTGGACCCGCTGGAAACCGCCCTCGCCTTCGCCAACGCGGGCGCCACATGGATGCACATCGTCGACCTCGACGGCGCGAAGGAAGGCAAGCCCGTCCAGACAAACCTGATTGGGGGCATTATCTCCAAGACTTCCCTGAAGGTAGAAACCGGCGGCGGCGTCCGAACGCGCGACGACATCGCCCGGCTCCTAGACGCCGGTGCCGCGCGCGTGGTAGTAGGCACCAAGGCCATCGAGGACTGGACCTGGTTCGAATCGCTTGCGAAGGAAAACGCCCTGGCCGACAAACTCGTCCTCGCCCTCGACGCCAAGGACGGCATGGTCGCCACCCGCGGCTGGACCGAAACCTCGAAGCTTAAAGCGGTAGACGTAGCCGCAAAGGTCAGCGCCTGGCCCCTCGCCGCGATCCTCTACACCGACGTCAGCAAAGACGGCATGCTCCAAGGCCCCAACTTCGGCGCAACTCGCGCGCTGGCCGAGGCGGGCAAGGTGCCGGTCATCGCCAGCGGTGGGGTGGGGAATATCGAGCACATTCGGCAGCTGACGGAGCTGCCGGTCTGGGGAGCGATTGTCGGGAGGAGCCTTTATGAGGGAACCTTGGATTTGAAGGAAGCGATTAGAGTTGCGGCAGCGGGTCTCAAATAACATTTGAAGCGTGGTTTTTTAAACTTTGGACATCGCTCAGCACGGGCTGGAAGCCCGTGCCACAAAAAAGCCGTGTCACGGGGAAGCTCTTAGATCGTCCATTCGCGGTCTTTCCATTCGCGCATCATGGGGTAGTGGGTGAGGTCGAATTGGAGGGGGGTGACGGTGATATATCCATCTCGCAGGGCGGCAACATCTGTGTCCTGATCCGTCTGGCCGAGAGTGAAGACGGTGTTGTTCCAGAAGTAAGATTTGCCGCGGGGGTCTTTGCGTTCTTCGTAGGTATCGATCCAGGCGTTGGTACACTGGCGGACGACTTTGATGCCGGTGGGTGAAGCGCCTTTGCGAAGCGGGGGAAGATTAACGCTGACGACCTGGCCGCCTTTGAGGCCGGCTTCGAGGATCTGGCGGATGACGGTCATGGAGACGCGGGCGGTGTTTGCGTAATCGATGGGGATTTCGTTGCGAAGGTAAAGGGACAGGGCGATGCTTGGCAGGCCCAGGAACGCGGCCTCGATGGCGGCGGCGACGGTGCCGCTGTAGATCACATTGATCCCCACATTTGCGCCGGAATTGATTCCGCTGATGACCAGGTCAGGCCGGCGCGGAAGGATTTTGGCGACGGCGAGCTTTACACAGTCGGCCGGGCGGCCCTCGACGGCCGTGCCGGTGAAGGTGTCTTCGACTGTTACGCGATTGGTGAGCAGGGGCGTTGAAAGGGTGATGCCGTGGCCGGTGGCGCTTTGGACGGTTTCTGGGGCGACGACGTGGACTTCGCCGAGGGTGGTGAGTTCGCGATAGATCGCGATTAAGCCGGGGGCGCGGATGCCGTCGTCGTTGGTGAGGAGGATGAACATGAGAACGGGATTCTAGGCGGATCACTGTGCGGAACAATGGCTGCAATTCATGCTCAGAGCCAGGGCCGGCGCACCGGGACAGCGGAAAAGGCGAGGACGAACTTAACTCGCTACTGAAGTCGGAACTGAATAGCGCTCGGGCTGAACGGCGCGCTGCAAACCATAGCGGGATTTCTCGTGGGGTGACTGGCAGCGCTGGGAGGATCCGGGGCGGCGCTGAGTACATCTATGCCCCGGCGTGGGGGTTTATTTTGGGAGGGGTGAGGCTAGCGGGGACGAGAGGCCTGAGATGGATGGGTGGGGAGCGCGGGATTTGCACGATGGTATGGAAGGATGGGCATCAGTTATGATCCGAGTAGAAATCGGCTCGGGATAAGTCGGGCGGCGAGGGTGGCAGAGACTCCGGATTGGCCTCAAAGAAATCGTCGAGCGCTTGATCGATGTCGTTTGCTATGGGTGTATGTGGTCCCGCGGCTTCCAAGCGGTCCTTTAGAAGCTGGCTGGCATACGCTGATGCATCGACTCCATGACGCTCCGCCTCATCGATGAGTCGTTTTTCCATCTCTGGTGGAAGCACAATTGAAAGTGTCATAGTTGCGTCTCTCGCGACAGTTTAACAGCATCAAGGTCAATCGGCACGTGATTTGGCACTTACATGATTTGGCACTTACAATGAGCGTTGTGGCCGGTGCATTGTCGAAGGACAATTGTTTTTCCCAATCGAGGTTCTGCATGCTCCGTCTCACCCGTTCCCAAATTCGCGAGGTCGACCGGCGGTCGATCGAGGAATATCACATTCCCGGCATCGTGCTGATGGAGAACGCGGCTCGGGCGGTGGTGGACGTTGCTTGCGATATGCTGGATGGGGAATGCGTGGGGGAAGTTCTGATTCTGTGCGGCGGGGGGAACAACGGGGGCGATGGGCTGGCGGTTGCGCGGTATCTGCACAATCGGGGAGCGGATGTATCGCTGGCGTTGGCCGTGGATCCCGCCAGGTATCGGGGCGATGCGCTGATTAATTGGAATATTGTCTCGGCGATGAAGCTCGAATGGAGGGCTGTATCGCCCGATGAAATTGCGAATACATCGGCGCTCCTGATCATCGACGCGATTTTCGGGACGGGATTGGAACAGGCGCCGCGCGAGCCATTTGGGGCCGTTGTTGCGGCGGTCGAGCGGGCGGGTGTGCCTGTGCTTGCGATCGATCTGCCCAGTGGATTGGATTGCGATACCGGGCAGCCGCTTGGCCCGGCTTGCATCAAGGCGACGCGAACCGTGACTTTCGTCGCTGAAAAAATCGGATTTGCTAATGAGGCAGCGAGGGAATATTTGGGGGAAGTGACGGTGGGGTCGATTGGGTGCCCGAGAGAATTGATTGAGGATATTGGGCGGAAATGACGGGGTCACTTTTCAAGTGTCGCGGGGAAATCGAGCTTATTCGGAAATCAATGGCGCCTGGCAATCACCCTCACCCCAGCCCTCTCCCGGAGGGAGAGGGGGCAAGAGGGCGCGCGGCAAATCTCAGCTCCGGCCCTACCGGCGGCGTTTATGGCGGCGGGTAATGGGGATCTTGCTACCCAGCGTTCGAGGCGGTGCCTGTAGCACCACGGGCGTCGCATTTTCATCGCCGCCGGGTGCGACGGGTTTAGAACTGGGACTGTAAGCGCGCTCAAAGCGGCTGGGCTGCGGCGTGCTTGGGCTCGATGGGGTGAAGGCGCCGGGTTTTTCGGTCGTCCAATCCGCCGGGGGCGGATTGGGCTCGAAACCTTCAAGCTTGGCCGGGGGGATGACCATGTTGATCAGTGATTCGATCTTGGTCAGCTCGTCCCCCTGCTCTTTGGTAACAAACATGAACGCCTTGCCTGTAGCGCCCATGCGCGCGGTTCGCCCGACACGGTGGACATACGCCTCCGGATCCTCGGGCACATCGTAATTAATAATGTGGCTAATATCCGCGACGTCGATGCCCCGGCTGGCCAGGTCTGTCGCCACGAGCACATCGAACTTGTTGTTGCGGAAACCTTTCATCACGCGATCGCGTTTGTTTTGCGCCAGGTTGCCGTGAATCTCGCGGCATTCGATGCCATCGGCATGCAGCCGTTTTGCCACCTTTTCCGCGCCGCGCTTGGTCCGGCAGAAGACGATGGCCAGATCGGGGTTTTCCTTCTCAAGCAGCATTCGCAGCAGGCGGTACTTATCCCAAGGCTCGACCGACAGGTAATACTGCTGAACCTCCGCCACGGTCGGGCTTTCATCGGCGCCCGGGGCAATCAGCTTCTCGACCGGCTCCCGCATGTATTGCCGGCTGAGCTTTTCGATCTCGGGCGAGATCGTCGCCGATACGAACATCGTCTGGTGCCCTGCCGCGTCCTGGCCATCGCCTGCCTGCCGTCGAACGCCCTTGATGCGGGAAAGAATATTGCGAATGTCGTCGCGAAAGCCGATGTCGAGCATGCGATCGACTTCATCGAGGATGGCGAAGCGGATGTTCTCGAAGCTGATGATCCGGCGGTCCAGCAGATCGATGACCCGGCCGGGCGTGCCGATAATGATCTCGGGATGATGCTTGAGGAATTTCATCTGCGCGGCAATCTTTTGGCCGCCATAGACCGGCACTGAGCGAATGGGCGTGTATTGCCCAAGCCGTTTCACTTCAGCATCGACCTGAACGGCCAGCTCGCGCGTGGGAACGAGAATAATTGCCTGAGTGGCTTTACCCTTCTCCAATTTGCAGAAAAGTGGAATGGCAAACGCGGCGGTTTTGCCCGTGCCGGTGCGTGCCTGTCCGAGGATATCGACCCCTGCCAACGCGCGCGGGATCAACATCGCCTGGATTTCGGAGGGCGTAACAAACTTGGCCTCGGCCAGGGCGCGTAACACGGACGGCCTGACGCCCAGGGCGGCAAACGCCTCTGGGACTGGTGCGTGATCGGTTTTATCGCTCAAGGAAACGCATCTCGCTTTCTTCTCACCGGTTCGGGGCGTAATTCTAGGGGCGAGGGGAGGATCGCTCAAGGAAGGCCGTGTAGGCGTGCATATCTTTACAGGGCGATTGCATGTCCCTGGCCCGCGACTCATTTCGGGAGTGCGAGGCTCCTGCCGAGCCAATGTGACCAAAAAATGCGCTCGGCGGGAGCCTCGCACTCCCAGTGACGGCACATGCGATAGCCCTGTAGATCTTCACTCGCTGGGGCGCGTCTGCGGAACAAGGGGGATAACCCGCCGGAGGACCCACGGGGCGGGATTGTCGGGCTCATAGCGGCCAGGGATTTCCGGGCCGATTCTGGGTCCGAGCGTGGAATGCTGGGCGGCCACCCAATTACGGGCGGGTGCCGCCAGTGGCTCAAGCAGGTAAACGGTGTGATAACTCGCGCTGACCCAGTTGTATTCCGGGGTTGGCTCGATCACGTGGCGCTTGCTCAAAAATGTGAGAATCCGGGCGACTTTCGGCGGTGCAATCACCCACGCATCGGGCTCTACCCGATGTTCGAGCATTCGCGCGACTTTATCGATCGAGCCGAACCGTCCTTCTTTGTAATACTCCAAGAACGGTCGTCGGTGCTGTTCGATGACAAACTCGGCGATCCGTAACAGGTTGGTGGTTCCGCCCAACAGAAACAGGCCGGCGAAGACCGCCGTAGCCCACTTGCCCGGAAAACGGTGTTCAAACCACCGCAATGCGGTCCACCACCCAAACACCAGCAACGGAAGCACTTCCAGGAAATAGCGATCGAGCGGCTTGATCGCCACTAATACCATCACCACGGTCATACCCACCCATAACCCCCACAGTGGCCGTCTCCAAAATAAACTAACTCCCAGGCCCAGAACCGCGATGCCGGCAAGTGTATTGAGCCCGGGTCCAAGCCGGGTGCCAAACAGGGCCTGGGAGAGCGTGGCTTCAAAAAGCCGGGGCGCGTATTCGACGAACATGGTGTGGATCAACGTCGAGAAGTGAGAAAAACGGTAGTTGAAGTTTTCCTCGTATTGGCCAAGTGAGTTTTCAACGTGGCGCGCCTTCAGCCAGAAGAAGAAAACGACAATGCCCATCGCCCCGCAGACCAGGAGCGGGCGGGTGCGATACGGGCCGCGGATTGCCGACCACACCAATGCCAGAAACGCCGCTACGCACAGCGCCCACATGGTTGGGCGCATGACAACCGCGATTGAAAACCCGCCGATCAGGAAGAACCAATCGTACCAGGGAACGCGCGCATGACGATTTGGATCAGTCGGGTCTCGCCGGCAGAAAACCGCTTCATATCCGACTAAAAACGCCATCACACCCAGCAGGAACGGCATATCGCTCAGCAGCTCGAAGCAATATCGATAAAACAGCCGGCTGATGCCGACGCCGACCGTGACTAACACAGCAGTGGGCCGGCCTACGTGAAGAAGGAACAGGCGGTAGGTTAGTCCCAGCGTGCAGAAGCCGATCAGCAGCATCAGAATCAGATGCGGCAGCAGCTTGTCGGTATGAAAAAGTATGAACACGCCCGCGAACAGCCGGGGCAGCCCCGGAAACGCGAGCCGATGAATCATGTCCTGATAGGTAAAGCCTTCGCCATTGGCCAGATTGCGGCCGATGGTGAGATAGAGAGCACTGTCGGGCTCTAGCCGCCACTGGCCATTGAAGCCCAGCAGATAGATGACCGTGATCGCCGCAAAAAGCTTGAGGCGATTGCGATCGGCAAAAGCCAGCATCCAATCCGACAGGGCGACCTGCCGGATCGAAGGGCTGGCGTATTGCAGCTTCGGGAGGGTATTCGAAGTGGGTACATCCATCCTGTCGGGCGGAAGTATAGTGTACCCCCCTACCATCGGCAAAAACGCATCGTTTGCCAACGGGAGCAAATTGATTCGAAAGGTGACGAAAAGATGAAAATGAATGTTCGAAGCGCGCGATCGGAAGATGCATCGTTTATCGTCGAATCAAACTGCCGGATGGCAACCGAGACTGAGTCACTGAGTCTCGACCGCGAAACGGTCGATCGCGGCGTTCGAGCGGTTCTCGAAGATGCATCAAAGGGCCGATATTTTCTTGCCACGATCGATGATGTGCCAGTGGGGCAACTGATGATTACTTTTGAGTGGAGCGACTGGCGAAATGGGATGATCTGGTGGATTCAAAGCGTATATGTCGCTCCTGACTATCGGCGTCGAGGTGTTTTTACCGCGCTGTACGATCACGTCCGGTCGCTGGTAAGCACTTCGGGAGGGGTTGGGCTCCGGCTGTATGTTGAGGAAAACAACGCGACGGCGCAGCGGACTTATCAACGAATGGGGATGGGGATGTCGCATTATCGGGTTATGGAGGAAATGCTCAGTGGAAGGAACTGATCTGCCAGTCAACTCGACGGTGGAGTGACTTGGTGGGGCAGACATTCTTCGAATGGGTGGGGC
>DAIRGS010000283.1:0-9042 GCA_036794395.1 Tepidisphaeraceae bacterium | reverse complement strand
TCCCCCTTCAACGGCAGGGTACCGAGTATACCCCGCCATAAATGTCCTGCACCCTATTCAGCGCAGGCGGAATGGGGGTGCTTTTCATCGTTGTCACGATTAAAGGACGATTGCGTCCAGACGATATAGTGGCGCCCGCTGTGTATTTTATGCTCGCGGTGCCGGGATCCGTGGTCATCCTTTTTATGCGTCGACGTTTTCTGACGCTTCCCAAGGCGACACAGCTCTGCATCGCATGGCTGACAATGGCTATCACTGCCATCGCATACATACTACTTTTCGACGCGATGCATTGAAGTTAGATAAGTTGCAATTCACACTCAATTCGTTCGATTAATGTGCTCGGGGCATCGCCGCCGCCCACAGCCAATCCAGATCCCTGGCAAACTCCCCCGCCGCCTCGGCAGTCAGTGCGTCGTTGTGATCGGCCCACGGCATTTGCACGAGTTTCTTTTCGCCGCCATATGCCTGTACGACCTTCTGCTGATATTCCGGCAGCACGAGCGAATCTCGCCCGGCCAGAATGAAGATCGCGTTCGTGTGCGTACGCTCCGCGTTGGCAATTGAATCCAGATCGGATGGGATGCTCAGCGCCACCGGCCCGGCGATTAGCCAGAGGTTCCACCAGCCGTACCGGCCCAGAATCAGCTGTCGCAATGGCGGTGGATTTTGCAGGACCATGCCCGAGACCGGGCGGCGCGCCGCCACGCACAGCGCTGTGGCCGTGCCAAAGCTGCCCGCGTGAATGAAGATCGGCCGACCGGCCGCGATGCTTTGCACATGATCGAAGACGCCCAGCGCGTCGGGCCCGACCATCCCGAGCCGGGGCGATCCATCGTCGCTGCTGCCCGACCCGGGGTAATTCATTCCCCATACTTCAACCGGCTTGTCCGTCCAGGCGTTGGCCACCGCGCCCACCCATCGATCCGCGCGATCGCCCTTCCCCACAAAAAACAACACGAAAGCTTTGGGCTCCGAATTCCGGGCACCCGGCGAAAGCGCCACCCAGCATTCCACCTTTTTCCCTTGAATCGTTACAAATTTCTGAGTGGCGTCGGAAACATATACGACGTCGTGATTGGCCGGAAGAACCAGTGAAGCCGGGCAATCCATTGCGCACCAAGAGAGCCAGATGACGGCAATGAGCCGGGAAACTTTCCAGATTTTTCTTCGCCGGCTTGTCATTCATCCTCAATGGGGAGTGGAATCACCACGAGACACTTGTTGAACAGATACTATAATCGACGTCGCGGCCATCAGCATGAGTTTTACAGAATACGACATTGACTCGCTCGGCGAGGTTCTGGCTCGCGAGGGTCTGGCCACGGCTCATACGCGCGTGTTATTGCGGGCTTTTTACGAAGGGGCGGGAAAGATCGATTTTTCCACCCTGAAAGTGGGCCGTCGCGTTGAGGAGTGGTTCGGGCAGGCCGGAGTACCCGTCCGTTCAACGGTGCGGCATCGCGTGCGAAGCGCCGATGGCACGTTGAAATTACTCATCGCATTTTCCGATGGGCAGACCGTCGAATCGGTCCTGATGCCCGGTTACCGGCCGGATCGCGCCGCGGGGTGCATCTCGTCTCAGGTGGGATGCGCAATGGGCTGCGACTTTTGCGCCAGCACCAAGTCGGGGCTCCAGCGCAATCTGACCTGCCCGGAGATTGTCGAGCAATTTCTTCACCTGAAGTCTGAGGCGCTCCAACTTGATCGGCGTCTACAGTCGCTTGTGTTCATGGGCATGGGTGAGCCGATGCACAACCTCGACAACGTAATCGCCGCCATCAAGCGCATCGCCGACCCCGATCTGGGCGGCCTGGGTTGGCGGCAGGTCACCGTTTCGACCGTCGGCATTGTCCCGGGCATCGATCGCCTCGCTGAAGCGGATTTAAACGTTCACCTGGCGCTCTCGCTTCACGCTCCCGATGATGCTACTCGCGCCCGGCTTGTGCCCGCCAACCGACGATATCCAATCGCCGAGATCATGGATGCCGCCAAACGTTTCGTCGCCAAAACCCGGCGCATTCCCACCATCGAATACTGTCTCCTGGCCAATGTTAATGATTCCGATGCCCACGCGCATGCCCTGGCCGATCTGATGACCGGCTTTCGCGCCCATGTGAACCTGATTCCTTACAACGCGATCGGCGCCGGCCTGAGTGGCGCAGTGTATAGTCGGCCCGCACCCGCGCAGATTGCTGCATTTCTCGATATTCTCCGCGCCCGCAAAATCGTCGCTCACCCGCGCGACACCCGCGGCGACGATGTCAGCGCCGCCTGCGGACAACTTCGTCAAACCGCCCTGAACGCTGTAGGGGCGGACCCCCGTGTCCGCCCGTAAACATTCCGTAGAGCGCAGCGATTCCTTTTTTCTCCATAACTAAAATCACTCCACATGCTTCAAACCATCACCTGGACCAACAACGCCGCCCGGCTTCTCGATCAGACCAGGCTTCCCACGCAAACCGTCTACCTCGATATCACAGACGAACGGCAAATGTGGGACGCTATCCAAAGGCTTGTGATTCGCGGCGCGCCCGCAATCGGCGTGGCAGCCGCTTTCGGGGCTTACCTGGGTGTGCGAACATTCGACGGCAATCGCCCCGCCACGCTCGCGCGCGTCGACGAAGTGTGCAGTTATCTGGCCACGAGCCGGCCTACCGCGGTGAATCTTTTCTGGGCGCTGGATCGCGTCAGGCAGGTCGCCCATAAGCAATCAACTCCCCAATCCATCAAGCGATCCATTCTGGATGAAGCACTCAAGATGCTTGAAGAAGACAACCGCGTTTGCCGGGCGATCGGCGAACATGGATTGCGTTTTCTCCAGCAGCTTCTCAAGCCCGCCGACTTCGCCGCCCCCATCAATCTGCTGACACACTGCAATGCCGGCGGCCTGGCCACCGTGAAGTACGGCACCGCCCTGGCGCCCGTTTACGTAGGCGCGGAGCAGGGCGTGCGCTTCCATGTCTATGCCGACGAGACGCGCCCGCTACTTCAAGGCAGCCGGATTACCGCATTCGAGCTTCAGCAGAATGGCATCCCCGTCACGGTCATTTGCGACGGCATGGCCGCCACCGTGATGCAGCAGGGCAAGGTGCACGCGGTGATCGTGGGCACGGATCGCGTAGCCGCCAATGGCGACGTCGCCAACAAAATTGGCACGCTGGGTGTAGCGATCCTCGCCAAACACTTTGACATCCCGTTCCTTGTCGCGGCTCCGACCAGCAGCATCGATCTATCCTTACCCACCGGACGGGAGATTCCTATTGAACAGCGCGCCCCCACCGAAATCTCCCAGGGCTTTGGCAAAATCACGGCGCCCGATGCTGTCGATATTTTCAATCCAGCATTTGACGTCACACCGAACGATCTTGTCACTGCGATCATCACTGAAAACGGCGTGGCCCGCGCTCCGTATTCCGATTCGCTCGCTGAGGCCTGCCGAGCCTCGCAGCAAACATGACGCAAATAATTGAAGTCAACATTTGTGTTGCTCAAATGCGCATGTTCACATCCTGAACAGTGGTGCGGCCTGCGCATCGCGTACCATCGGCTCGTCTCGAATGTTTAAAGCGGTTGCACTAAGCTAACGGAAAACGAGGTCGGGCTTATGACACGAATTCTGCTCGTCGGGTACGATCCGGAGACAGTGGATTTCTCGGACCCTGCTTTGCCACCCGGTATGACCGCGGAGAAGATTCACGCGGGAATTGCGGTTGCGTTGAAGCAGTTCGCTGAACGCGGATGGGAGGCCGACGTTAACCTGATCCGGCCTGATGAAACCGCTGGGCCGGCAGTGGAGCGCCAGTTAGCTTCAAAGACTTATGATTGTGTTGTCATCGGAGCCGGTGTTCGCCTGCCGCCACGGGGCCTTGTGTTATTCGAAGTCGTTATCAACGCTATCCACAAGGCTGCGCCAAACGCGGTGATTGCCTTCAATACAATGCCCCAGGACAGCGCCGATGCTGCTGCCCGATGGTTGCCGGTCGGAAGCTGAGCGGGGAAGCCAGACAAAAAAAGGACCACGCCACCGCCTCGGGCCAGCCGCGTTCGATGCCCGCCCATTGTGCCAACCCGTCACGTGCGCAAAAAGATGGGGTTTACGTAACCCTCTCCTTACACCCACGACACTCTCCCTTCTACTACAATCCCCGCGATGCCTTCCGCGACTCGTGCTTCTCTCGATCAGATTCGCCACGACCTGCAATTCCCTGAAACCCGCGTCAACGCCGCGCAGGCCCTTCTGTTGCGCTGCACGAACGAGCCCTCGATTCATCCCCAGGCGCTTGAGTTGTTCCGTTCAGTCCTTCAATCTGACCCTGACCCCACCGCCGCCATGATGGCCGCACGGGGCCTTGATATCACCGCCACCCCCGCCGAATCGCGTGACGCCTGGCGTAAGCTTCTACATCATCCCCGTGCGGATATGGTCGCTCGCGCAGCGTTGCACATCACCGACCCGGCGTTCGTGCCGATTCTTATCGAGATCCTGAACGCGCGCCCCGAGCCGCCGATCCAATCCAGCATCATCCGCATTCTCAGCCGGTTGAAAGACCCCGCCGCTTATCCGCACCTCATTGATGCCCTTGGCAAGCCGGATCTGCGCCCCGATGCCATCGACTCTCTCTCCGACTTTTCAGATCCGCGTGCCATTCCCTATCTCGAACCCTTCCTCCGCGACTCCACCCCCACATCACAAACCGACGATCGCGGCTACCCGCTCGACATCTCCCACCTTGCAAACGCAGCCATCCTCCACCTCCGCCGCCCGCCCGCCCCGAACCTCAACTCTGCCACCGCTCCAGGTCGATTGGCTCCTCCCGTCGCGCCTCCGCAGCTTCCCCCGCTTAACCTCGCCGCATCTCCGTTTCCTCAATCGCAAACGGCTAACCAAAGTCCGCGCATCTCCCTGCGCCCGCCGATCCTCCCCTCGGTCCCTGCCCCTTTCCACCGCCTGATTCCCTTCATTCCCCTCGGCATAGCGATTCTAGAACTGCCCTTTGTCGCCCTGATTCTCTTCTTCCAATTATTCCTCACGGGCAAGATCTCCCGTAACCCTCACGCCACTCATTTCCTCGACTTTATCTGCGCCCTCCCCCCCTCCGGAGGAGTGCTCGCCGGCCTCTACATCGCATCCCGCCCGACTCGCCGGCCGAAGCTCCACTACGTTTTGATCCTAATTGGCTGCCTCGCCTGCTCGGTGTACCTCTACAGCTTTGGTTGGGAATTCTTTGATTGATTTTAGATGAGCACTTCCGTGGTCCTCACAACGGTCGCGGTGAGCTCCACGCTACGGTTATCAATGCTCATTCTCTCTAACTACGCTCTCTTTTAAGCCCTGGCTTGGTAAAATGCAGCCATGTCCGAGTCCATCGGTTTATACACCTGCAACCTCACCTCTCGCTCGCGTATTGGCACCAACCCCTTCACCGGCGAAACCGTCCATTTCCCACTTGACGACGGGCTAACGCCGCAGGAACGAACGAACCTCGAAGCGCAATTGAGTCAAATGCGAGCCTCCACGGCCGACGAAGATGGATACCGCACGATCAACTGCCCTGATGGCGGAGAATTCACGATCGGCGTTGCGCGCAACAACACGCCTCTGGTAAGCTGCCATATCGAGATAATTACCCTGACCGACGATGTCATCGCGAGCATTCTGGACTTAGCCCGCAGCGGCAACATGGCCATTCGCTCGTCGATCGACTCCGACGTCGTCGCGCTCACGAAGCCGCCGCAAAGTGGTCTCATCGCAGGCCGCTGGCCCGGTGCCCCAGTTATAAATGCGCCTGGTCAGCTTCGATCCTGGCTCGAAGGGTCCGTGTGGAAGCGACCCGATTGAGATCATTTATCGGTAATGAGTACACTTCATTCGTTGGAATGAATCGATCGATGCCAGATGCCGAGCAACTCATCCCCGTATTCATCCTCGCCGGCCGGCTTTGCCTATAAATTCCCGGAATCCCGGAATTTGTGGGCAGCATTGGGAATTTGTGGGCAGGCGATGGAGTCCGCTCGGGCGCAAACTGGACAGACTGCAACTCCGTCAACGAATTTCCATCCGTTATCAAAAAAGGTTTCGGCCGCCCTCGTGCGAGAAGTTTTGCGGCTCTGCGTTCGATTGACGGCGAAGCACCGTCCGCAGAGCAATCGGTAGCGGCCATTCCAAACGGATAGGGCATCGGCCAAGTGCTGAATGGTCTCAGGATCGGGTAGCCGCTTCATCCTCATGATCTTACCCGCCACGATGGCGGACGAGGAATGAATTACGCCACCCCAAACACCGGCTGAATCCCCAACTAATACCGGTCAATCGCGTTCATGTCGGCAAGGAATTCAACTTCGATTTCCTCTTTCGCCTTCCGCAGGGAATCGTCTTGCCGCGGGCCTGACGCGATTTCCTTACGCTGCTGCCGGGCGATCCAATTCCCCCGGAACTAGAAGACTGGGCAAAAGCTGCTTTCGCCGAAGTCACAAAGCCATGCTGATTTTGTGGGCAGACTTCCGATTAAAAAGGCAAACTGCCATTCTGTCGCAATTTGTGGGCAAAGCCCCGCCGGCCCTACCCTTCAGTGAGGCAACGCGGGCGATTGCAGAATGCCCGGTCCCTGCCCGCTCACCTACCCCCTCGTCACCGTCTCATCCAAATTCAAAATCGTGCTACAAAGCATTGTCCAGGCCGCCAGGGTGGGCTGATCCAGTTCCGCGTTTCGCGGCGATTCGCCCACGGCCAGAAGCTTGTCCACGGCCTTTGGATTATTTCGGTATCCATCTAATTGCGAATTGAAAACCCGCCGGAGCACGGATAGTTCACCTTCACCGGGACTCCGTGCCGTCGCAAGGCGGAAGGCGTACTTCAGGCGGGAATCTGTTGAGGTTCCGGCCTCGGCGTCGGTCAAAATCCGCTCGGCCATCTTGCGGCTGGCTTCGACGTATGTTGGGTCATTCCACAGGATCAAGGCCTGCAATGGGGTGTTGGTGCGGCTGCGCTTGACGGTGCAGACTTCGCGGTCGGGTGCATCAAAGGTACTGAGGTCGGGCGGCGGGCTGGTGCGTTTCCAGAAGGTGTACATGCCGCGGCGGTAGAGGTCTTTGCCGTGGCTTTGGGTGTAGGTTTGAGCGGTCCACTTGGCGCCGTCCGCCCGGCTCATGAGCTCTTCCCACAAGCCGGCGGGCTGATACGGAAAGACTGATTTGCCGCCGATCCGGTCGTTGAGCAGGCCGCTGACGGCCAATGCCTGATCGCGAATGAATTCGGCGTTCAGGCGGAAACGCGGGCCGCGTTCGAGCAGGCGGTCTTCGGGGTCCTGGGCGGCCATCTCGGGGGTCATGTGGGAGGACTGGCGGTAGGTGGCGGAGGTGACCATCAGCCGTACGAGCGCCTTTACGTCCCACGGAGCCTGGCTGCCGTCACCATCTCGAAAACGCACGGCCAGCCAATCCAACAGTTCGGGATGCGAAGGCACATCGCCCTGCGTGCCTAAATCGCCCGATGATTTTACGATCCCGGAACCGAAGAAGCTCTGCCAGATGCGATTCACGGTCACCCGCGACATCAGCGGGTTGCCCGGATCGACGATCCATTTGGCGAGGCCGAGGCGATTGTGTGGCGCGTCTTTGGCAAGTGGTGGGAGGGACGCGGGGACGTCGGGGTACACGCGATCGCCAAAGTGGTCGTACTGCCCGCGCATCAGGATGAACGTATCGCGCGGCTTGGGCATCTCCTGCATGACCATGGCCGAGGGGATTTCCTTATCGAGATCCGCCTGCTGCTTTTTCAACTTGGTCAGCGCCTGGGCCACCTCGCGGAAATCAGGTGATACCTGGCCCCGGTAATAAACGCGGAGTTCATCCTGCTCGGCGGGAGTGCGCTTTTCGATTGCCGAAGCGAGGATTTTGGCGATCGGGGCCGGTAGCGCTTTGCGATTGCGGACGCGCTGCGAACTGGCCGAGACGCGAAACCGGCCAATCGAGTGCTGCGAGAACGCCGAATTAAATTCGAGGGTCAGGGTAACGGTTGGGGAGCCATCTGTTACCAGCGGCTCGGCCAGCTCAAAGGCGGCGAAGTGGGGTTTGCCGGTTTCGGGGTAGATGGCCCAGCCGGTTTTGCGGCCGCCCGGGCGGACCAGAGTCGCGGGAGTAAAAGCGTCCTGGCTGTAGTCGGCCATCGCGGATTGCAGGGAAAGGCTTTTCGCTCCGCCCTCTCCCATCGCGACCGAAACGTGGATGCCCGTCAGCACGAAATTTCCGTTGGCGGATCGCCCCGGCCCGTTGCCGGCCAAGTGCTCATCGGGCAAGGCCTCAATGCGAATCGCGGCAATCTTCGATTGCTTATCGTCGGGCCTGAAGGTGAGGGTGTAGGTGTCAGTTGCAGTCGCGGGGCCGGTGACCGAATAAGAGCCATCGTCGTTTGACGTGAAAGTCGCGTTGCTGGTTGCCTTTAATTCCGTTGGTTTGATTGTCGTCCAGCGGGCCGAGTCGGCGGCGTCGCTCAGGCTCTTTTCCCACGCGAGCTGTGCCGTGTCGGCGGTTTCGTTGGGCTCCTTAAGCTTTTGCTCGGCCTCCTTGGTTGACGCAGTCAGCGCATCAACTTTCTTCTTCTCTTCCGGCGTCGGAAGCTTCAGCAGCGGGACGGCATTGCCCGCCTGCCCATCGAGACCATTTTCGGCGATGCCGTTAAAGAATGCGTAAAGCTGGTAGAAATCCTTCTGGGTGATCGGATCGAACTTGTGATCGTGGCACTGTGCGCAGCCGACGGTCAGGCCAAGAAACACGGTGCCAGTCGTGCTCACGCGGTCGATCAGGTAGGCGGTGAGGTATTCCTGCGGAATCGCGCCGCCCTCGAAATTGATCATGCCGTTGCGGCTGAAGCCCGACGCGATCTTCTGCTCGACGGTGGAATTGGGCAGGAGGTCGCCGGCCAGCTGCTCGACGGTGAATTGGTCGAAGGGTTTGTTGTCGTTGAAGGCGTTGATGACGTACTCGCGCCAGCGGGTCATGTCGCGGCCCGAGTCGATATGGTAGCCGTGCGTGTCGGCATAG
>DAIRGS010000282.1:0-9084 GCA_036794395.1 Tepidisphaeraceae bacterium | reverse complement strand
GCTACATGGGTTCTCCTAAGTAGGCTTCGATTACTTTGGGGTTGCACTGGATTTCTTGCGGGGGGCCGACGGCGATGGTTTCGCCGTGATCGAGGACGGTGATTTTTTCGCAGATGGACATGACCAGCTTCATGTCGTGCTCGATGAGAAGGATTCCGACGCCAAACTCCTTGCGGATGAAGCCGATCAGCTCCATGAGCTGGACCTTCTCCTGCGGATTCATCCCGGCGGCGGGCTCGTCGAGGAGGAGGATGGAGGGCTTGGTGGCCAGAGCGCGGGCGATTTCGAGGCGGCGTTGGTCGCCGTAGGGGAGTGAGGATGAAAGCTCGTCGGCTCTTTCCGCGAGGCCAAAGGTTTGAAGAAGTTTCATGGCTTCGGTTTCACGACGATGTTCAATTCTTTCGTGTGCCGGAGTTCGAAGCACGGTTCCGAAGAAGCCAGAAAGAACAGATCGGTTGGAACTGACCAGGACGTTGTCCAAAACGTTAAGTCCGTTGAAAAGACGAATATTTTGAAAAGTTCGGGCGATGCCCAGGCGATTGATCTGGAATGGCTTTTGTCCGGCGATTGACTGGCCCTTCAGGGTGACGCTTCCTGCGTTGGGCTTGTATACGCCGGTAATGATATTGAAGGCGGTTGTTTTGCCAGCGCCATTCGGGCCAATCAGGCCTATCAACTCGCCGGGATCGAGGGCGACGTTGAAGTCCGTCAGCGCTCGAAGGCCGCCGAATCGAAGTGAGAGGTTTTTAATTTCAAGTAGTGCCACGGGTGGAATTTCGAGATCACGGACCGGTGCTTGATATCGGTGGCGCAGTATCGGTCGATCGAGGGATTTGGGCGGTGGCCATTTTTCGGCGCGTCCACCACAGTTCGCGACGGCCGAGAAGTCCTTCGGGGCGCACGAGCATCATCCCAATCAGAAGTAGCGAGAAGATGACCATGCGCAAGTCTTCGACATGCAGGCTCTTCAGGGATCGCAATTGTTCGGGGAGCCAGGTAAGTACCACGGCAGCGAGAACGACGCCGGTAATACTGCCGGACCCTCCCAGCACAACCATCACGACAAACAAAACCGATTGGATGAAACCGAATCCCTTGGGATCGATCAGGATGAATGCCGTTGCCTGCAATCCGCCAGCAACACCGGCAAAAAAAGCTCCGATTGCGAAGGCCAGCACTTTGAAAAACGTGGTGTTGACGCCCATTGCGGTCGCGGCAATTTCATCTTCGCGTACCGCTAGAAAAGCCTTGCCCATGGTTGAATGCACCAGGCGCCAGATTCCGGCCACGCACACGGCAACCCAGAGATACACCCAGAACAAATCCGCGAGCACGGGCACGCGCAGGCCCTGCGACCCGCGAACCTCGAAAGGACCGATCGCATTGGTGTTCGTAATGACGATTCGGATGATTTCGCCAAAGCCGAGCGTGGCGACCGCCAGATAGTCGCCTTTGAGGCGAAGCGTTGGGATGCCCACCAGCAATCCCATTGCCGCGGCGATGAGGCCTCCCAGTGGAAGCAGCAACGACATTGCGATCCACTCATGTCCGGCCAGCGAATCGTGCGCTGCGAGGTAGTTGATTACGACGCCGGTTGTATATGCGCCAACCGCGGCAAACCCTGCGTGCCCGAGAGAGAATTGCCCGGTAATGCCGTTAATTAGATTCAGGCTCGTCGCCATGACGATGTTGATCCCGATGAGCGTGAGAATCTGCACGACGTACGGGTTTATCTGATCCTGAATGACTTTATTCAGCGGCCACATCGCGGCGATGACGAGCAAGATGCCAAGATTGCCGGCCCAGGCGGGCAGGATTCGCGAACTTGGCCTGGCATTTATCTCAGTCACGCGATGCGCTCCGGTCACACTTTCTCGATGGTGGTCTTTCCCAGAAGTCCGCTCGGTTTAAAGAGGAGGATGAGAATCAAAATGACAAATGCCGCTCCGTCAGAATAACCGCTGTATCGTGCGGGTAGAAAGTATCCACGAAGCAGCGTTTCTACGATTCCAAGCACCAACCCTCCGAGCAGCGCACCGCTTACACTCCCGATGCCGCCAAGAACAGCGGCGATAAACGCCTTCAATCCCCACATGATCCCCATGAGGGGGTCGACCTGGTAACGAATCGCATTCAGCACTCCCGCGACTGCCGCGAGGGCCGAGCCGAACACGAACGTGAATGAAATGACTCGATCGGTATTGATGCCCATCAGTGTCGCGGTGTCGAAGCGAAACGAGACGGCGCGGAGTGCAAGTCCCATCCTGGTTCGCAGAACGATCCAGGTGAGCATGCCGACAAGAATGATCGAAAGGGAGAGGCTGAGCACATCGAGTCGCGTCAGCCCGAGAAAGCCCACGGGCAAGAGCAGTTCGGAGGTCATCTGCTGTGGATAATGCCTTGGAGTTGCGCCAAAAAGCTGCGGAAGTTGAAAGGCATTTTCCAGCAGCAGCGAAACGCCAATGGCCGTGATTAGCAGAACGAGCCGCGGGCGGCTGCGCAAAGGACGGTATGCGAAGCGCTCGATTCCATAGCCAAGGACCGCACATGCGGATGCCGAGCAAATCAAGACCACGATCAACATCAGCCAAATCGGGATTGACCATTGGCTAACCCACCCAGCGACATAAAAGCCGGTAACGGCTCCAACCATGTAGACGTCGCCATGGGCGAAGTTAATGAGCCGGAGTGTGCCATAGACCATCGTGTAGCCCAGCGCGATCAGTGCGTACGTCGCTCCGACCGACAGGCCATAGATTAATTGTTGAGCGAGGTCGTGGGCGTTCATTCGGGCTGAAAGGTCTTAAAAAGCGCGGCCTTGGAGTCCTTGAGCTGGAGAATGACGATGGGTTTACGGGCGTTATGTTCCGCGTCGATCGATATGGCGCCGCTGGCACCGGGGAAATCCTTCGTCTGAGCCAGAGCGTCCGTAACTGCCTGGCGGTCGGCCTTGCCCGCACGTTTAATCGCGTCGGCCATGACACGCATCGCATCGTACCCGAGCACGGCCATGGCATCGGGCGTTTTGTTGTATTTCGCCCGGAACAGCTTGACGAATTCCTGAGACTCGGGACGGTTGTCGTCGGGGCTGTAGTGATCGCTGTAGAAGTTGCCCTGCGCTTCAGGGAGCTTCAAGGTCAAGGGGCTGTCCCATCCATCGCCACCAAAGAACGGGACGCTCAGCCCAATTTGCTTGGCTTGCGGCAAAATCAGCCCAACTTCATTGTAATAGCCGGGAATATAGACCGCATCAGGGTTCTGTTGCTTGATGCGGTTAAGCTGTGCTTTAAAATCCTGCGTGTCGCCGCTGTATGACTCTTCGGCAACAATCTTTCCAGTTTTGGAAAATTCCGCTTTGAAGCTCTTGGCCAAGCCTTTGCTGTAGTCCTCATCGACGTTGGTCATCATCGCAACGGATTTCCATCCCTGGGCAGCGCCGAATTGGCCATTGATGCTTCCCTGAAATGTGTCGGTGAAGCAGATCCGGAACACGTAGCTTTTTACTTTGCCACCCTCGACTGTTACGTCAGGGTTGGTACTCGAGGGAGAAAGCATCGGGCATTTATATTTTTCGCAGATCCCACCGCCGGCCAAGCTACGCTTCGATGCGACTTCACCGATTACGCCAACCACTCCGTCAGAATTAACCAGTTTCTGCACGACGTTGACGGCCTGGTTTGCGTCGGAAGCATCATCTTCGGTAATAACACGGACCTGCTTGCCGAGGATGCCGCCGTTTTTATTGATCTGTTCGAGGGCGAGTGCCAGCCCTTCGTGCGATGCCTGACCAAACGTCGCCGTTGCGCCGGTCAGGGAGCCGAATTCCCCGACGACAATCTCGTCAGAAGCTTGGGGGTGTTTTTTGCACCCAACCATTAAAAACGAGACGGCAAGCAAGGCCGCTGCGAAATTCCACCGCATCGTCGCTCCTGACCAGGATCAATTAACCCTCTCGAAATGTAGCAGTGGCGGAGGGTTGCTGCAACAATCGCAGGTATTGGATCGCCCTGATCTGTGCAGTTGCTAAGAACTCGCGGCGGTGATTCAGTGATACCGAAACTCGTTCTGGGCGCATTTTCAACAAAGGCAAGACCTAAGCATGGGCTGGAAGCCGATGTCACGTTAAAGTTCCCGCATGACTTCGACTTCTTCCAAACCGCGCATTCTCACTGGCGATACGCCCACCGGTAAACTTCATTTGGGCCATTACGTTGGCAGTGTCGAAAACAGGGTTGCGCTTCAGGATGAATATGACTGTTATTTCTTGATCGCCAATAAGCACGCGTTTACAACGCGCGCAGATAAGCCGGGGGATATCCGGCAGAGCGTGATCGACATCGCCACCGATTACCTGGCGGCGGGGATTGATCCGAACAAATCGACAATGTTTATCCAGAGTGAAGTGCCGGCGATTGATGAATTGACTTTCTTTTTCTCGATGCTGGTGCCGTTCAACCGGGTGATGCGGAATCCGACGTTGAAGGATGAGATTCGCGATAAGGAGTTGGGGGAGAATTATCCGTTTGGGTTTCCGCTGTATGCGGTAGGGCAGGTGGCGGACATTCTGGCGTTTCGGCCGGTATTGGTTCCGGTGGGCGAGGATCAGTTGCCGCACCTGGAAATGACGCGCGAAATTGCCCGGCGATTTGATCAGCTTTATTGCGGGGTTAATCCGCAAACTGAAGACAAGGATTACATCAAGGCGGGGGGATTGTTTCCGGTGATCGAGCCGAAGCTGGGGCGGGTTCGACGACTCGTGGGTCTTGGAGGGCCGGGCAGCAATGGCGAATTGTTGAAGATGAGTAAGTCTTTGAACAACGCTATTTTCCTTTCAGATGATGCGGACGTGGTGCAGAAAAAGGTGATGGGGATGTACACGGACCCGAAGCGGCTCAAGGTGACGGACCCGGGGGAGACTGATCCGACAAAGAATCCGCTATGGGCGTTTCATGAGACGTTTAATCCGGATAAGCAGTGGGTGGCCGAGCAGCAGGAGGCGTATCGGAACGGGAAGGTGGGGGATGTGGCGATCAAGCGGAAACTGGTAGAGGTGCTAAACGCTTTGATCGATCCGATTCGCACGCGCCGCAAGGAGTACGAAGCGCGTCCGGATGATGTGCTGGATGTGTTGCGCGAGGGGACGCGACGGGCGAACGTGGTGACTGAGGAAACCCTGACGCTGGCGAAGCAGGCGATGAAGCAGGATTACTTCAGCCGGTCGCTGGAGATTCGGTAAAGTGGAAACGACCCGCAGGCATGTCACGATCCGACATTTCGCGTCAAAGAGATGCGAAGTCTGGTCGGCCCTTCCAATTGGCGTCTCATAAAGACTGATCCGGTCGGGACAAGGGGACGTTACTTTCCAAGCCTCACATCAAATACTGGCTGGCGCGCCCCTTGCAACATCCAACAATGCGCGAAGGGTTGTCGCGTTTCACGTTCAGGATGAACAGTTGATCGGAACACGGTTTTAATCCCCGTGCCGGTTGGTTTCTGTTTTGTCGGATCGGTTAATTGAAATTTCCAGGAAAGAGCCGTCAGGGATGACGCGCCGGAAGTATGGCACGATCATCGGCCGTTCTCGCGGGGCGCAGACGATGTGCGCCGCGTGCGAAGATGCCTGAAAATATTGATCCGATGCTCGCGGTTTCGTCAGAACTGCCGGCGGACGTCGACAACTGGGCATTTGAATATAAGTGGGATGGGGTGCGGGCGGTCTGCTTCTGGGATCGGAAGCAGCTCACGCTGCATAGCCGGAATCAATTGGATATCACCCGCAGATACCCGGAGCTGAGTGAATTGGGCGTGGCGCTGCCGCGTAGCGGGGCGATTCTCGATGGCGAGATTCTCGCGCTGGACGAAACGGGTCGGCCCAGCTTCGCGAAGCTTCAGAGACGTATGCACGCCGAGGGGGCGCAGAATATTGCCCGGCTCTCGAACGAGGTGCCGATCTGGTACGCACTGTTTGATGTGTTGTGGGCGGACGGGCGATCGCTGATGGATCAGGCGTATGTGGATCGCAGGAAAGTTTTGGAGGAACTCACCGTTGCGGGGCCTTCGTGGCCGATTTCGCCGGCGCATGTGGGCCAGGGCATCGCGATGTTGGACGCGGCTAAGCGGAACAACCTGGAAGGCTTGGTCGCCAAACGGCTGGACAGTGTATATGAGCCGGGCCGGCGATCGCCCTCGTGGCGCAAGATCAAGGTGGTGTTTGGGCAGGAGTTTGTGATCGGCGGATGGGTACCGGAGAGGGGGGTGGATCACGATCGCGTCGGCACTTTGCTGGTTGGATATTACGACTGCGATGGCAAGCTGCGGTATGCGGGCGGGGTGGGCACCGGATTCAACTCGTCGCTACACGGGTTGGTATCGCGGCAGCTGAAAGCACATCGTGTGGCTGCGAGTCCGTTCGCAGATCGAGTCATCAAGAAGGATGCGATTTATGTAACGCCAGAGTTAGTGGCGGAAGTTGAGTTTCGCCGTTGGCCCGAGGGGGGAATGATCCAGCAGGCTTCGTTTAAAGGCCTGCGCGCAGATAAGTCAGCCAGGGAAGTGGTGAAGGAAGGGCAAGGATGCTCACCCATTGTGAGGTGAGTTATGGCAGCGTCACGTCCAATCTGGACCGGCACGATTTCATTCGGGCTGGTCAATATTCCGGTGCGATTGTTTACCGCGGTGCGCGAACAGCGCATTTCGTTTCACATGCTGCACGATCAGGACAACGTCCGTTTGCGCAGAAAGATGATCTGTCCGGCTGACAACAAGGAAGTGCATCCGGAACACGTCGTTAAGGGCTATGAGATCCATAAGGATCAGTATGTAATCGTTCGGCCAGACGATCTGGAGAACTGTGGGCCCAAATCCACCAAGACAATTGAGATTACGGATTTTGTGAATTTGGCGGATATAGATCCGGTGTATTACGACCGGCCGTATTACGTGCTGCCCCAGGCCGCGGCGGCGAAGTCCTACGGGCTGCTTCTGGAGGCGATGACGCGCACGAAAAAAGTCGGCGTTTCCAAGCTCGTCATGCACGACAAGGAATATCTTGCCGCGCTTCGGCCGGTGGAGGGCGTGATCTGTCTGCACACGATGCACTTTGGCGATGAAGTTGTGGCAACCAGTTCGCTGGATTCACCGGCGGAGCACAAGGTGAATGAGCGTGAAATGAAAGTCGCGGAGCAATTAATCAGCTCGCTGGCCACGGATTTTGATCCCAAGAAGTACCACGATGAGTATCATGACTGCGTGGTCGCGATGATTGAGAAGAAGGCCCACGGACAGAAGATCGTGACGCAGCCGCAACTCGAAGCGAAGCCGGTGAAGGCCCACGATCTGATGGCGGCGCTGGAGGCCAGCTTGGCCGAGGCGCGATCGCATTCGAAATCTTCAGCCAAATCCAACGGGCATGCGCGCAGGAGAAGATCAGCATGAGCTCGGCGGCAAAAAGCCGGACGCCCAAGAGCACGGCTGTCTCGAACGGTAAGTCCCTGCCGTCTTCATTTAAGGTGGGCGGCAAACAGGTCGACGTTACGAATTTGCAAAAGGTGCTGTACCCCGAGTCGGGATTCACCAAAGGCCAGGTGGTGGATTATTACCTCCGAATTGCGCCGTTCATGCTTCCCCATCTTGCTGGCAGGCCTCTCACGCTGAAGCGCTATCCGAACGGCGTCGACCAGATGTTTTTTTATGAAAAGCGATGCCCGGCGCATCGGCCCAAATGGGTTTCGACGGGGAAAGTCTGGAGCGAGGGAAACGATGATTACATCAATTATTGCGTGGTGAAGGATGCCGCGACGATGGTGTGGCTGGCGAACCTGGCGTGCCTGGAAATGCACACGCTTCTGAGCCGGTTGCCGAAGGATAAAGTTCCGACCTCAATGGTGTTCGATCTCGATCCCGGGCCACCGGCCACTGTTCTGGATAGCATTCGAGTCGGCCTCAAAATGCGTGACACATTGCGAAAGCTCGGGTTGGAGAGCTTTGCAAAAACCAGTGGATCGAAGGGGATTCATCTTTGGGCGCCGCTCAATACGCCGGTCACTTTTGAGCAGACCAAGCATTTTTCCCACGCGATTGCGCTGTTGATGGAGCGGGAGAATCCGCGCGAAGTGCTTTCGGTGATGAAGCGGGATCTGCGGGCTGGAAAAGTTTTCGTGGATTGGAGCCAGAACGACGAGCACAAGACGACTGCCTGCGTTTACACGCTTCGCGCGCGCACCGAACCGACGGTATCCACCCCAGTCTCCTGGGATGAACTTGCGACTGCCCTTAAGAAAAAAGACCCCGCTCGCGTGACATTCAAAACGGCCGATGTTCTCAAACGTGTTGAGAAGTTTGGCGATCTGTTTGCGCCGGTTCTCAAGCTCAAGCAACGGCTTCCGAAGGGGAAAGGTACACTTCCAGACGTATAGCTGCCTTGTGGGAGATTGGCCGGCGGGGTAGAAGGCCGGAGATGAAAGCAGCGCGATCCACCACGATTCTCAGTGTGCGGCGGGGCGATCAGGTGGCCCTCGGGGGCGACGGGCAGGTGACGCTGGGGGCGACAGTCGCGAAGCATGATGCGATCAAGGTGCGAAGATTGGGCGGGGGCAAAGTGCTCACCGGATTTGCCGGATCGGCGGCGGATGCGTTTGCGCTGATGGAGCGGTTTGAAAAGAAGCTGGCCGAGTTTCCGGACAATACACGGCGGGCGGCGATTGAACTGGCCAAGGAATGGCGAACCGACCGGGTCTTGCGACGACTTGAGGCAATGCTGGCGGTGGCCGACAAGAGTGTCAGCCTGATGTTGAGCGGGGCGGGTGACATCATCGAGCCCAGCGACGGCGTCATCGCCATTGGATCGGGCGGGCCTTACGCGTTATCCGCGGCCAAGGCGCTCTTACAACATTCGACCCTCAACGCAACGCAAATCACCGAATCGGCGCTGAAGATTGCCGGCGAGGTCTGCATCTACACGAATACGAATGTTCGGGTCGAAACGTTGTAGCAACGACTGAAATGACAGTGCGCGATTTCGCGACATTGCATTTAAGTGGCACGGCCTTCCCCTTCGGGTCTGCCTTCGGCTCTGAGGCTCAGGCT
>DAIRGS010000281.1:0-9093 GCA_036794395.1 Tepidisphaeraceae bacterium | reverse complement strand
ACGCGGCTCGGCAGGAGCCTCGCACTCCCGCTGAGCGCATATGCGATTGCCCTGGAATCGCGAATCGAAAGTGACAGTTTCGATTAACGGCCTTCCCAAAGCGCGGTAGACTCAGATGGGTAGTGCACATCCGAGCGGTCGGAAATGGAGTCGCCGCGGTATCATGCGTTGTACAGCACTGGGAAAACTCGCAATTGCAATTGGCGGCGCGATATCGCTGGCCGCCCCGGTGCCGCTTTGGGCGGCCGAGTCATCGCCGCCGCTACCGGCAACCAGCGATGTCTCCATCGATTGGCCCAAAGCACAGAATTTCTGGTCGTTTCGTTTGCCCGCTCCCAAGCCAGCCGCTTCGGTTAAGCAGGTGGCGTGGCCCCGACAGCCAATGGATTACATCGTGCTGAGTCGGATGGAGCAACGCGGCATACAGCCCTCGGCCCAAGCTGATCCCCGCGTATTGATCCGGCGTGCAACGTTCGACCTCTCCGGCCTCCCGCCAACGCCTGAAGAAGTCGAATCTTTTCTGTCCGATCAAACCGCTCATGCGTACGAAAATATGGTTGATCGATTGCTCGCCTCAACCGCGTTCGGCGAACGAATGGCAAGTATGTGGCTGCCCCTGGCTCGCTACGCCGAGGATCAGGCCCATCAGGTCGGCAACGATACTCAGTTCTTCTATCCCAACGCCTGGCGATATCGCGCCTGGGTCGTAAACGCCTTCAACCGCGATCTGCCGTACGACCAATTCGTGACCGATCAACTCGCGGCGGACAAATCGCCCCAAGCCTCCCCCGAAGACCAGGCCGCACTCGGTTTCATCGGCCTTGGCCCAAAATATTACAACCGCAATCGCCTCGACGTTCAGGCCAGTGAATGGGAAGACCGCGTTGACACCGTCACCCGCACATTTCTGGGGCTCACCGTCGCATGTGCGCGATGCCACGATCACAAATTCGATCCCATCACCCAAGCCGATTACTACGCGTTGGCCGGAGTCTTCGCCAGCACGCAGATGGTCAACAAGACCGCCGCCGGGAAGGTGCTGGAAGGAAAGATGACCGAGCAGCAGATGCCTGCCGACACCATGCACATCGTACAGGATGGGCCGGCCCAGGATCTGCCCGTCTTCACACGCGGAGATGTCGACCGGCCCGGTCCTAAAGCTCCGCGACGATTCCTTCGGATCTTGAGTCCGGGCGAACCACCTGCGTTCAAAGAAGGAAGCGGCAGACTTGAACTGGCCCAAGCCATTGCCAGTCCGACCAATCCGCTCACCGCTCGCGTTATGGTTAACCGCGTCTGGTCCATTTTCTTCGCCCGGCCACTCGTGCCAACGCCCAGCAATTTCGGACATTCGGGAATGGCCTCGATCGATCAAGAGTTGCTCGATGATTTGGCTGTGCGATTCATCGACCGCAGTTGGTCAATCAAACGGCTGGTGCGCGAGATCGTCCTGTCATCCGCCTACCGCCAATGCGCGGATGCCTCAACATCGGCCGAGGAAATCGCGGGCCGAGTCAACCGGCGACGCTTAACCGTCGAGCAATGGCGCGATGCCACGCTCTTCGTCACCGGCGAACTGGCCATCGGCGGCGGCAAGTCAATGTCACTGGATGATCCCTCCAATCTTCGCCGAACGCTTTACGCCCGCGTCAGCCGCCTGAAGCTCGATGATCTATTGATGCAGTTCGACTATCCCGACGCCAACGTTCATGCTGAGCGACGGGCGATCACGACAACCGCACTGCAAAAGCTGTTCATGCTCAACAGCCCGTTCATGATGCGGCGCGCCAAAGCCCTGGCCTCCCGGCTCACTTCAGATGCCGCCGAATCAGATGCTTCGCGCGTCGCCAAAGCGTACCGCCTGCTCTACGCCCGCGAAGCGACGCCTGAAGAAATCGAACTGGCAACGAATTTCCTTTCGCGAGCCACCACGTCGTCCATGTCGCGCTGGGAACAGTACGCGCAGGTCCTGCTGGCCTCAGACGAGATGCTTTATGTCGATTGAACCAACTCCCACCCCTCCAGAAATCTCCCGCCGGCGAATGCTCGGACGCATGTGCGGCGGATTTGGCATGGTCAGCCTGCTGGGCCTTCTCGATCCCAGCCAGCTCGTCGCCTCAGGCGCAGTGTTATCTCCCCAATTTCCGGCGCGTGCTAAACGCGTCATCTTCCTGTTCCTGAATGGCGGCCCGTCACATATCGATACGTTCGATCCCAAGCCCGCACTCGCCAAGTATGAAGGCCAGACGCCCAGCCAGAAGCTGTACAAGAAGGGCAAGACCGGCGGCTTCATGCCATCCCCTTTGAAGTTCAGCAAAGCCGGGCAAAGCGGAATCGAAGTCTCCGAAAGTCTGCCGCACTTGGCGCGGGTCATTGACGATTGCTGCATCATCCGCTCGATGCATACGGATGTCCCCAATCACGAGCCCGCGCTTCTCCAGATGCACACTGGCAACGTGCAGCCGATCCGCCCTTCAATGGGATCTTGGGCGCTCTATGGCCTGGGGACCGCAAACCAGAACCTGCCCGGCTACGTGGTGCTCCGGCCCAGTCCAAAAATCGTCGTGGGGCCGGCCCTCTGGAGCAACAGCTTCCTCCCCGCCGAGTTTCAAGGCACCGCAGTGGTGACTTCCGACATGCGGGTGGACAAGCTGGTAGCCAACATTCACAACTCAAAGCTGAATTTGTCGCAGCAACGCGAACAGTTGGATCTTCTCGCGCAACTCAATCGCCAGCACATGGCGCAGCGCGGGGGAGACCCCGAACTGGAAGGCCAGATCCGCGCAATGGAGACCGCGTTCCAGATGCAGAAACAGGCGATGGAAACCTTCGACATCAGCCGCGAACCCCAAGGCATTCGCGACATGTACGGCAAGTCCGTCTTTGCCCGCTCCTGCCTGCTTGCCCGACGCCTCGTGGAAGATGGCGTCCGTTTCGTCACCGTCTATTACACCAGCGACGACAACCAGCCCTGGGACACCCACACCAATCACAACGATCGCCACAAGAAACTCTGCGCCGATGGCGACCGCGCCGCCGCTGCCTTAATCTCAGATCTCAAATCCCGCGGCATGCTCGACGACACGCTGGTGATTCTCGGCGGCGAATTCGGGCGAACGCCCTATGCTGAAGTAAAAGCCGGAACACCCCTCGGCCGCGATCACCACCACACCGCCTTCTCAATGCTACTGGCCGGCGGTGGCGTTAAGGGCGGGCTCACCTACGGCGCTTCAGACGAACTGGGCATGAACGCGGTTGAGAACCCCGTTCACGTCCACGACCTTCACGCAACTATCCTTCACCTGCTGGGACTCAACCACGAAAAACTGACCTATCGATATGCGGGCAGAGATTTCCGACTTACCGATGTATACGGAAACGTGGTTCACGACATCGTCGCATAAAAATTCCGCCGCTTGCGGCTTCGCGAACGGATAACATTCGGACAGAACTTACTGCCGAAACCAAAAGCTCAACCACAAATAAGCAAAAGGCGATGCAAACAGCGGACTGTCGATTACGTCCAGCACCCCGCCAAACCCAGGTATCAGTTTCCCCGAATCCTTCACTTCCGCATCGCGCTTCATGAGGCTTTCAAGCAGATCACCAATCTGTCCCACCGCGCCAATGCATGCGCCAAAGAGCGCCGCTTTCCAATAGGCCTGATGAATGGCTCGTGAAAACGCCACCGCGATCAAGGCAGACGTCAGCAATCCAAAAAACAATCCTTCCCAGGTCTTCCCCGGGCTAAGCCATGGAATGAGCTTATGTCTCCCGAATGCCCGCCCGCCAAAATATGCCCCGATGTCCGTCGACTTCACCACCACCAGAATAACCAGCACCACCAGCGTCGACCCATGAAAGCCTTTGTGCAGATCGCTGACGTTGGAGTGCTTCACGCGAATCGCCATGATGAACCACGCCAGCCCGCCAAGGTAAAGCGTCGCCAGTACCGTGCCCGCCATCCTGACAATCGCATCCTGCGTCTGCTGATCCCACGCCCGCCGCAGCGCCGCCAGGAGCATGGTAAACACCACAATGAACGCCAGTGTGGAAGCCGCGATCGGCGCAAACGGCGGGAATTGAGTAAGAAATGCGTGCAGTGCCAACGCCCCCGCGCCCAGCGATGCAATGAAACGGTACGGCCGGACGTGCTCCGCCGTGAAAAGATAAGCCAACTCCACAACCGCGATCGGCAGAAACACCAGCATCACCAGCATCAATCCCACCCCGCCGATGCCATACTTCACCCCGAAATGCGCCTGCATCCAATGCCGCGTCGAACGATCGATCACATCATCGAGCCAAAGCAAACCAAACAAACCGGCAAGCATCATCGTGCCGAACGTCAGGCGGTTTCGCAGCGCGCGCTCCATGGGGCCGGGGTTTTATGCGACCGGGCGAATCAGAGCAAATGTAAGAGAGGGAAACGCGCAGCGATTGGTCTATTTGGGCTCAAGCGTGTTGGTCCGATCCAACGCCCCAAACCGCCGACTGCGCGATGCAAACGAGCAAATCGCGGCATGAAGATCTTCCACCCCAAAGTCGGGCCATAGCACCGGACTCACAAATAGCTCGGCATAGCTGATCTGCCAAAGCAGGTAGTTGCTCACGCGCATTTCCCCCGCCGTGCGGATCAGCAGATCCGGATCGGGCATGCCTGCGGTGTAGAGGTGGTTTGAGATCGTTTCTTCGGTGATCTGATCCGGCCGCAGCCGGCCTTCGCGTACTTCCTCGGCGATTGCGCGCATCGCATCGCTGATTTCCGCCCGGCTCCCATAATTCAGCGCCAGCACCAGCGTTAGCCCGGTGTTATTTCGCGTCTCTTCAAGGGTAATAGCCGCTTCTTCAAGCACCGGCTCAGGGAGATTCTCCAGCCGCCCGATCTGCCGGAAGCGGATGTTGTTCTCCATCATCGTCGCCCGTTCCTGGCGGAGATAGTCGATGTACATCTGCATCAGAAAAGAAACTTCGCCCGTCGGCCGCTTCCAGTTCTCAAGGCTGAAGGAATAAAGCGTCAGATAGTCCGGCCCGCCATGCCGCTCTCGCAGCCGGGCACATTCGGTGACGACGTTGCGAACCGTCCTGGCCCCCTGCTGATGGCCCCGCACCCGCTCCAAACCGCGCGTTACCGCCCACCGACCATTGCCATCCATAATCACCGCGATGTGGCGGGGAAAACGCTGCGGGGAAATGTCTTCCAAGGCCGCCATCAACACCTACCAAATCACGGGCACCGCGCCGGATGCGGAAATATCGGCGTCTTTGGTCAAGATTGCAACCGTCAACCCTCCGGTGGCGAGGTGGACCGCTGTTGCAACGATCTGCCGGTCGTGCATTTCGCTCACCGTCCTGACGGACAAACATGTTTCTATGATCCCACGGTCGAGCGGCACAATTTGAACCCGCGGATCGCGATCAACCGCGTGCAGCAGGACCTTGCCGCTTTTGATCATCACGCGCCCGGTTTCGACGATGTAACATGCCTCCGCCAAGGCGATTGCGGGAAGAAACAGATTTGCACCAGGATCGGACATTACTAACCGGGCCGCGCTACCAAGCTTTGGGTTACCTTCCAAATGCCAGATCAACGCGTGGGCATCGACCACGTAGCCGTCAAACATCCAGATCCTCCGGCTTCGGGTGCCATTCGGCAGCTTTGAAATCCTCCTCGGTCGCCATCGGCGCGCCTTCCGCGCGAAATTGTCCGTAAGTCATCATCTGGGGCTTAAGATGCTCTCGCTCGATGGTGAGAAAGGTAACAATGACCCGCGATTCAACAACGCCCGCGGGCGGATCTACGAGGCTGATCTTCCCGTCCTTATAGGTTCCTTCAAGAGTGAGTAGGGACATCTAACTGCTCCTTGTTCAGGACGGCTTCCTCCACATGCACCAAATGATAGTCGTAAGCATCCACCAAAGCTTGCCAACTTGCGTCGATGATATTTCCGCTGACCCCGGTTGTGCCGAAGATCTCCTTCGATCCATCCGGGCGATCTCGCCGGCATTCCGCGATGACGCGCACCTGGGCCGCCGTCTCGTCCTTGGAATTGATGACGCGTACCTTGTAATCGATCAAATGAACCTGATCGATCGCCGCATAATGTCCCGACAGCGCCTTGCGTAGCGCCTTATCCAGCGCGTTCACCGGCCCATCGCCCTCCGCCACGTGATGCTCTGCCTGACCGTTGACTCGAATCTTCACTGTGGCTTCCGACACCGGAACACCTGTTGCCGTCTTAAGAACCGTGACGCGGTAATGATCGAGCTGGAAGAACTCCCGGTATCGCCCGATTTCCTTCCTCAGCAACAGCTCGAAACTCGCCTCAGCCGCCTCAAACTGGTAACCCACATTCTCCAGCTCCTGCACCTTCTCCAAAACCCGGCGGAGTGTCACCTTGTCCGATTCGATATCAAACTTCCGCCCTGCCTTAGCCGCGATGTTGCTCGCCCCCGACATCTCGCTGATCAGGATTTTTCGAGAATTGCCGACCGTTTCCGGCGCTACATGCTCATACGTGCTGGCATCTTTCTGCACCGCATGCACGTGCATCCCGCCCTTATGTGCAAAAGCGCTGCTGCCCACATACGGCTGCCCTGGGACCAAATTGAGATTAGCCGTCTCATACACATACCGGCTCACCTCGGTCAGCTTGGCCAGCCGGCCCGGTCGCAGGCAGTCCAAATTGTACTTCACCGTGATATTCGCAATGAGCGGCAGCAGATCCATATTGCCGCACCGCTCGCCCACACCATTGATCGTCCCCTGCGCGTGAGTCGCCCCCGCGCCGATCGCGGCCAGCCCGTTCGCCACCGCCACCCCAGCGTCATTGTGCGGATGAATTCCCAGTCGCGTCGAAGTCTCCTTCTTCACCGCCGCCGTCGCCTCGGCGATCAGTTCCGGCATCGCCCCGCCATTGGTATCGCACAAAACCAGCACCGACGCCCCGGCCTCCTGTGCCGCAAGCAGCGTCGCCAGCGCGTATTTCGGATTGGACTTATACGTGTCGAAGAAATGCTCGGCATCGTAAACCACCTGCCGCCCCGCCTGGCGAATCAGCAGCACCGAATCGGCGATCATCTGAAGGTTCTCCTCGGGCGATACCCCAAGCACCGCTTTCGCCTGATAATCGCTCGTCTTGCCCACCAGCGTTACCACGGGAGTTTGCGCATCCAGGAGCGCCTTCATCCCGGGATCATCTTCGGCCTTGATTCCGCGCCGACGGGTCATGCCGAACGCGCTGATCTTCGCGTGCTTCAGCGGCATCTCCCGAATCTGTTGGAAGAACGCCGCGTCTTTCGGATTGGACAGCGGAAACCCGCCTTCAATGTAATCCACGCCCAGATCGTCCAGGCGCTGTGCAATCATCAGCTTGTCCTGGAGCGAAAGATTAAACCCCTCGCCCTGGGTTCCATCCCGCAGGGTCGTATCGTAAATCTCGATCCGGCGTCGGTCGTTCATAAAACACCTTCAAGTGGCATTTGCCGAAAGTCACACAAACAAAAAACCCTGCCGCATGGGGCAGGGCTCGATTGGATTCGTAAACAAGATCCGGCCCTACCCACGGTTTTCCGAGGCAATGATAATCGGCCGAATAATGATTGCAGCAGCGAACATCCACAAAATCATAGCAAAAAACGATGGCGGGTCAATCCAGCACCCGTCAAGGCAAATTTCGTATAGGATCGTCATGGCGGCAACATTATGCCCGAAAAACTCATCCGAGACCCCGTCCACGACGTCATCGCATTTCGCCTCGACCGCCCCGTCGACGGCCTACTCTTCCGTCTGATCAATGCCGCCGAGTTCCAGCGGCTTCGCCGCATCCGCCAGCTTGGCTTTGCCAGCCTCGCCTATCCCGGCGCCGATCATTCCCGCTACAGCCACAGCCTCGGCGTCATGGAAACCGCGCGCAAAATGATCGAGCAGCTCCGCCGGTCTTTTGAAATCTCTGAAGAAGAAGAAACCCTCTGCCTCGCGGCCGCTCTTCTTCACGATCTGGGGCACGGCCCCTTCAGTCACGTCTTCGAACGTGTGAGCGGCTTCGACCACGAAGAAATCACCACCCGCGTGATCGAAGACTCCACCAGCGAAGTCCACCGCGTTCTCGCGACCCACGATGCCGCCCTGCCCACACGCGTCGCCCGATTTGTCGAAGGTCAATCCGATCGCCCGTTCCTGTGCGACATCCTCTCCAGCCAGCTCGATGCCGACCGCCTCGACTATCTCCTCCGCGACAATCTCATGACCGGCAGCCGGTATGGAGATTACGACCTGGGCTGGCTCCTCCACGCCCTCACCATCGATGAAGCCTCCGGCCGGCTGGCGGTCACGTGGAAAGGCGTCAGCGCGGTCGAGGCATACCTCCAGTCGCGCTATCACATGTATCACAACGTCTATTTTCACAAGGTCGTCCGAAGCGCCGAGGGTATGGTTAAGCTCGCCCTTCAGCGCGCCAAACGGCTGGCCGTTCAGGAACGCCTTGAATGGCCGCCGCGCGATGATGGGGTCTACAAATCACTGCTCGGCCAGCTGCTCACCGCCGAAGAATTCACCGATCTCGACGACGTCTCCATGCTGCATTGCTTCAAGCTCTGGACCCGCGCAGACGATGCGCCGCTGGCCGCCCTCTGCAACGGCTTGCTCTACCGCCGTATATTTAAAACAATCGATCTCACCCACACCGCGCCCGTCGCCAGCGTGCCGCAAATCGTCGCCGCGGCTGAACAAGCCGTCACCCAGGCCGGTGGAGATGCCGCCTACGACCTGTTCTACGATGAACCTCAAGATACTCCCTATGAAACCTATTACCCCGATCATCGCGGCAACGCCGGCGATATCCTCGTTCGCAAAGTCGACGGAGGAACCACGTCTTTTGAAACCCTTTCTCCACTCACCGGCGCGCTCAATCGCCAGTTGATGTTTCGACGGCTTCATGTGTCGCCGGCGTTTGTCCAACCGGTCGTGATCGCAATATGCAAAACGAACCCCGCCATACAGTAATCAGGCGGCCTCCATCGCCACCGCACCGAAACGGTCGTGAGCGTTACATAAACCCCATCTTTAATGGTGGGAAGGCAGGCGGCAGAGTG
>DAIRGS010000280.1:0-9101 GCA_036794395.1 Tepidisphaeraceae bacterium | reverse complement strand
CTTCGTCACTCCGTCACTCCGTCACTTTATTCCTTGTGCCTTCCCCCCAACACCCCCCGGCTTGCTCGATGCGCCTCATAAACCTACACTTCACTCCACGTTCGCTAGGGGTGGCTGTTGCCACTTGGCCGCGGCCTGAGAGTAAACCCTTGGAACCTGATCCGGACCGTACCGGCGAAGGGAAGCGATGCGCGAGATCCCATCTCCGTTCGTCACCCCTTCCCGCTTGAAAATCTGAAATCTCAAATTTCAGATTTGAGATCTGAGAACTGAAATTTGAGAACTGAAATTTGAGATTTCGAATTTGAGATTTGAGATTTCGAATTTGAGATTTCAACCGGCTCCGGATCACGAGAATCGATTGTGAAAGGGAAGTCATGAATCCGTCTCCTGTCTCCTCCGAAACCTCCTTTGCTCTACCGCCCGTCGGCGACAATCCATCCACGGAACGACAGGGAACAACGCCCGGCTCCTTCGCCAACCCGGGAAAGATCGGAACCGCACGCACATACAGCTCCCCCGACACGCCCGGCATGCCGGACGTCTCGTCCGTCACCGCCATGGATTTCGCCTCCCGGCGGGATCACGAGGGCAAGACGCAGCTCGAAGAAGCCCGCATCGGCCGCGTGACCGCCCAGATGAAGCGCGTCACCCTCCGCGAGCCGCACCTCAGCGCCGAGCAGATCCGCGCCGAAGTGGCCGCCGGCCGCATGATCATTCCCGCCAATAAAGTTCACCTTCAATACAAGCTCGAGCCCATGGCAATTGGCCGGGCATCGTTGACCAAGATCAACGCCAACATGGGCGCATCGCCCGTTTCGTCCGGCACGCACGAAGAAGTTGAAAAGCTCAAGTGGGCCGAGCGCTGGGGCGCGGACACCGTCATGGACCTCTCCACCGGCGGCAATCTCGACGAGTGCCGCGAGGCGATTATCCAGAACTCGACGGTGCCGATTGGAACCGTCCCGATTTACTCGATGATCATCGGCCGCACGATCGAAGACCTCAGTTACGACGTCATTCTGAAGGAGCTGGAAAAACAGGCCAAACAGGGCGTCGATTACTTCACCATTCATGCCGGAGTTTTGCGCGAGCATTTGCCGTTCGTCCGCAAGCGCCTGATCGGCATCGTCTCCCGAGGCGGTTCGCTTCTGGCCAAGTGGATGCTCACCCACAACAAGCAGAACCCCATGTACGAAATCTTCGACGACATCTGCGACATCATGCGCGAATACGATGTCAGCTTCTCCCTGGGCGATGGCCTCCGCCCCGGCGGCCTCGCCGACGCCACCGACGAAGCCCAACTTCGCGAGCTCGCCACCCTCGGCGAACTCACCGAGCGCGCCTGGGCCAAGGGCGTTCAGGTCATGGTCGAAGGCCCCGGCCACGTGCCGTTCGATCAGATCGAATACAACATGAAGCTCCAGCGCAAGCTCTGCCACGGCGCGCCGTTCTACGTCCTTGGCCCGCTGGTCACCGATGTGTTCCCCGGTTACGACCACATCACAAGCTGCATCGGCGCTACTGCCGCGGGCTATCACGGCGCGAGCATGCTCTGCTACGTGACGCCCAAGGAACATCTCGGACTCCCCAAGAAAGATGATGTGAAGCAGGGTTGCGTGGCTTACAAGATCGCCGCCCACGCGGCGGACGTCGCATTAGGCATTCCCGGCTCACGCGACCGCGACGATGAACTCACCAAGGCCCGAGCCGCTCTGAACTGGCAGAAGCATTTTGATCTCAGCTTCGACCCCGAGCTCGCCCGTGCGTATCACGACGAGGATCTGGAAGTCGATACCGATTTCTGCGCCATGTGCGGGCATGACTGGTGCTCGGTGCGCATCAGCAAGGAAATCACCGATTTCTACAGCGGCAAGGACGAAGAATCCCAACCCGCCAAGCGCGCACTAGCATCACCAGGCGTCAGCGCCGGCGGTGCTGAAATCCTCAAGCAGCGGGGTGTGCTGAGCCCGGATGAAATCCACCGACTGGCCCACAAGGGGCAGAAGGCGGCGTGTCACAGCGATATCGTCGAGGACGCGGACACGGCCAAGGTTGTCCAACTGAACACCCTGAAGGCCCATGGTGTCAACGTGAATGAGACTGGCCTCTAATTGTTTTCGCATCGGATATAGTGGATTCGGTGGAATCAAATGGGACAACCCGTAGGACGCGTGAGGAAGGAATGTGGATTCCTCGGGTGCGACGCTGGGCGGTGCGGGTGCGGCATGCGGTGCGGCTGTGGTGGCTGCGGCATCGGCTCGGGATTCGGATTGGGAAGGGGTGTTGGATTCATAAGTCCGCGATCTTCGATCTGAACTCGGGTGGGTCGATTTCGGTGGGGGATGGGGTGGAGATATTGCCGGGCGCGATTCTGAGTACGTATGGGGGATCGATCGAGGTTGGGGATCGGGTCTATTTGGGGCCGTACTGTGTGTTGTATGGGCAGGGTGGTTTGCGGGTGGGGGAGGATACGATGATCGCGGCGCATTGCGTGATCATTCCGTCGAATCATGGGATTGAAGTGTGCGAGACGTCGATGCGGATGCAGCCGTTGCGGAAGGTGGGGATTGAGATTGGGCGGGACTGCTGGCTGGGGACGGGGGTGAAAGTTCTGGATGGGGTGACTCTGGGGGATGGATGCGTGATTGGGGCGGGGGCGGTGGTGACGCGGTCGGTTCCCCAGAAGGCAATTGCGATGGGAGTGCCGGCGCGGGTGACCGGGATGCGACCGGAGGGGATCACGGCATCGCACGTTGCGGTCTCGTTGGATACTGAATAACGCGGTCTGAGAACGCCCCGCAAGCGGGGCGGCTAAACGATCAGGAACGGGTGGGGGAATGTGTAGTGTTTGATGGGAACGAGCGATCCCAAGGTGTCGGTGGTGATGCCCGTGTTCAACACGGAGCGGTATGTCGCGCTGGCGGTGGAGAGCATACTGGGGCAGACGTTTGGGGATTTTGAATTCATCATCATTGACGATGGATCGACGGACGGAGCCAAGGGGATTCTGGAACGGTACGCAGCCAGGGATTCGCGGATCCGGCTGGTGAGCCGGGCGAATACGGGGTATTCGGTGGCATTGAATGAGGGGCTGGGTTTGGCGCGGGGGGAGTTCGTGGCGCGGATGGATTCGGATGATGTGAGTTATCCCGAGCGGTTTGAGAAGCAGGTGGAATTGCTTGAGGGCAGGCCGGAGGTGGTTGCGGTGGGAGGGCAGGTGTGTCTTATAGATCCTGATGGAGATCGCATCGGACCTATGCCTGATCGGCGCATTGAGCATGAGGTTATCGACGCCTTTCATCTGGACGCGAGGGGGGGAATGATCACTCATCCCGCGGCAATGATTCGAAGAAACGCGGTTTTGAAAGTCGGTGGTTATCGTATTGCCTTCGAGCCAGCTGAAGATGTGGATTTGTGGTTACGGCTTGGAGAAGTAGGCCGGCTGACGAATCTTTCGACGTCGGTACTTGAGTACAGGGTCCACCTTCAAAGTGTCTCGCACATGCGAAGTTCGAAGCAAATTCAGATGATGCACATTGCTGCCAACGAGGCACGTGAGCGGCGCGGCTTAGAACCGTTGGAGGTGCGAGCGGAAGACTGTAGCGATGGAACGGAGGCAGATGTCGTCAGATCCTGGGTGCGCAACGCATACTGGAGCCGGTGTTATCGCGTAGCGCGAAAACATGCTCGCACGGCCGTTACCATCGATCCGAGATCATTGAAATCCTGGCGTCTACTCGTTGGGTCCTATCTCGGAGCAATTGGACGCCCCCTTTATGCGTTGTTGAGTCGAGAGCACTGATATGAGGGGAAGCAGCCATTCAATTAGCGTGGTGATACCTACCTTTAATCGCGTGGAGTTGGTTACCCGCGCAATTAACAGTGTGATGGAGCAGTCGCTGCAGGTTGACGAGTTAATTGTTGTCGACGATGGCTCGACCGATCGCACTTCTGACGCCTTATTGCGTTACGGGAACCAAATTCACTGCGTGACACAACCCAATTGCGGCGTAAGCTCCGCTCGCAATCGTGGTATCGAGCTGGCGTCCGGCGATTTTGTCGCATTTCTCGATTCCGACGATCAGTGGCTTCCGCGCATGGTAGAGGAGCAGGTGAAAGCGCTCGAAAAGTTTCCTATGGCTGTGGCTGCGGCGGCGAATGGGCTGATACGGTCTTCGGGGCCTGATAGAGACATCTTCGGCACGCGGCAATTCCGTTGGCCTCGCGAGGGGCCGGTGACATCATTGAATGGTATTTCCGCCCTATTGCTTCAGCCCGTGACGTCGGGGGTGATGGTTCGACGAGATGTGTTGAATGAGGCGGGGAGGTTCGACGTCAATTGCCAGGAGTTTGAGGACTTCGATTTGTGGTCGCGTATTTCTTTGCGCGGAGGCTGGGCGGTCGTGCGAGATCCGCAGTGGATACATTTCAGAGAAGTTGTGAACGATGAGAATGTTTCGCAGCAATATTGGAAGCGGCCGGTGGAGGCGTACGGTAGTTTGCTGAGGTCATATGCGAGGATGTTGAACTTGCCTGCGCGAAGTCTGATGGAGACTTGCGAAATACGGCGTGCCATGGGGAACTGCCGAAGTATGATGGGGGCGGCTGCGATCGATCGCGGGGTGGCGGGTGGTCGGAGGCGCATTCTGCGGTCGCTGGCGGATTGGCCTTCACCGCGTCGGATCGTGCGCGCGGCGGCGATGGTCGCAGGCTGGCGGCCCGCCCGCGGTGAGAGCGCGGATAAACGGTGGCAGGCGGACTGTTTCGGCGGAGGCTTCTATTGACCGGTGCTGCGCCAAATAGTCTGAGAGTCGCCGTGGTGTCGGCAGTGAATCGTGAAGACATCTTGCAGGCAAATCTTGCGCGGTCGCCAGCGATTGTCAGCGGTGAGATACCACTTCATAAGCAAGTCCGTCGCGAGTCGGCTTCAATTGCTTACAACGCCGCATTGGACGGGGTCGTTGCGGATGTCATTTTGTTTGTCCATCAAGACGTTTATCTGCCCGCCCCATCAATATCAAGGATTTTGGCTGGGATTCGAAAGATTGAAAAGAAGGATTCGAACTGGGGTTTGATCGGGATAATAGGCCTTGATCGCTCGAATGGACTGGTGGGAGAAGTCTGGGATCCACGGGGACGGATCGGCGTGCTGACGGGGGGATATTCGGAGGTGGTTGCGATGGACGAGCTGGTTCTGGTCATGCGCACTGCGGCGGGCCTTCGATTTGACCCCCGCTTGCCGGCTTTCCATTTGTATGCCGCGGATATGATCCAAATCGCCGCGACGCGGGGGATGAAGTCTTATGTTGTCGACTGCCCGGTAGTTCACAACAGCCCGGTCCACGGCTATCTCGGGCCGACATGGGCGGAATCATATCGTTACATGCAGACAAAATGGTGGGAGCGGCTGCCGATCGCGACCTTGATTATGCCTGTGACGAAGACCGGACTCCCGCTCCTGAGATATTGGTTGCGGGTGACGAAACGGAAAATGCTGCGGCGCGAACTTACGAGCAACTTGGAAATTAACTCGGCCGCGGTATCAAGTCGGCTTGGTTACGATGAAGGGACCGTTAAGTTGGCGGAAACGCGTGACCGGTGTGTTCAGTGAGTCTGGAGCACGACATGGTCGGCGGTTCGCGGGGGCAGGATTCCATTCCCAGCCAGAGGATTGCTTCCAGGCGGGGGACTGCCCGGTCACGCGCGGCAATCAAGCCCAGGATTCCCTGGCTGGTTGCATTGTTCTTTATTTCCATGCTGGCCCCGCCGCAGGCGCAGTTTCGCATTGACACGATTAATTTGTCGGTACAGCGCGTGTTGTTGCTGTTGTCCATCCTGCCCTGCGCTTTCATGCTGGTAGCTGGTAGAGCTGGACGGCTGCGATTAGTCGACGGGCTCATTGTGCTTCATTCTCTTTGGGCAGTATTAACGCTCGCGGTGAATGATGGTCTTTCCGTTGCGGTCAAATCCGGGGGAATTTATGTCGTCGAAACCGTGGGCCCATATTTAATCGCCCGAGTTTATTTACGGCGCGAGAGCGACTTCATTGGATGGGTGCGGTTTTACACGTTGATGGTTGTGGGGCTGTCGGTGCTGACTATTCCAGAGGCGGTGACCGGCGTGCACTATTTTGCAAATCTATTTGGCAAATGGACAGACGAAGAGATTTATATGAGTAAGGAGGTTCGGCTTGGACTCACGCGCGCGTACGGGCCGTTCCGTCATCCAATTCTATACGGGATTTTTTGCGCGACTTCGCTTGGCCTTGCGTGGTACACCTTGAATCGCGGGACTTCAAATCTTCGGAAAATCGTGGTGAGTCTCTTCATCGTCATCAGTACCGTGATGTCAATGTCGACGGTCGCGTTTCTCTCAATCGGCGTACAGGGTATTTTGATTATTTGGGACGCTGTGTTGGCAAAATGGAAAGGAAGATGGAAGGCCTTTGTGTTGTTTTTGATAATCATGTTCTCAGTAGCTGCAATATTCTCGAATCGCGGGCCAGTCATGGCAATAGTTGGCCGAATCTCGCTCGATCCGCAGACTGCTTATATGCGGCAGGCGATTTGGGACGCGGGAACTTCCAATGTGCGCGCTCATCCCGTTTTTGGCATTGGCTATGGAGACTGGGCGCGACCCAATTGGATCCCGGCCAGTGTCGATAATTTCTGGCTGCTCACGGCCATGCGTCATGGTGTACCGGGCTTAGGCTTCCTCGCGGCCGCATTTATTTTGGTCTTATTCTCAATTCAGAAGAAGCGGAATCTACCGCGGACCGTATCGCAACTGCGCCAGGGGTGGATCGTGAGCATGCTTAGCCTTGCGTTAGCGGCCGCCACCGTCCATTTCTGGGTTACATCGTTAACATATTTCTTTTTTATGATCGGGAGCGCAACATGGATCCTCGAGGCGCCTATTCGAAAAAATCATAGTGGCATTGCTATGAATCCGCATCGAAATTGATGACATATCCGAGATCTATCATCTAAAACGGATGAGTAATGCCTTCTTTGATTTCTCGATTCGCCAACGCATATGACCCGAAGTCCCTTTCTAATCGTATGCGTCAAAAGCGGCTTGAGCGTTTTGAGGCGATGGTCGCAAATCTGGCAAAGCCGGTGAGTATTCTGGATGTGGGAGGTACGACGCGATTTTGGGAACTGCGCGGCTGGGCAGAGCGCGCGGGTATTGCTATTACCCTGGTCAACTTGACCGCAGAGCCGCAGCGGCACGAAAACATCAGATCGGCAGCGGGGGATGCGACGCACCTGAGCGAGTTTGGTGATGCCAGTTTTGATTTCGTGTTCAGCAATTCAGTCATCGAGCATCTGGGTACGATCGAACGTCAAAAAGCGATGGCAGACGAGGTTCGGCGGGTTGGGCGCGGCTACTGGGTGCAGACCCCAAATTATTGGTTCCCGGTTGAACCGCACTTTCATTTCCCTGGATGGCAGTGGCTCCCGGTTGGAGTCCGGGCTGCGATTCTTCAGCGGCGTGCGTGCGGATGGAACGGACGTTGCCCCAATCCGATCGATGCTCTGCGAGTCGTTTCGGACGTACGACTAATGACGCGCGCCGAGGTAGCCGTGCTGTTTCCCGACGGACAGGTTATGCGGGAAGGATTCTTCGGTTTAGTGAAATCGTGGGTGGCCTGGAGATCGGCACAGTGATTGTGGGTTGGCGTGCGCGTCAAATGTAACTCACCCCATCGAGTATGCCCGGTGCGGCAAGACCACCGGAAAAAGTCGTTTGACGTATGATGACGTCGAGAGCGCTGAATCCCAAATCCGTCCGAAAATGAGCAGGACCGACGAAGCTGCTTTGGTCGACCAGCAGGTTGTTTGTCGCGCTGCAGGCTTCGAAGACCTGCAAGACGCCGGGTGTCGGGGCTTGATTATTCACATTGCAGTTGACCCAAGCGATGTTGCTTGCCTTATTTGACGATGTTCGGATGAACATGCCTTGCGCCTTGATGCCGGCGACAGCGGTAAGACCGTAAGCAATCGCATTGTCATTACGTCCGTAGAGGAATAGCACGTCCGGATGGAAGGTTGTGCCCGTGGAGTCTATGTTTGATGCGGTGCAATTCACGAGCAGGGCCGTGTCGTTAAACGCGCCCTCACCTATATCGTGAACATTTACGCCACGGGCCAGATCAGCACCAACCATTCCATCACGCGAATTCGAGATTTCGGTGCCTGTGACGTACTGATGATCGAATCCATTTGTCCAGAGCTGAGTATTTGTGGCGCCCTGACCAATCAGCCTGCAATTGTCCACCCAAAGACTTGCGCCAATGCCGGAAGTAGATGTGAGCACGGGGCCTGTAACGGGTGCGACGGTGAGTCCAACGAGATGGACCAGCCCGGTCCTGAGTCCGTCGGGGGACGCCGACACAATTCTAACCGCGCTCTGCGACACCCCGGGTGCGGGTTTGAAGGTCACCCAACCCGTTGATGTCACCGGTATATTTGGCCACGTGGCCGTTCCGTAGTTGTAATCCCCGGCTTGGAGGTAGACGGTTCCATTGTCGGCGGTGTGGGAGGGGGAAGCTTGTTGGATATTCCAGGCGGCTTTAACGAGAGTGGCGAAGGGTTTGGATTGGGTGCCGTCGCCGGTGGTGTCGGAGCCGGTGGGGGAGACGAAGCGGGCGAGGGTGGGGAGGGTGGCGTGGGAGTCGGCATTCAGAAACAGTGGATCGAGGACGCGCGGGGTTCCCTGAGTGGGGTAGGCGATGGCGCGGAGTTCGAGTTGGCCGTCGGGGAAATCGGGGGCGTTGAGGGCGGCGACGTACTCTTTGACGTTGGTCTGGGGGTTGAGGGTCATTTGTTTGACATCGACCCAGGGTCCGCCGTTGGCGGAGAAGGAGACACGGGCGATGCCGTTGGAGTGGAAGGCGACGACGCCGGCCAGAAAGGTGGTGGTGAAGGTCTGGTAGGGGACGACATCGAAGCGAGCGATGGCGAGATCTTTGACGCCGAAACCGGCTCCGATTGGGGCGGGCTGGGGGGTTGGGGCGGTAAAGCCTGAGCCGGGCTTGACGACGGGGGGTTGCAAAAAGTCGGCGACGGGGCCGCCGCCGGCGACTAGGCCAGGAT
>DAIRGS010000279.1:0-9118 GCA_036794395.1 Tepidisphaeraceae bacterium | reverse complement strand
CGTCTTCAATAATTGCGTACATGATGCTCCGAATGCTCCGAAATCTGGAAAAGGGGAGGGATTGTCTCGCATTTGGGGGTGATGTCAAGGGGACGCCGCGAGGCAATCGTGCATGCGCGTCGGGCGCGCCCTTTTACCCCCTCTCCCCCCAGGGCTTGTCATTTCGCACTACGCGTTCCCCCCTGAAATGCCGTAGTTTCCTCCCTCCATCGGTACGCCGGGGGAGGGTAGGGAGGGGGTTCTTTCGAGCGATTTTCGCAACCCAGATCACTTGTGGGAAATGACACGCCCCCGCGAGCGGGTTGGGGTGAGGGGGGAATTCCAAGCGCCAGACCTCTTACAAAAAGCTGCGTTAGGCCTCAGTGATGCCGTAAAGGCTCATGGAAACGTTTCTGACACATTGCACCTGTCGCATAGCTGCTATTTGCTGCTTCGATGGTTGAAAATCTACCAACAATTCACTTAACGGTGGCACGAGCAGATCGTGAATTATTTGGATCACCTCAGCCAGACCGGTACAAGAGGGATCGTGACGGTCGGGGCAAATCAGATCTCCGTAAGGGCGGCTTCCCGCAAAACCCATGTTTGAGCAGGCATTTAAGAACATCGACGATGTATTGTGGAAAGAAGCCGGCTGCACCACCGAACTGGATTACACCGAGCAGACTTCCTGGCTCCTGTTTTTGAAATACCTCGACGGACTCGAAGAAGACAAAGCCGCCGAGGCCCGCCTCGATGGCAAGCGCTATGCCTACATTCTCGACAAGCCATATCGGTGGGACACGTGGGCCGCGCCCAAAACGGCCACTGGCGAAATCGATCACAACGCCGCTCAGACCGGCGATGATCTCCGCGACTTCGTCAACCAGAAACTATTCCCGTATCTGCACGGCTTCACCGCCAAGGCCTCAGGCCCCAACACCATCGAATACAAAATCGGCCAGATTTTCGGCGAAATCAAAAACAAGATTTCCAGCGGGTACAACCTGCGGGAAATACTCGACATCATCGACGGCCTCCGCTTCCGCTCGCAGACCGAGAAGCATGAGCTCTCCCACCTCTACGAAGCGAAAATCAAGAACATGGGCAACGCCGGCCGCAACGGCGGCGAGTATTACACGCCCCGTCCGCTCATCCGCGCAATCGTGCGCGTGACGGCTCCGCAGCTTGGCGAAAAGATTTACGATGGAGCGGTGGGCTCGGCGGGCTTCCTGTGCGAGGCATTCGATTATCTGCGCAAGCAAAACCCTAAGAGGACGACAAGCCAGGAGAAAACGCTTCAGGAGCGGACATTCTACGGCAAGGAAAAAAAGAGTCTGGCATATGTGATCGCGATCATGAACATGATCCTCCACGGCATCGAAACGCCCAACATCGTTCACACCAACACGCTGACCGAGAACCTCGCCGACATTCAGGAAAAAGACCGCTACGACGTTGTATTGGCCAATCCGCCGTTCGGCGGCAAGGAGCGAAAGGAAGTCCAGCAGAACTTCCCGATCCGCACCGGCGAAACCGCATTTCTCTTTCTTCAGCACTTCATCAAAATCCTCAAAGCCGGCGGGCGCGGCGGCGTCGTCATCAAAAATACATTCCTATCAAATACCGACAATGCGTCCGTGAGCCTGCGCAAGTTGCTCCTGGAAAGCTGCAACCTCCACACGGTCCTCGATTGTCCCGGCGGAACGTTCCAGGGTGCGGGAGTGAAAACAGTCGTGCTCTTCTTCGAAAAAGGCAGCAAGACGCGCAAGGTTTGGTTCTACCAACTCGATCCCGGCCGGAATCTCGGCAAGACCAACCCGCTGAATGATGGGGATCTGGCGGAATTCGTCACTTTGCAAAAGACCTTCGCCGATTCGCCGAAGAGCTGGAGCGCTGACGCCAAGGTGATTGACCAAAGCACTTTTGACCTCTCCGTGAAGAACCCGAGCGGCGGCGAAGAAATCGCGCACCGTAGCCCGAAACAAATTCTGGATGAGATCGCAGCATTGGACGCCGAGAGCGCGGAAGTGCTGGGGAACATCAAGGCGCTGCTATGAAGAACGGGTGGCAGGCCAACACGCTGGGCCAGATGTGCCAGCTGATATCCGGGCGGCATATTGATGCAAAGGACTACAACACCGATTCTCGTGGTGTGGGTTATCTGACTGGCCCGTCGGATTTTGGCTCCGTCCATCCGGTAGTTTCAAAGTGGACCGAATTTCCAATTGTCAAAGCCAACGCCGGCGACATTCTGATCACCGTCAAAGGCTCTGGTGTCGGAAAGATCAATCTCCTGGATCTCGATGAAATCGCGATAAGTCGGCAGCTAATGGCAGTCCGGGTATCTGGGGCCAATCCGCGATATGTTTATCTGTTTCTCAGCTCCACGTTCGATCATTTTCAATCTGCCTCAACCGGCGCTGCAATTCCGGGGATCTCACGCGACCAGGTCTTGGGGCTGATTATTCCAACTCCCCCCCTCCCCGAACAGCGGCGGATCGTCGCCATTCTTGACGAAGCGTTTGACGCCATCGCCACCGCCAAAGTCAACACCGAAAAGAACCTCCAAAATGCCCGCGCCCTTTTTGAAAGCCACGCGCAATCTGTGTTCACGCAGCGGGGAGAGGGGTGGGTAGAGACAACGGTTGATAAAATCTCGACCAACCTCGACAGCAAGCGCGTGCCTATTACCAAGAACGTCCGAACGAGCGGCGAATATCCGTATTACGGCGCTTCGGGTATCGTCGATTATGTCGGCGATTACATATTTGAGGGTGACAGACTACTCGTCTCTGAAGATGGGGCAAACTTACTTGCGAGGTCGTCGCCCATCGCTTTCTCGGTGTCCGGAAAATACTGGGTGAACAACCACGCGCACATCCTGAAGTTTGACGACATTGCGACTCAGCGATTCGTGGAGTTCTACTTGGAGAGCATCAAGCTTGACGAATACATCACCGGCGCGGCGCAGCCGAAACTTAACCAGAAGGCGTTGAACTCGATACCCATTCCGATTCCGACGTCTGTCCAGGCACAGGCCAAGGTTGTGGAGACTGTTGAATCTCTCCAAGAGGAAACCCAACGCCTTGCGGGCATCTACGAGCGGAAGCTCGCCGCGCTGGAGGCGTTGAAGAAATCGATGCTGCACCAGGCGTTTAGCGGTCAACTGACTGCCGAGGAAACAGTAGAGGCGGTTACGGCTACCGTCCCATTTCCCGCGACCCTCCCGAACATTAGCACGGCCGACCTGCACGCCGGCATTCTTGCGATGGCGTGTCAACTGCATGAGGTCAAGGGGAAGGCTGAAAACTTCGCTCACGTGAAGGCCGAGAAGATTGCACACATGATCGAGGCACGGCTCGGGATCGATCTGGGCCGGAAGCCGGTGAAGGATGCGGCAGGCCCGAATGATTTCAATCACCTCAAAAAAGTTGAGCATCGCGCTCTTAAGACGAACTGTTTTGACTTTAGACGGGTTTCTGGCGGCGCGTATCGGGTACAGAAACTTGGCGGGTTTGACCGGCTGATTGAGAAGACCCGCACGGCTTTGGGCGAGCGCTGCGCGGATGTCGATCGGCTACTGCAATGGATGCTGCCGATGAAGTGGCAGCAGGCGGAGATTGTCGCGACGGTGTTTGCCGCATGGAACAATCTTTTGTTGGATGGCAAACAGCCGACCGACGAGCAAATCGTTTATGAGTCGCGGGAGAACTGGCATCCTGAGAAGATGAAGATCGAACGCGACAAGTTCTTTTCGGCGGTGGAGTGGATGCGGAAGCAGGGAATGGTGCCGGAAGGCAAAGGAAAGCGGGTTGTGGAAAAAGGGACGTGAAGTGCGTGGGGCTGGATGTATTCGTTCGGGAATCGGGTTGTGATTGACATGGCGATGACCGTTCAACAAGTTGATGTGATGCTTTCCGTTCGCTCGGAAAATGAGCACTTGGAATTCAAGTCGGCGGAGAACCGCTACGACTTTGAGGAGCTGGTGGGGTATTGCGTCGCGCTTGCGAACGAAGGAGGCGGGCAGATTGTTCTCGGGGTGACCGACAAGCTCCCGCGTCGGGTTGTTGGCACCAAGGCTTTCAACGTTCCGGAACGTACCGTCGCGGGGATTCACGATAGGCTGCACCTGAAGGTTTCATGGGACGAAGTGGCGCACCCGAGCGGTCGAGTGCTTGTGTTCAGTGTGCCGTCACGCCCAGTTGGGCAACCGATTCACTACAAAGGTCGCTATTTCATGCGGGTGGGCGAGGAACTCGTCCCGATGACACCTGATCAGCTGAAGAAGATTTTTGCGGAGGGCGAGCCGGATTGGTTCGTGCAGCGGGCCAAGGCGAATTGCAGCGCTGATGAGGTCGTAGCGCTCTTGGATACGCAGACGTTCTTTGAACTGCTTAAGGTTCCGTATCCGACCAATCGGGGAGGTGTGCTGAAAAGGCTTGAGGGCGAGCAACTCATCGCTGCCAGCGCAGGCGGGTGGGATATTTCGAATCTGGGAGCCTTGTTATTAGCCAAGAAGCTGAATGCATTTGAGCTGGCATTGGGAAGAAAATCTCCGCGCGTGGTGGTTTATGAGGGAGGCGATAAGCTCAAGACGCGGGTCGAACGGCACTTTGCCGGCGGGTATGCGGTAGGCTTCAAAGGTTTCTTGAACTACGTGCATTCGATCGCTCCGCAGAATCGATACATCGAGCAGGTGGTGCGTCAGGAAGTGAAGATGTTTCCGAAGCAGGCGCTTCGTGAGTTGATCGCCAATGCACTGATTCACCAGGATTTCTCGGCGTCAGGGACTTCAGTCATGGTCGAGATGTACGACGATCGCGTGGAGATCTCCAATCCAGGCCTTCCACCGATTCAGGTCGAGCGGTTTATCGACGAGTATCGTTCCCGAAATGAGCGGCTTGCCGACCTGATGCGGCGTTTCGGCATATGCGAGGAAAAAGGCAGTGGAGTCGACAAAGTGGTAAAGGCGGCGGAAGATTTTCAGCTTCCAGCGCCGGATTTTCGAGTGGGAGCCCTGCGGACAACAGCGGTTTTATTTGCTTATCAAGAGTTTCCCAAAATGAGCAAGACGGACCGTGTCCGCGCGTGTTATCAGCATTGTGTTTTGCAGTACGTGAGCGGCATGCGGATGTCGAACCAGTCGTTGCGTCAGCGATTTGGCTTACCTGAATCAAAGGCTGCGACGGTGTCGCTCGTGATCGGGGCTGCGAAGGACATGGGCTTGATCAAAGCAGATGAGTCGGATTCAAATTCGACGCGGTACGCGCGCTATTTGCCATTCTGGGCCTGAAGAGTGCTTTAAACCTAACCGTTGGGATACTCTGCCGTGGATGTAACATATTGTAAAACAGTGTTTTACATGCTTTAATGCAAACCTCTACTGGGCAATGCCAAGGTCGCAAGAAACTGTCGATCTGGATCTTACGAGTGTTTCTCGCATCGGGGCGACAACGTGAATGAAGGTGAGACTCGGGCAGAGCATATCGATCCGGCGCTCGCGGCCGATTGGGGCGTCGCTGCGGAGAGCCGGGAGTGGTGCCGGCGGGGAAAGAAAAGCGGGTCGTGGAAAAAGGGAACTAAGGGAGGAGACTTCATGGGAAAGGAAGTGCCGCCGCAATCCGAGATCATTCTGTATCAAACCGAGGACGGGCGTACGCGCATCCAATGTCGGTTTGAGAATGAGACGATCTGGCTGACGCAGGCGCTGATTGCCGAGCTGTTTCAAACCACGAAGCAGAACGTCAGCTTGCATATCCGTAACATCTTTGAGGAGGGAGAGTTGCAAGAAGATCGAACTGTCAAGGAATACTTGACAGTTCAGAACGAGGGCGGGCGGAGCGTCAGCCGATCGGTAACGCACTACAACCTGGACGTGATCATATCGGTGGGCTACCGCGTCCGCTCATTGAGAGGCACTCAGTTCCGCCAGTGGGCCACGGCTCGCTTAACAGAGTTCCTGGTGAAGGGATTCACCATGGACGACGACCGGCTGAAGAACCCGCCGGGCAAAGGCCAGACGGACTACTTCGACGAACTGCTGGAACGCATCCGCGATATTCGCTCATCAGAGCGGCGGTTTTATCAGAAAGTCCTCGACATCTACGCGACCAGCATCGACTACTGCCCAAACGCGGATATGTCTCAGCAGTTCTTCGCAACCGTGCAGAACAAGATGCACTGGGCAACCCACGGCCACACGGCTGCAGAGGTCATCGCCGCGCGGGCCGACGCCGGCAAACCATTCATGGGTTTGACGACCACCCGCGTGCCAGGTGTTGTGCGTAAGGACGATGTTTCGATCGCCAAGAACTATCTCAACGAGGATGAGCTCGCGGTATTGAACCGGATCGTCAACGCGTACCTGGATTTCGCCGAGCTTCAGGCAATGAGCCGCAAGACGATGACGATGTCGGATTGGATCGGAAAGCTCGACGACTTTCTCAAGCTTTCGGATCGCGAGTTACTCAATCATGCCGGAAAGATTTCAGCCGATGATGCACGGGAGAAGGCGGAAGCGGAGTATGAGCGGTATCGGAAGCTGATTGATTCGCAGCCGCGTGCGGTGGATGGGGACTTTGAGCAGTCGATCAAGAAGCTGCCCAGGCGCAAGCCGCGAAAAAGCGAAGAGGGGCAATGAACGAAGCCGAAACCCGAGCTGAGCACATCGACCCGGCGCTTGCCGCCGCCGGGTGGGGTGTTGTCGCAGAGAGTCGGGTTCGGCGCGAGTATCCAATTACGCCGGGACGGATCGAAGGGCTTGGCCGCCGCGGCAAGGCGCTCACTGCCGATTACGTTCTGATTTATCGCAATACAAAGCTGGCGGTGCTTGAAGCCAAGGCGTGGGACCAGGAGCTGACCGAGGGCGTGGGGCAGGCGAAAAACTACGCCGGCAAGCTCGACGTGCGCTTTGCCTACTCGGCCAATGGACGCGCGGTCTACGGCATCGACATGAAAGATGGCGCGGAGGGCGTGGCGCCGGGTTTTCCCACGCCGGAGGAACTTTGGGGACGGACCTTTGCCGCGGAGAACGCATGGCGCGATCGCTTCGCGGCGGTTCCGTTCGAAGATCGCGGCGGGTATTTCCAGAGTCGCTATTACCAGGACATCGCGATCGAGCGCGTGCTGGAAGCAGTGGCCGGAGAACAGAAAAGAATCCTCCTGACGCTGGCCACCGGCACCGGCAAAACGTTCATCGCGTTTCAAATTGCCTGGAAGCTGTTTCAGAGCCGTTGGAGTTTGACCGGCCAGCCGACGCGTCGGCCGCGCATATTGTTTCTCGCCGATCGGAACATTCTCGCCGACCAGGCTTACAACGCGTTTTCGGCGTTTGCCGAGGATGCGATGGTGCGAATCGAGCCGGCCGATATTCGCAAAAAAGGCCGGGTGCCAAAAAATGGGAGCCTGTTCTTTACCATCTTCCAGACGTTCATGAGTGGTCCGCCAAAGGATGGGACCCCATCACCTTATTTTGGGGCGTATCCGCCTGACTTCTTTGACTTCATCGTGGTCGATGAGTGCCATCGCGGCGGGGCGAACGATGAGAGCACCTGGCGCGGCATTCTCGAGTATTTTGCGCCGGCGGTGCAGCTTGGGCTGACCGCTACGCCCAAGCGGCGGGACAATGTCGACACATACGCCTATTTCGGCGACCCGGTTTTTATCTATTCATTAAAAGATGGGATCAACGACGGGTTTTTGACGCCGTTCAAGGTGCGGCAGATTTCGACGACCTTGGATGAGTACGTATATACGCCGGACGACAAGTTGATCGAAGGCGAGGTCGAGGCGGGACGGCGGTACACCGAAAGCGATTTCAATAAGGTCATCGAGATTCGCGAACGCGAAGTCCATCGCGTCCAACTGTTGATGCAACAGATCGACCAGCGCGAAAAGACGCTCGTGTTTTGCGCCTCGCAGGACCATGCGCTGGCGGTGCGGGACCTGATCAACCAGATGAAAACCAGCAAGGACCCAAACTATTGTCAGCGCGTGACGGCGGATGACGGGGCGCTGGGAGAACAGCATCTGCGGGATTTCCAGGACAATGAGAAGTCGATACCGACGGTGCTGACGACTTCGCAGAAGCTTTCAACCGGTGTGGATGCGCGGAATGTACGGAACATCGTGCTGTTGCGGCCGATCAACTCGATGATCGAATTCAAACAGATCATCGGGCGCGGCACGCGTCTGTATGACGGCAAGGATTACTTCACGATTTATGACTTCGTGAAGGCGCATCATCACTTCAGCGATCCCGAATGGGATGGCGAGCCCGAGCAGGTGGTGGATGTGGTGGATGGCGACTCGGGCGAAACTGACACGGAGACGCGCGAGCCGAAGGAAACACTGGAGAGCGATGAGGGGAAAGTGTCGCGGCCTCGACCGGCGCGGATCAAAATCAAGCTGGCGGATGGTAAGGTGCGGACGATTCAGCACATGATGGTGACGACGTTCTGGCATCCGGATGGGACGCCGATGTCGGCGCAGCAATTCATGGAACTGCTGTTTGGGAAGCTCCCCGAGTTTTTTAAGGACGAGGCGGAGCTGCGCGCGATCTGGAGCCTGCCGGACACGCGGGCAAAGCTGCTGAGCGGTCTGGCGGACAAGGGGATCGGCGCGGAGCAGCTTGCCGAAATGCAGAAGATCATCGATGCGGAGAAGAGCGATCTCTTCGACGTCTTAGCGCATGTGGCCTATGCACTGGCGCCGATCACGCGCGAGGCCAGAGCCGATCGGGCGAAGGTCGAAATCGTCGCTCATTTCAACAACAAGCAGCAATCATTTCTCGCCTTCGTCCTGGCGCAATACGTGGCGGTCGGCGTTCATGAATTGGATAAGGAAAAGTTATCGCCGCTTTTGAAATTGAAATACAACAACGCAATCGCGGACGCGATTAAAGACCTGGGCCGACCGGAGGAAATTGGCGCGGTGTTCTCCAACTTTCAGCAATACTTGTATCTGTAGTCCATCGCTTGACGGATTTCCTCTCCGTCCACTACTTAAATTCAACCATATCAAACCCAACAACCCAACAACCCACAACTTTGCCCACCGCCGACTGCCCACTGCCGACTGCCGACTGCCCACTGCCCACTGCCCACTGCCCACTGCCCACTGCCCACTGCCCACTGCC
>DAIRGS010000278.1:0-9143 GCA_036794395.1 Tepidisphaeraceae bacterium | reverse complement strand
CGACTTGCATGTCTTAGCCACGCCGCCAGCGTTCAGGCTGAGCCAGGATCAAACTCTTCAATTATATTTTTTGGCACGAGCGTTCCTGATGCTCGATGTGGCCCCACATGCTTTACGCCGTAGGGTTGATCGAGACTAACACTTTCACAGCTCGCGTTTATCCGCAAAACGAGTTTGTCCACCCAATCGTTTAAGACAAACGAAAGGGCTTGTTACTGCCTCCATGCCGGCTAAGGCATGAAGGTCAGCCGATGGGGCAGACCCACTAGCTCTCGCTAGTCTGACTGCTTCCATCGGTGCAAGGCTCAAACATCTTCGATGGCTTCTCAAAAATTGATCAAGGAAGATCACTTCTTGCGTGCACCACGAGAATGTTTGAGATACTTAACGATGAGACGAACCGAAGCTCGCCTCACCAGGATCTGTCCAAACCACATCAGTTGGCTTCAGTGGCCACCAATGCGTTTGAACTCACATCCTCGCGGCATCCGACTATTCACTTTTCAAAGAACAAGACGGTTTCCCGTCGAAACGTCGCGAACAACTTTCGTTGTTTTCGTCGTGTGTTCCCCGATTGGGGAGGCGAATCTTATCGTCGTTTCGTTCACTGTCAACGGGTTGTTAAGAATTTTTTCAGGACTCTCGAAGACTCGGTTAACGGCTCGTATTTCACTGCACGGACACAAGTTATCGGCCTAACGCCGATCCAAACTTTTGTCCATCTAACCCGACGTCGACACGTTACCGTGCTGACATCAAAGTCAGTTAGGTCATCCCAGCCGATTGGTAAAGGTGTTGCGAAATGCAACGTGCGGCAGAGGAACCACTCTTTGCCCCCCGTTCAATCACAGGGGCCAGTTCCATGCCAGTGGCAGGTAACCAACGAGGGATAATATGGCGAGTGACTAACGTTCTGTCAACTGTCGAAGATTTTTATTATCCGTGGCGTTGGCTGACCTAAACGATACGCTCGCGCAAGGAATCAGTTCATCGACTTTGAATGTTCTAGCGACCGAGCAGCGTGGTGGTTAGATTCACGGGACATATGGAAGACTTCGGCGTAGAGCGGATTGATCACGTGACGATTCTGGTGACGGATTTAGACCGCGCGCGCGACTTTTATTCGCGCGTTCTGGGGCTACGCGAAGTTCCGAGACCGCCAAGCTTCGATTTCCCCGGGATGTGGTTCAAAACCGGTGGAGCATTCCTGCATTTGCTGGGTAAACCTGAGCCAGACACCACCGGCCCGCGACATTTTTGCTACTGGGTAAGAGATATTCAGGCAGCTAAGCGCCACGCCGAGGCAGCGGGCTGGGAGGTGCTTTGGCAGACTAAGTATAAGATCACAGGGATAGATCGATTCTTCGTCTATGATCCTGATGAAAATCGGGTGGAGATTCAGGGGGCGGATTGCAGTGGGGAGCAGCCGTTCGGGACTGACTGAGCGTGAGGTATCGGGCAAAGACAGACTAGAATCCAATCGATGGCAGCCAAGCAGCTGGAAACAGTAACACTTCCTCCACCCCCTACCGCCTCAAGCGAACTGATGGGGATGGCGGGTCCGCAACCTGATGTGATCGTCGATATTGTATCGACAACCGAGCAGACCCGGGCTGACATTCATGTTCAAACAGTTTGCCTGCTGATCCTCGCGTTTCTCGCGGCGGGGATTGGTTTATACCTGCTGCGTCCGGTCCTGGTGCCCTTTGTTTTGGCGCTGTTTTTCGCCGCATGCCTGAAGCCGGTCATCGATTTTCAGCGGCGGCGCCTTCACGCGCCGCAGCCGATCGCTGTGGCCGGGGCGTTATTGATGGCGGTGGCGATACTGGGCAGCATCGGGGTTCCACTCACAAGCTCGATCGCTAAAACGTGGCCAAGTTTCCAAGAGCGGTCTCATCAGTTTTTCACGCACATTACCCAGGCCGGGCCGCTGGCGCGATTTGGATTTAGCGCCAACATGATCCCCATAGATTTCAGCACGTGGACCGATTCACTTTCAACGGCGGGCGGGATCGCTTCACGCACTTTCCTGGTCGTCGTGTTCACGCTGTTTATCTTGCTCGGAAGGCCCGGACAGAAACGCCGCCACAATGGCCTGCTGACGGAGATTGAATTCCGGGTGCAGGTTTACATCAGCCAGATGGTTTTACTCTCGGCGGTCGCGGGGATTGGTGTCGGAGCTGTGTTGTTCGCGTTGGGTGTTCAGTTTGCCGCGATGTTCGGCTTTCTCGCGTTTCTCTTGAATTTCATTCCGACGATCGGCTCGATTATCGCAACCCTGTTGCCGCTGCCCATCATTCTGTTGAACCCCGACATGCCCATCGCGTTCAAGGTGCTGGCCATCGCATTCCCCGCACTCTTTCAGATCTATCTTGGGAACGCAGTTCAGCCGCGCGTTCTGGGCAATGCCTTGGATCTGCATCCAATCGTCATTCTGCTATCCCTTATTTTCTGGAGCATGATCTGGGGCGTCGCCGGCGCATTTCTGGCGACGCCAATGACCGCGGTGCTGCGGATCGTCCTGGAGAAAATCCCGGCCACGCGTCCGCTGGCTAATTTGCTTGCCGGGCGAATCGATGCGGTTTTCTAATTTGACGCGGAGTTGGAGAGAAGCCGAACGTAGAACCGCTCTAAAAGCTCGCAATTCTCAAAAGTCAGTTTCTCGTTCGTTCCGTGGATGGTTGTCAGGTCTTCGGGGTTAATGCGCATCGCGCCGAACCGGTAGACCGCCGACGTCAGACGCGTGTAGTGCCGCGAGTCGGTTCCACCTAGAACGAGGCACGGCGCCACCACCGCATCGGGCGCAATCTCCCCGATTGCCCGCTTTATCAGGGCATATCCAACCGAATGCGTGTCCGCCACAGGCGGTGGCTCGCTATGAAACCGCCCGGCGATTGCCAGCCCCACCCGTGAATCATTGATGACTTGAGCGATACGCGCGATGACCGATTGCGAGTTTTCGCCGGGAAGTATCCGGCAGTTGAGGGTCGCGGTTGCCTGGTTCGGAAGAATGTTGTCCTTGACCCCCGATTCGATCATCGTAACGGCAGTCGTTGTGCGAAGGGCCGCAGCGCCGCTGAGCGTTTTTTCGAGCCGGTGACGAATGATCGGAGCAGTCAAAGGCAGCATCGCTATGGCCATGCGAGCCGGAAACGGCATGCGTGTACCAAGGCATTTGATCATTTCCCGGGTCGCACCGGCGAGTTTTGCTGGGAAGGGTGAAGCTTCGATGCGCTGAATTGCGTCACTGAGGATACCGATCGCCGTTTGAGCCGGCGGCATCGACGCGTGGCCACCCCCCGCAACTACCTTGAGCTCCAGAGTGAGATAGCCTTTCTCGGCAATGCCGACCGCGGCAACAGGATGACGAACACCGGGAATGACGCCGTGCAGAATCGCGCCGCCCTCATCGCTGATGAACAGCGGCCTAATCCCGCGCTCTGCCAGGATCTCGCTAATGGCCGACGCACCCTGGAGCCCCCCCACTTCCTCGTCATGACCAAAGGCGAGGAAGACCGTTCGCGTGGGTTTGAATCCGTCGGCGAGCAGGTGCTCGATCGCCTGGCATATGGCAATCAGGCCGCCCTTGGCATCGATCGCGCCGCGTCCCCAGACTGCGCCATCGGATACCTGACCGGCAAATGGCGGATGGAGCCAGGCGTGTTCACTTTCGGCCGGGACGACGTCCTGATGAGCCAGAAGCAGGACGGGTTCCAGTGAAGGATCCGTACCGCGCCATTCATAAAGCAGGCTCAAACCATTTACCGTCTGACGAGTCAAGTTTTGATGGAGACGTGGATACGCGTCGATCAGCAGATTATGGAGGCGGAGAAAATGAACATCGTTTGACTCGGAAGGATCGTCCGCGGCGATGGTCCTGCATTGGATTGCGGAAGAGAGATGCTCGATCATCGAGCTCGGCTGAAGTACCGAGTTCGATTCGACCCGAGTGAATTGTCGTTGAGCAAGGATCTGCATGCGCCCCGGAATCATCGCTTGGCGAGGCCGCGTTGCCAAATGTTTGCCGATCGACACAATTTCGAACCGCCTCAATTATCGACCGCTTACATATCGATGACACCGGCTAGAATGGATCAAGTGGAAATGATGACAAGCGAACGCCCAGAGATTCTCGAACAAATTAAGGTATTGCTCCGCCGTGACTTAAAGCTGGGACCGGATATTCCCATACCCGATGACATGCCATTCGTGGGGACTGAAGCGGACTTTGATTCGCTGGATATCCTGCTGCTGTTGACGAGTATCGAAAAGCAATTTGGCATCAAAATCCCAAGCGAGGTCGTGGGCAAGGAAGTTTTTCAGAATGTTTCGACGCTCGCCAGATACGTTGAGCGGGAGGCCGGACGCGGACGTGTCGAACCCAACTATCTCGAACGGCTGCCGCATCGTGATCCGTTTCGTTTTATTTCCCGCGTCGTCTCCATTAAAGCGGGAGAGCAGGGAGAAGCGGTCTGGGTGCTGAGCGGGAAAGAAGCTTTTTTTGAAGGACATTTTCCCAATCGTCCGCTTGTGCCGGGTGTCTTAATTGCAGAGGCGTTAGCCCAGCTTTCAGGACTCGTTGGCCCCTCGGATTCACGGGATGGAAAGCTGGTTCACGTGGATGTTCGGTTTGACCGTTCGGTGTCTCCGCCGGCCGAGATTGTATTGCGAAGCCGACTGTTGCGAGCGGTTGGTGAGCTGGAGCAATTTGAAGTGTCGGCGAGCGTGGGCGAGGAGGCGGTGGCGAGAGGAATGCTCACGCTGTCGCGTCCACGCGAGGGAGCACCTGGAGGCGCATTGTAATGTCGCTGCCCACTCCAGTGCGGCAAGGGTCGAAAGCATTTTCGTTAACGAAATCCGCCGAACAGCCTGTGCGCACCGGTTCGATGGAAGAACGTTCATCGCGCTTCGGATTGTTTGCTCGACGTAAAGCTGCGGACTTCTGGCTCAACCTGCTGTTCTGGCAAACGCGTCGCAACCCGCAATTCCCGGTGAAGACCAAGCCGATCTTCTTCTTGCTTACGTGGAAATTCGCGCACTTGATGCGGGAAAATACGTTGTGCAACTCGCGGAGATTGCTCGGAAGCGCCGCTTCGCAATCGGATCAACTGTCACTTGCTCGATCGACCATCGGTCACTTTTATGACTTCATCTGCGATGTCGGCCGAAGCGTTGGACAATCGCGCGAACAGATGCTGAAGCGGATTGAGGCGACCGAAGGCCACGACAATTACCTGAATGCCCGCGCCGCCGGTAAGGGCGCCATCGTGGTGACGGCCCATATGGGTTCATTTGAGGTTGGGATCGCAGCGCTGCTCGAGCACGACAAATGCGTTCATGTGGTATTTCGCAAAGACGCTTACGGGAGGTTTGAGCGTACGCGATCAGCGCTGCGACAAAGCCTCGGGGTGAACGAGCACTGTGTGGACGACGGGTTGGCAGTTTGGATGAGACTGCGGGATGCCTTGACCAACGATGAAGTGGTTCTGGTTCAGGGCGACCGGGTGATGCCGGGGCAGAAAGGCAAACGCGTGGCGTTCATGGGGGGCCATATGATGCTGCCGACCGGTCCGGCCAAGCTGGCGCTGGCGAGCGGCGCGCCGATCGTCCCGATTTTTTCGGTGCGGCGCGATGATGGGCAGATTCGGCTTTTTGTCGAAGAACCCATCTGGGTTAAATCAGCCGAAGAAGTGGATGAGGCGATCACGAAATTCGCGGAGATCCTGGAACAGTATTTGAGACGTTTTCCCGATCAATGGTTGATGATTCAACGGGCGTGGTGTGAAGATATGACACCTGTGCCCGAAGGCGCTCAGGCAAACCTGTGAATATGGATCAGGATACGATCGTTATGACTGGCGCGGGGATGGTGACTCCGCTCGGGCTGACGCGTGCCCAGACGTGGCGGGCAGTGGTCGATGGCCGGTGTGGAATCGGCCCATTGACGGCATTGGAATCCGCTTTTCCGGGAGCCGAGGGAGGGCAGGCGCCAGAACTGCCGGCGGATTTTTATCCAGAGTTCGGGCGAGAAGCACGCTATCTCCGTCATGCGATCCTCGAGGCGATGAACGAGGCGCAGATCAGTGCATCGCTGCCCTATCCGGCGGAACGTTGCGGAATCATTCTTGGCACCACGTTGCACGGGATGCGGAAAGGTGGCCTGTTTTTTCGAGCCAGCGATTATGGCGAACTGGCCGGGTTCCTGGCGGCGCCGGTGCTGCGAGATGCAACGCAAGGATTGAGTTTTGAAGGCTGTGCATGGACGACATGCTCGGCCTGTTCATCAAGCCTGGGGGCCATTGCGCTGGCGATGACCATGCTGCGCACGGTGCATCTCGATCTGGTTCTGGCCGGGGGATATGACGCGATCAGTGAGTACGCCTTTGGGGGATTCAACAGCCTCCGGCTAGTCGCTCCTGGGCCTTTGCGTCCGTTCGCCCGAGATCGTCAGGGAATGAAGCTCGCAGAGGGATACGGGATCGTGGTGCTGGAACGTGCGCGCGATGCACGTCAGCGCAGCGCAATGCCTATTGCAAAGGTGCTGGGTTATGGCGAATCGGCCGATGCCCATCATTTGACCCAGCCCCATCCTACGGGTGACGGAGCCGCTCGAGCCATTCGAGCGGCGCTGGCCGACTCGGGGGTGAGCCCTTCAGAAATCGATATGGCCGCCGCTCACGCCACCGGAACCCCGGACAACGACGCCGGAGAATTTGCGGCGCTATCGGCGGTGTTTGGCGCAGATTTGCCGCGCGTTCCGGTGGTAGCGTTCAAGAGTCACCTGGGGCATACGCTGGGGGGCGCTGGAGCTGTCGAATTAATCCTTTCGGCGATGGCGTTGGCGGATCAGGTTGTGCCAGCGTGTGTAAACGTGACGCGCGATGACATCGCATTCCCCGGCCTGAATGTTTCAACGGATACCGCGAAGCCTGCCGCGATTCGCGCAACTTTGAATACGTCATTGGGATTTGGCGGTGCAAATACCGCAATGGTGCTCGGTGCAACTTCACAAACCGATGTCGTTCGACGACCGACGAATCATCACGACGTATACATCACGGGGATCGGGGTGGTGTTTCCGGGCATCGTGGGCAACGAAGCTTTCACCCAGTGTCTGAAAACAGCTGTTGGACCCGTTGAACGCGATACCGGTGATGTGCCGGACAACCAAATCGGTTCATTGCTCAATGCGCGTCGCGTCCGGCGAATGAGCGACTACGTGAAGCTTTCGCTGGCGGCTACCTCGCTATGCCTGCGCGATGCGGGAATTGAGGATGTCCCGCAATTCGCCGACACGTGTGCCGCGGTGCTGGGCACGACGCATGGCTCAACGAAATATTGCGAGCAGTATTACGGGCAAATTGTTTGTGAAGGCATAGGCGCTGCCAATCCAATGCTGTTCGCCGAAGGCGTTCCGAACGCCGCTGCTGCGCACCTTAGTCTCATGCTTTCTTTGAAAGGCGCATGCCAGACGATCATCGGCTCGCGGACTTCGGGATTGGACGCGATGCGCATTGCCGCAGCCCGAATCGGTAGCGGCGAATGGGAACGCGCCATTGTGGGGGCGGCAGAGGAATATTCGCCGGTCGTCAATGAAGCATATCGGCATCAGCGTCTTTACGGAGCAGGCGGCTTCGTGGCGGGAGCAGGTGCAGTCACATTTCTGGTCGAGAGTCGCAAGTCTGTTGAATCGCGGGGCGGACGGGCAATAGCACGGGTGATCGGCGCTGCCGGCGGGCAGGCAAATCCGTGCACGGCTCCGCAATTGGCGCGCCGCATCTATCGAAAACTGGACAGCCCGAAATTCATTCTCTGCTCGGCCAACGGCACATGGATCACGCGCGCCGAAGTTGCAGGGCTGCGCAATAACGATTCTGTCATCGGCTCGGCCTTTGGCTACATCGCCGATTGCTCAAGTGCTTTAGCGCTTGCGGGAATGGCAGCGACGCTGCTCACAGGTTGCATGCCCCGACAAATCACCCGTCTTCCTGGAATCGAACCGCGCCGGCAATCAGATGGCTTTAGCAAGACAACACGCTTCGCCACGATCGCCGCGGACTACTCCGGCGCAGTCAGCGCGATCGCATTAGAAAGGCTATCGATGTGATCGAGAAACGGTTTAGAGGGTTGTCGTAAAGTGCAGAGGCTTATACATTTGTCAATGACGTGAACGCATCCAAAAAAGGCGCACTGGGTCCTGTTCCACACGTCTACCGGCCCCAGCGAAACGCCGCTCCCATTATCTCCGCCCCGCCGCTTCCAGCACCGCCACAATGGGCGATGGATTGGGTGGGTCATGCCACGGCATCGAGTACTTCGGGATGCTGGATTCGCCGCTCGGAGCGTTTCACGCTGCTGAGCGCATGCATCGCTGATGTCGAAGACATGAGCGGCCAAAACCTGGAACTCGTTGCCGGCGAGGCATATCGACTGTTACTTGGTGCTTTGCAGGATGGGCCGCATCCGCATCTGGTGCGGATCTGGAATTTCATCCCGCGCATTCTCGATTCGGTCGGGGCAGGCGTCGATCGCTACATGTGCTTTAACGCCGGGAGGCATCGGGCGTTTGTCGAGTTTTTTGAAGGCGAGATGTCGTTCGACCGGTCGCTCCCCGCGGCTTCGGCAGTTGGACACACCGGCAGCGATCTGGTGATTCACGCCCTTGCCACCGCTCAGCCGGGGAATGCGATCGCCAACCCGCGTCAACTAGCCCCCCACCGCTATTCGAGTCGGTTTGGCCCGCGCCCGCCGTGCTTTGCGCGGGCTACCCTGCTTGATTCGTTTAACAACTCACGCGCTCTATTGATCGGGGGGACGGCAAGCATTCGCGGTGAGGAGTCGGTGCATGTCGGTCAGCTTGGGGCGCAGCTTGCCGAGACGAAAGATAACCTGATCGCCCTGCTCGCGGCCGCCTCGGGTCAAGCGGCATCTTGCCAACTGCTCAATCAGCTCGATCAACTGCGGGTGTATTATCCGCGCGCCGGCGACCTTCCGGAGATTCGGCGAGCAATCGAAAAATGGTTTACCCACCCGAATCGCGTGGAGTGGCGACTGGCGGATTTGTGCCGACGTGATCTGCTGGTGGAGATTGAAGGCCGAGCCGTTCTGCCAAATTCTCCTGTCATTGCTCCATGACGCAAGCC
>DAIRGS010000277.1:0-9189 GCA_036794395.1 Tepidisphaeraceae bacterium | reverse complement strand
ACTCCTTTGGGGCCATCCCTTGGCCAGCGCGTTACATCCCCACAACAGGAGGTAGTGTACCCGATTTCACGGAACGTCCCGAAAAATTGGGCACGCCCCTTTCTTCTCCGGGTGTTCTTGAATTAATGGTTTGTCGCTTTGCATCATCAGGTCGCGTCCGAGGCGGACTTGGCCAGTTGGCGGTCGTCTTTGGCTTCGGCGGGCATGGCGTCGAAGTACAGGTGTTTGTCGCCTGAGTCTTCGGTCTTGACCGTGATCTTGATCATGTCTTTGCCCTTGAAGTTGCCGCGGAGGATTTCCTCGGAGAGGGGGTCTTCCACGTGCTGTTCAATAGCACGGCGGAGTGGACGAGCGCCGAAATCGGAGTTGGTTCCTTTTTCGATGAGGAATTCCTTGGCTTCGGCGGAGATATCGATCCGCAGGCCGTGATCGACCAAGCGCTTGGTCACCTTTTTCAGTTCGTACTCGACGATCTGCTCGAGGTTGATGCGGCTGAGCGGGCGGAACACGATGACGTCGTCGAGACGGCCAACGAACTCGGGGCGGAAGTACCGCTCCAGTTCCTTCATGACCGTGTCCTTGATCGTCTGGTAGTTTCGCTCTTCGGCGACGCCCTTGCCTTTAGGACGCAGGCCGAAGTCCGGGCCGCCGCCTTTGATCATGTCGGAACCGATGTTGCTGGTCATGATCATGACCACGTTGCGGAAATCGACATGACGGCCGAAGGAGTCGGTCAGCCGGCCTTCTTCCATGATCTGGAGGAGCATGTTGAAGACATCCGGGTGGGCCTTTTCGACTTCGTCGAGCAGGACCACGCTGTACGGACGCCGCCGAATGCGCTCGGTGAGCTGGCCACCTTCCTCGTACCCAACGTAGCCCGGAGGCGCGCCGATGAGCCGGCTGACGTTGTGCTTCTCCATGTACTCGCTCATATCGATTTGAATGAGCGCGTCTTCGTCGCCGAACATGAACTCGGCCAGCGCTTTGGAGAGCAGCGTTTTGCCGACGCCCGAAGGCCCGAGGAATAGGAACGAACCCATTGGGCGACGTGGATCCTTGAGTCCGGAGCGGGCTCGGCGAATCGTTTTGCTGATTGCCTTGATCGCTTCGTCCTGGGAAACCACGCGCTTGTGAAGTTCGTTTTCGAGCTCGAGCAGGCGCTGAGCTTCTTCTTTTTCGAGACGGGTGAGCGGAACGCCGGTCATCTTCGAGACAACCTCGGCGATGACTTCCTCGTCGACCACGCCATCGACTTCCTTGGCCTTATCGCGCCATTGGCGCTGCATCTCTTCCTTCTTGGCGCGAAGAGCCTCGGCTGAATCGCGAAGCCGGGCGGCCTCCTCGTATTCGGCGTTCTTGACGGCTTCATCCTTCTGGATGGAGAGCCGTTCGATCTGCTCTTCGATTTCGGCGAGATTTGGCGGCTTGGTCATGCTGCGAAGGCGGATGCGCGCTCCCGCTTCGTCGAGCACGTCAATGGCCTTATCTGGTAAAGCCCGGCCGGTGATGTATCGGTCGGACATTTCGACAGCCGCTTCGAGGGCGGCGTCGAGGATCTGCACGCGGTGGTGCGCTTCGTAGCGATCGCGCAGGCCGCGAAGGATTTCGAGCGCGTCTTCCTTGCTGGGCGGGTCCACCGTAATGGGCTGGAACCGCCGGGCAAGTGCCGCGTCCTTCTCGATATATTTGCGGAATTCGTCGAAAGTCGTGGCGCCGATGCACTGAATTTCGCCGCGCGACAAGGCAGGCTTGAGCACATTGCTCGCGTCGATAGCCCCTTCGGCACCGCCGGCGCCGACGAGGGTATGAAGCTCGTCGATGAAGAGGATGACGTTCTTGGCGCGACGAACTTCGTTCATCACGGCCTTGATGCGTTCTTCAAACTGGCCGCGATACTTGGTGCCGGCGACCATCATCGCCAGATCGAGCACGACGATTCGCCGGTCGTGCAGGATTTCGGGGACGGAGCTGCTGACGACCATCTGGGCGAGGCCTTCGACGATAGCCGTCTTGCCAACGCCCGCTTCGCCAAGCAACACCGGGTTGTTTTTCTGCCGGCGGCAGAGGATTTGAATGACTCGTTCGATTTCGTTCTTGCGGCCGATGACCGGATCGAGAGTGCCCTCGCGGGCAAGCTCGGTGAGATCGCGACCGAAACTGTCGAGGGCAGGAGTTTTACTCTTGCCCTTCTGACCCTTTGATTCCTGTGCTGGTTCTTCAGTTTCCACACCGGCTCCTAGAAGATTGAGAACCTCCTCCCGCACTTCCTCGAGCTTTAACGACAAGTTCATGAGCACCTGTGCGGCAACGCCATCGTGCTCACGAAGCAGACCGAGCAAAAGATGTTCCGTTCCTACATAGTTGTGATTCAGGTTCCTCGCCTCTTCGATGGCGTACTCGATGACTTTTTTGGCCCGGGGGGTTTGTGGGAGCTTCCCCATGGTGACCATGTCGGGGCCGCTCTTGACGAGCTTTTCGACTTCCAGACGCACCTTCCGGAGATCCACATCAAGGTTTTTCAGGACGTTGGCTCCAACGCCGCTGCCCTCCTTGACAAGTCCCAGAAGGATATGTTCGGTGCCGATGTACTCGTGATTGAAGCGCTGGGCCTCTTGATTGGCCAGGGCCATCACCTTTCGGGCCCGATCCGTAAACCGTTCGAACATGTCCATCTCCTGTTGGCCGGCTAGACCACGCCGACCCCTCATATAAGGGGAGGGCGGGAAGCCCTCCCGGCAGTCGCGTCAAAACTGGCTGACTTCTTCACTTAATGGATAGGAAACAGGGAAGATTGTCCACCTTCCCCAAGCCCTGTCCGCTAATCATTTACGCTCGGTTGGTCACTTAAGTTCTGTGGCGATTGTAGACCCGGTGTAGCGCTAATCAAGGTGAACCGGAGTGGTTGGAGCAGTGCGTGGTGGTGCGTCACATCGAAGTTATCGGCTTTTGGGGATTCGTTCGTGCGCAACAAAATATAGACGATCGGGATGTGTGAAGACGCATGGCTTTTTAACCGTCGCGTAGGAGTGATAACCGACGGGTCCTGGTATGGGAGCGCGTGGGGCTGCCTGGGATATTGCAGCGCGCCGCATCAAAAGGTGGTGCGCGCTGCATTTTGACCGCGATGGCGAAGAAGGATGGATCGTAACAGATTTGCTCTGCATGACATACGAGGGATTTGTAACGGGGTTGAAAATGCAGCGCGCCGATGGCGATTAACGCGCGCTGCGTGGCACGAGGCGAGCGCGGCGCTGGTTGGTGTAGCAGCGGTGACATGCGATGGAGTTCAGTTGGGAGGCGGGATAGACCGCAGGGCAATCGCGTATACGATCAGCGGGAGTGCGAGGCTCCTGCCGAGCCGCGTTTTTCGATTGAGCATAATCTCGGCAGGAGCCTCGCACTCCCATTTTATGCGTCGGAGGGGTCATATGCGATAGCCCTGGGATAGACCGGCGGCTAACTCCTCCGCTAGTATTGGATGTCTGTGGCGCAGCGGTATCCCATTATGCTGAGCGTTGAGGGGTGGACGGCTGTCATTGTGGGCGGCGGGGCGGTGGCGGCTCGGAAGGCGAGGGGGCTGCTGGCGGCCGGAGCGGTGGTGAAGTGTGTTGCGCCGGAGTTTTGTGAGGATATGCCGGGGGAGGTGGAACGAGTGACCGCAGCATATCAGCCGTCGGTATTGGACGACGCATCACTGGTTTTTGTGGCGACGGATCGGCCGGAGGTCAATGAGGCGGTTGTCCGTGATGCGCTGTGGCGGAAGTTGCTGGTCAACCGGGCGGATGTGGACGAAGACCAGCCCGGAAACTTTATCGTGCCGGCGGTGTATTGCAGCGGGGCCGTGACGGTAACGGTCTCGGCGGGAAGCCCGGCGTTGTCGGCGCTGGTTCGCGATCGGTTGAGCAAGGCGTTTGATCCTCACTGGGAGACGATGGCGGAGGCGATGAAAGAGTTGAGGCCGGCCATCCGGTCGGCAAACCTGGAGATTGGCAAACGCCGGCTGATCTTCCGGGATCTGGCGACGGAGCAGGCGATCGATATCGTCGGGGCGCAGGGCCTGGAAGGTCTGAAGCGCTGGCTTTTTGAACGGCACCCTGAACTGACCCATGCCTGACGTACCCAGCCAAGGACAACTCGTCTTGCTGTTTATCGCGATCGGCGTGTTTGCCGTCGGCGGGGTGATTTCGCTTGCGCGACTTCGGAAGCAACGCATCGGTTACAGGCTCGCTTCCAAGGTGTGTTTGTACGGGGGCGTGTGTTTGGGGGTAGCGGTGCTGATCTGGCATTCGATGGGCCGGCATAGCTGGCTGCCGTTGGAAGATAACTTTGACACGCTGATCTGGTTGGGGTTGTTCCTGGCGTTGTATGTCGCTTATGTGCAGCGGGCGCACCCACTGCGGGGGCTTGACTGGTTTATTATGCCGATCGTGATTCTGCTGCTGGTGTCGGCGGCGATATTCGGGCGGGCCAAGCCGCACGAATATCTCGATACGACGTGGTCGTGGCTTCATCGCGTCACGGCTTACGGGGGCGCACTGGCGTTCGCGGTGGGTGGGGCGGCGGGGGCGATGTACTTGATCGCCAGCCGTCAACTTCGGGCCAAGAGGCTTCCGCCGGAACAGCGACTGGGAAGCCTTGAGCGGTTGGAAAATATTACATTTATTGCGGTGACGCTGGGTTTTGCGTTGTTAACGATTGTGCTTGTCATGGGTCTGGTTCGTGTCCTTGGTAAAGGGGGACACAATACGCTGGGACCGGATTGGTATGCGCAGCCTAAGGTCATACTGACTTTCGTGGCCTGGGTGGTGTACGCCCTGGTGCTTCACTCGCCAATCAACCCGAGTTTTCGCGGCCGAAAAACCGCCATGCTCAGCGTTGTGGGATTCGCGCTGATGGTTGGAATCCTGATTGCCGTTCAACTGATGCCCGCAACCAGATGATCTCGGTAAGAATTTAATGGCCAGGACTGCCTTCCAGATTTCAAATTTGAGATTTCAGATTTCATGAACCGTCTGCTGCTACTTGGCTTGAATCACACCACCGCCCCGCTCGACCTGCGGGAGCGGCTGGGGTTCAACGCGCAGCAGCGGGCGGAGGCTTTGGAGCGATTTCGGGAACAGTTTCCTCATTGTGAGCTGGTGTTGCTCTCGACGTGCAACCGCGTTGAGTTTTATCTGGCCCGGCCGGTGCATGGGCGGCCGCGGGCCGAGGAGCTGATTGAGTTCGTTTCGGAATTCCGCCAGGTGCCGGCGTCGCAGTTCGCCGAGCACACTTACCAGAAGGCCGATCTGGAGATGGTGGGGCACCTGTTTCACGTCGCCTCGTCGCTGGATTCGATGGTGCTGGGGGAAACACAGATTCTGGGTCAGGTGCGAGAGGCGTACGAGGCTTCGACGCAGATGACGGCGGCGGGGTCGGTACTGAATCCGCTGTTTCAGCGCGCGCTGGCGGCGGGCAAGCAGGTGATGCATGAGACTGCGCTGAACGAAGGCCGGTTGAGCGTGGCCAGCGTAGCGGTGGATTACGCGCGCGGGATCTTCGATCACTTCGATGACAAGACGGTGCTGTCCATTGGCGCGGGAAAGATGGCTCAGCTTGTGCTGCGTCATTTCCGGAACCTTCAGCCGGGCAGGTTGCTGGTGTGCAATCGGGACGCAAGCAAAGCGGTTGCTCTGGCGGAGGAATTTGGCGGGCAGCAGGTTCCTTTTGAGAATCTCGACGACCATCTCGTTGCCGCGGATATTGTTCTGACATCGACCGGCTCCACGCAGGCGATCATCACCAAAGCGCAGATCGACCGGTTGCGAAAACGGAGGCGGTATCGGCCGTTGTTTTTGATCGACATCGCGGTTCCGCGTGACGTCGAAGCAGCCGTGGGCGAGATTGACGGGGTTTACCTATACAACCTGGATGATCTTCAGGAAGTGGTTTCAAAGACGCAGTCGCAGCGCAAGGAAGTGATTGACTCGGCACATGCCGTCGTCGCCCGCCACGTTGAGTCATACGTTTTATGGCATCGCCAGCGCGAGCTGGGCCCCGCAATCCGGCGGCTGCATGAACGCTATCACGCCATCGCCAGGGAAGAACTGGCCCGCACGGTCAATAAACTTCCAAACTTGTCACAAGTCGAGCGCGAGCACCTGGAGGATTTGTCACGGCGGATTGTGAACAAACTTCTGCATGATCCGGTGCAGGCGCTGAGACACGCCGACCAGGCGCATATGCCGGCGGCGCAATATCTGCATGCGTTGGAGAAGTTGTTTCAGCTTGAGGCGTACAAGCCGCCCGTGGACGATCACGCATCGCCTTCTACAGGCGACAACAGGTCAACGATTCCCTGACTGTGATGACGGCGGGACATCTGATGGACTCAACCCTTGACTATGCATCACGCGAGACCCCCCAGCGCGGTTCACCCGTGACACAGTCCCAAATCCTCACGGCCCTATTTGCGCCGTGGCCGACTGTGATTTTGCTTTTGATCTGGTCTGCGATCGCGATAAGGCATTTTCAACAAGTCGAAGGCAAGAAAGTTTTATGGGCAATCGACCCCGTCAGAAATGCGCTTTATGTCACGGAAGCGATTGATATACCATGGGTCTTGGGAACTGCGGCATTTCTGGCGTTGCCGCTGTTTTTCGGAATTTTTGCGACGCGTCGTCGTCTGGCTCAGCCATGGCGACTTATTCTCGCGCTCATCATTTCCGAAGCGCTTGCGTTCGTTGTGCTAGCGAGTGGGCTAATGTCTGGCGAGTCAGTCCTGTACCCTTAAGCAGACCGTCCCCAACTTGGATGCATTCAGAAGGTCCCCGTTCACGGCCGTTCTGCCTTCATCCCCCTGATCGCCCCCAGCAGCGGCAGTCTCGATGGGCAAACGTAGCTGCATATCCCGCACTCGATGCACGATTGCAGACCAAATCGATCGGCCATGAGTACGTCTTCCTGCTGGGCGGCTTCGAGGAGGCCGGCGGGGTGGATCTGCACGGGGCAGGCTTCGACGCACCAGCCGCAGCGGAGGCAGGCGGCGGCGGGAAGGCGGGCGTGGCCTTCGGCGGCCAGCACGGTGAGTTCCCCGGCTCCGATGATCGCATCGGCGCTGGTGTGGAGATCGCGAAGCAGATGGCCGACACGCAGGTCGACGGCCGTTGGGGCGATATTGATTGCCACAAGCAAATCACGCAGCCGCGTACCGATGGGGACCCAGGCGAGGTGCGCCTTTGCCAGGCCGCGATCATAGACCCCGACGGGCACTTCGAGCATGGGTTCGCCATGGAGGAAGTATCGGCCGAGGGCGACGGCGATGGGCGCGTCGATGAAGATGACGCCGGCATCGGTCGGCAGGCGGTCGTGGGGGAGACGGCGGTGGAGGATTCGATGCGTCAACAATGATGGGTGGGCCAGGGGATATTCATCCGGCAGCGGGTAGAGGCGCAAGCCCGTCGCAGCAGCAGCGGCGCGGGTGGCGGCGACGACGTGAGCTGGGGAGTCTTCCGGCAGGGCGAGCAGGCCGCGACCGGCGCTGGTCAGCGTGGCGAGGGCCATGATTCCGGCGGCGATTTCTGTCGCGCGGGTTGAGACGAGGCCCTGCTGGAGGGGAAGGACGGGGTCGAGATCGAGGGCAGCGCAGAGGACGGCCTTGAGCGGCTTGCGGGCCGGCTCGCGAAGCTGGGCGATAAAATCCGGGCCGGTCCAGCGATTGGCCTTGATGCCCGCCGTGGCCAATCGATCGGCCAGTTCAGGGCGTTCGATCTTTTCCAATTGGGACAGCATCTTTCTCGCGTGCTCGGGCGAGGCGACTTGCGTGGCGAGAGAGGCTTTCGTTCCGGGGTCAGTTTCGACAATAACCGTATCGATTTCGGACCCGCCCAGCGCGCGTTCGCGGGAGGCGCCCGCGATGGTTCCATCGACAGGGGAAAGACATCCCGGCGCGCCGTCGCTGACGGGCTCTCCACGTTTCACACGCGTGCGGAATGCAGCCGGCTCCGCGGGACACGGCACGTGGAGCCGTGCGGGCGCTGACAAGCCGATGAAGCCGTCAGACCTAAGCAACACCTCGACGTTCAAGCTAGGTTCAGAAGGTATGGACATTCAACTTTGCTACGCGACGGGAATGGGACGATGACGGTCGACGGTTGGTCGGTGGGGCGTCATGCGACTTGCAACGGGATTTCCAGCTTCTTGCAAACGTCCTTCAGGGCGTCGGTGGCGACTTTGAAAAGTTTGGGGCCGGTGAATCCGCTGAACTGTCCTGCTACGCCCAGGTGCGGCTCGAGGGTGAGGAATCCGCGATAACCACTCGCATAGGCATCTTTCAGAATGGCCGGGATGTCGCCATCGCCCTGGCCGGCCGGAACGATCTTCTTGTCTTTCAGAACCGCATCTTTCACGTGAATATGGACCGTGTAGGGCTTCAAAGACGGCCAGTTATCCATTGGCCGCTCGCCGGCGATCACGAAGTTGGCGAAGTCGAAGGCGCTGCGCAGCTTCGGTGAATTCACGGACTTCATGATGTCCACGCACTCGCGGCCTTTTTCGCCGTAGATGTCGGCTTCATTTTCGTGAACGAGCACGACGTTGTGGTTCTTGACGTAATCGGACTTGGCCGCCATGCGTTTGAGGACCTCTTCGCGATGCGGTTTCATGTCCGCGCCTTTTTCCGAGGGGTAGTAGCTAAAGATGCGGATGAACGGCGCGGAGAAATACTCGGCCAGTTCGACGGCGAGCTTGAAGCGATCGAAGTGTGGTTGCCAGGGATCAGTAATCTTCACCTTGCCGATCGGCGACCCAATCGCAATTACCCCCATGCCGTTCTCTCGGAGCTTGGTGCGGATTTCCTCGCGGAGCGGGGCATCGAAGTCCATGACGTTTTTATTGTTTACGCCGCGCAGTTCAAAATGCGTGATTCCATTCTCCCGGCAGGTTTGGATCTGCTCGCCCAGATCGGCGGAAATTTCATCGGCAAACGCGGACAGCTTCAGCATGGTGTTTCCTTGGTTAGGCATACGCATGGTGGAATGGGGGAATGGATGCGTCAAGCCGACAGGCCAAATCAAGTCGCTTGGTTCCAGTGAAAGACGTGTCATCCTGAGCGCAAGCGAAGGATCTGCTGGACGGAACGCTCGCTAGGTGACCGCGCGCGATTCAGCGCAATTGCATTTAAGTGGCACGGGTTTCCAACCCAATACCGTT
>DAIRGS010000276.1:0-9194 GCA_036794395.1 Tepidisphaeraceae bacterium | reverse complement strand
TTTTTGTGCGCGGCTCACGCCGCGGGAAAGAAAATCACGCTTGAATAGGGACTAGGCTCGCAGCGCCGCGCGGCATGACGACCGGTGCCGATTGGACCATGCAGGCCTCGCTGCGTTTCGGTCGCTGCTTCCCACCGTGACCCTTACATGCGATGGCGTTAAGCTCTGATTCAATGACCGGCCTCACAACCCCGCAGTTGATCGAGACCGCCGTTGGCTTCCATCGCGCCGGTAAGCTGTCAGAGGCCAATGCGTTTTACCTTCAGGCGCTGGATCGCGAGCCCAATCGCGTTGATCTGCTTCGTCTTTTAGCCCGGGTTGCCCATGAGCAAGGCCGGTCGGCCGATGCGGCGGGGTTTCTTCGCCGGGCCATCGAGTTGGTGCCGGGCGATGCCTCGCTTTTGGTCAATCTCGGGATGGTTCTTGTCGCACTGGGTGATCTGGAAAATGCGATCGCATCATTGCGTAAAGCCACCGATCTGAACCCTAAATCGCCCGAGGCCCTCAGCAACCTTGGCGCAGCCCTTCGCCAGCGTGGCGATTACGCCGAGGCGGCGTCCGTGCTTCGCCGGGCAGTAACCCTGAAGCCTGACTTTGCCCATGCCATCGTCAACCTCGGCGCGGTGTTGACGAATCTCGATCAGTTCGACGATGCGATCACCGCGCTTTTGCGCGCGATCGCCCTTCGCCCCGAAGATGCCCTGGCCCACTACAACCTCGGCGTCGCCCTCAAATCCGCCGGGCACCTTGAGCAGGCGCTTGAGTCACTCAATTATGCGTTGAAGCTTCAACCCAATGAAGTGGACACGATCATCAACATTGGCGACGTATTGCAGCAGCTCAGCCGGTACGACCAAGCCATCGATTTTTTCAACGCGGCCCTGGAGCTTTCTCCGCACGATCCCGCGGCCCGGACTAATCTCAGCATGGTGCTGCTGCTCAAGGAAAAATATCGAGAGACCTGGCCGCTGTATGAAGCGCGTCTTCATCTGCCGAACCAGCGTAAACGCTATCCCTACCCGCAGCCGAAATGGGATGGGGCTTCGATGCCCGGCAAGCGCATCCTGCTGCATTGGGAGCAGGGTCTGGGCGATACGCTGCAATTCATCCGATACGCGCCGCTGGTGGCTGAGCGCGGACTTGAAGTCATCTTTCTCTGTCAAGGGGAACTGCGTCGACTGATCACCGGACAATGTCGTATCGCGCAAGTCATCACCGAATCGGATCCACTGCCGTCATTCGATGTGTACTGCCCGCTTTTAAGTCTTCCCGGAATTTTCGACACCGCCCTGGACACCATCCCCTTAAACGTTCCCTACCTTCACGCCGATCCCGCATTGATCGATCGATGGCTATCGGTCCTATGCGCCGACCCGCCCGCTCGGCTGAAGATCGGGATCAATTGGGCAGGCAGCCCGCTTCCCCTGAGCAATCGCAAGCGCACGGTCGGATTGTCGGCAATGGCGCCGTTGGCGAGAATCCCCGGCGCGCAGTTTTACAGTCTCCAAAAGGGCCCACCCGCCGCCGATGCCAAAACCCCTCCGGCGGGAATGGAGTTGATCGATCATTCGGCCGACCTCACCGATTTTGCCGAAACCGCCGCCCTGATGTCCTGCCTCGATAGGGTCATCACGTGCGATACGTCCATCGCCCATGCCGCGGGCGCTTTGGGCGTTGCCACCCACGTGCTGCTGCCATTCAACCCCGATTGGCGATGGCATCTCAATCGTTCTGATTCGCCCTGGTATCCTACGCTGCGCCTCCATCGCCAACCCGCGCCCGGCGATTACAATACGCCGATCCAGGAATTGGTCCGCCAGCTCTCTGTTCCGCAGGAGCAAACATGAAGGTCGGCCTCATTGAATTGCTGCTGGTGTTCGCGGCGTTCGTATTTTGGATGATGGTGCGCCCCTTCTGGACCGAGTTTCTCTTCTTCGGCAGCATGACGCCCTACTTCGTCCGCCAGTGGGCCGCCGAGCGATTCGGGTTTTCGATCGGCGGCTGCCGGCATTGTGGATATAACCTCAAAGCTAACGAGAGCGGCATCTGCCCTGAATGTGGCCAAGCCGCCGACCCGGTGACCCCCGTCCGCGAAATTGAACGCCCGCCCAAACTCTGGTTCCGCCTGCTGCTGGCCTTTGGCATCACCGCCACCCTCTTCCTGGCAGGCCTGATCACCATCGTTTTGTGGTGATTTCGCACCTGTAGGCCTATTCATTGGCACTCCCCGCGTCCCGAGCTGAAAAACTTGGCCGCAACCTTCAATTTAGTGTAGCAGCACTGTAGCAAGTGTCGCACGGAACCCTCGTTTTTCGCCTGAAAACCGACCTCCATGCTACACATGCGACACCTGTTGCACGAAATTCGCACGCACTGTTGCACGACCTCTCCCCATCTTGACAATCGTAAACACTGATATTTAATTAAGTTGCAACGCACACCACGCAACCCCGGCGGCACAATGCGACACTTTGCGACACTTTTCCACTGTCGCACGCGCCCTTGGCGGTGCTGGAACCGACCAATGTTAAAATAGGTAAAGAAAAAAATAGGCACTGTCGATACAACAAACGTCGCAAGTTACGCAGATTAACATTTATGCGGAGCACGGAGGCTCCGACAGTCCAATAACTCCCTCCGGCCTCAGATGGAACTGGGACCGGGCGGACGGAGAAGTCGTAATGAGTCAGTTCAAAGGCCTTAGCACCGTCGCCACTTCCTATATTAACCCCCTTTTGGCCGGCGACCGAGACGCCACCCGCAAGGTAATTCAGTCCGCCCTCGCGAGCGGCACCTCCGCCCGCGAACTCCTGATCAGCATGATCTGGCCCATCATGGAGCAGATCCAGATGCTGTACCGCGAGGATCAGATCACGATCAGCAGTTTGAACCTGGCCACTCGCCTGAACCGCTCCATTGCCGACCAGCTTTGCTCGTCGCTGACCCGAAACCCGTCCAATGGCCGGAAGGTCCTGATCTTCTGTGGCAATGATGAACCCGAGGAACTGGGCGGCCAGATCTGCGCCGATCTCTTTGAAGCTGAAGGCTACCTGGTGATGTTCCCCGGCGGTGGCGTGCCGGACGATGAAGTCCTGAAACTGATCGGCGAGTTCCGTCCTGATTTACTGGTCATGTTCAGCACCCTGCCGAGTGGCGTGCCTGCGGTTCGGAAGCTAATCGACTATCTCCGCGAGGTGAATAGCTGCCCGAACATGCAGGTGATGTGCTGCGGCGGAATCTACAAGCGGGCCGAGGGCCTGGCTGAGGAAATCGGCGCGGACCTGTACGCCCCCGACGCCGCCAGCGCCATCGAAGCCGCCGAGGCGCACCCGACCCGCCGGGCCACGGTTGATCAGCAGACCGTCGGCCGCAATCGCCGCATCCGCAAAGCCGCCGCCCGTAAGGCCGACGGCACGACGACCGAATCGGCGATTGACTCGTCCATCGGGGTTGCCGAGGTCAATTAGGCCTTAAACCCGCCTCAAGCGAAATACGCTTCTCCTTCGTAGTCGCCCGGACAGCCAGGTCCGGGCGACTTGTTTTGCGCGCCGCGTTAAACTCTTGCGGCAACTCGGAGTATTGGACAGGGGGTTGGGCACAATTGCTGATCCCTTTCGGGCTAAGGGGTTGCGCGATGCACTTCGTTCGGAACTGAAAAAATCCCTGGTTTCGCGTGACCACTCAACTCAGAAGTTGTTTTGGATGTCATAGGCCGATATGGAACCCGTCCCAAATCACACAACCATTGATCGATCGAGGGCAATTGCTCAAGTCATCGATCAAGTTCGATCGAACCGGCTGGCGGGTAAGCAAACCGACGACGCCGCCATCCTTGCCGCACATCCGGGCTTCCTGCCTGAGTTGAAAGTTGAATTGCAGAAGTTGCGACGAGTTGAAGCCGCACGGCAGGCGGCCAATCTCGCATTGGGTCTGCCGCTCGCGGGCGCCGAGGTCCCGGCCGGCGATTTTGAAAAGCCCAATCTCCATATTCCCGGGTACTCACTCATTCGTGAGATCAATCGTGGCGGGCAGGCGGTGGTCTTCATCGCGATCCATCTCAATACGGGGCGTAAGGTTGCGGTGAAGGTCATGCATCGGGGGCCGCTTGCTGATGAGCGTTCGCTCGCGCGGTTTAAACGCGAAGTTCAGATCCTGGCTGCGTTGAATCATCCGAATATCGTCGGAATCATCGACACCGGCCGGACGGATGACGGCGGGCAGTTCATCTCGATGGACTACATCGCGGGCTATGGGCTGGCCGAGTACATGCAACGACGGCAGAAAAAAGATGGGGACCCGAGCAAGTTGCTGCGCCTATTCATGCGGATCTGCGATGCGGTGAACGCGGCACATCGGCAAGGGATCGTTCACCGCGATCTGAAGCCGGGGAATATCCGGGTCGATGAACGGGGCGAACCTTACATTCTGGACTTTGGCCTGGCGCGAACCGCTTTCGATCGGATGATCCCCGGCGGCCACGAGCCGGTCAGCATCACCGGAGAATTCCTCGGCAGCCTCCCATGGTCGAGCCCGGAACAGGCCCACGGCGATCCCGACCAAATCGATGTGAGGACCGACGTCTACAGCCTCGGCGTGATCCTTTATCAAATGTTGACGGGAGGCAGATTCCCATACCGCGTCGTGGGTAACATCCGCGATGTTCTCAACAACATTCTGACCAGTGAGCCAACGCCGCCCAGCAAAGTAATCGCGGCAGCGCAGGCAATTGAAACGCGCGGGGAGCGCAAAATCCGCACGCACGAATCGGCCGCGGTAAATGAAGGGATTGAAAAGATCGTGTTGAAGGCGCTGGCCAAGAAGCCGGATCGGCGCTACCAGACGGCCGGGGAACTGGGGCGGGATGTTGGTAATTATCTGGCCGGCCGTCGCACCGTCGCGCGAGAGCCTGAGCCAGATGCCTCCAGATCATTTAAAGCTCGATTTCTTACCCGCCCGGTGATGATCGCAATTGGGATCGTTGCCATTGGCTTGATTGCCTTTGCGGGCCAGCGAATCTGGCGGCACTTTAACCCTGGTTTTGCAACCGTGGCCGGCCTGCAATTGACTCCCGTTGATATGCTGCCGATCGCGCCTTCGGGAATGGAATGGGAGCTGGCCTGGCATGATGAATTCGATGGGAACGAATTCCATCCGGCGAAATGGACGGATGAATCGGCGGCCGCGTCAGTGACCGCCGGGAACCGCGACGCATTTTCGCTGGACGGCAGCGGTCATCTCGTCGTCAGCGTCGCCAAGGACGGTAACCGTTTTGTAATCAGTCATCTGACCACCGCTGGGAAGTTCGAGCGCACGTTCGGCTGCTTCGTATGCCGCGTGCTTCTACCGGAGGATATCGCACAATCCTCGGCTATCTCGCTTCAAAGCGATGACGATACCACGGTCGATATTTTCGCCGAGCAGGGCGCCGGCGGCGCGATCGAACAGGGTGTCGCGGCAAACCACCAGCCCAGGCAGGCACATACCCCCGCCTTGTCCAGGCAAGATGCCGTGTGGCATACACTTGCGGTTTGGTGGACTCCCGAGGAATATATTTTCTTCCTTGATGGGCGGGAGAGTTGGCGAACTCCTGCCAGCGACGTTTCTCAGGCCCCTAAACGGCTGACTCTCAGCAGTGGAATCAACGGCGTTACGCAAAGCGCAACATCCGCTGACAGCATGCTGGTGGATTATGTCCGCGTGTACGCCCTGACAAAAACGCCGTGACGCCGCGCGGTGAATGTTGTTCAGCACTTCAGAGCAGTTGCGGGTGCGGGTTGGAAGAAGGGACTCCATGCGAAAAGAATTGATAACGGTATTTCTGAGTTTCGGCATCGGGCTGTGTGCGATCTCTCTGGCCACGGCCGCCGATCCTCCCGCGAAGCCCGCGGCGACCAAAGCCCCCGAAGCGGACGAAACGTTCAGCGAAGCGCAGCAATCCTTGTTGCTGCAATTGTCGGATGCCGAGGCGAACATTCGCGCGCTGAATCTGGCGCTGGCCCGAACCGGGTATAAAGTCGGACAGGCCTATAACCAAATCGATAGCGGCACCAGAGGTAATGCGCAGATGGATCGCAAAGGCGGTGGGCCGGTGGGCTGGCAGGATTTTTACGGTAAGACGGCACGTAGCTTTTACATTCCGGATTCCGAAGCGACGCTGCACTCGCAGGGAGTGACCGGTCGGACGGACATTCACGTCACCCAGGGCAATCACCCAATCCAGCGGCCCAAGCAGTTTGATTACATTTACAAAGCCAACAACGACCAGGTTGCGCGGGCCAAGGAGCAGGTTGCGTCGCTCGCGCAAGATCAGGCGACGCTTCTGGCACGTCGGCAGAAACATGAGGCGGACCAGAGCCGGCTTTGGGCGATGCTGGCTTTCGAGCGAATCACGGATCGGGAGATCGCCGATGAGCCGTTGTGTCGGTTCAAACTGAAGAGCAACACAAGTTCATCAGATCCGCGCGTTCAAGTATTGCGGGCAACGTTGCTCTTCCTACGGACGGCCGACCAGGTTGCAATTGACAGTCTTGAATCGGTCAAGAGTGATCAGGCGGCGGCGTTTGCCGATCTCGACCCTCGGATGAAGGGCGCGTATGCGACGCTCCGTGCTTCCTTGGCGGATGCCATAGCTACCGCAGACCTGAAGCCGGAGGACAAGAAGCAGGCTGACGCACTCAAAACATTGTGCAAGCAATTGTGGGATGAATCGTCGATTGTCGCGGACAACTATCGCAATGCGCTGGATCGGGATCAGGCGAAGGAAGATAACTCCAAGCTGGTGTTTCGGGGGAAGTTGCAGGAGTCGCTGGCCAAGTTTTCAGCGATGACGGCGGAATTGGACGTTCAGGTTGCGGACGTGTCCAGGGCGTGGGGGATCACGGCCGAGAAAGGCTCGCCCACGCCAGACGCGCTACCACAATCGATTGTGCACCGCGGATCATCGTCGGGTGCGCTGTCTGTTCCCGCTGATCGTCGCGGGAATTGGGTCGCTCTTTTCAATGGTACGGATCTTTCAGGCTGGTTCGTTGACGGCGGCGATGAAAGGAACTTCCGCATCGAAAATGGCGTCATTGTCGCTGCCGGCACGAACGCCAGGACCAGATCCTATCTATTGACTGAGCGGGAGTACGCCAACTTCGTTCTTCGTCTGGAATTTAAGGCCGAGAGGGGGGCTGGCGGCGGTGTTGCGCTTCGAGCTTTACCGGGCGAGAAATTACCGATGCCAAACACCACGATCTTCGATCACCCATTGTTCAAATTATACGACAAAGGAAATGATAACGAGGAGACAGGCACGACAAATTGGATTAGCAATAGCACGCACGTACGCCCCGACCATCCGGCAGAGAAGCAACCGGACGGATCTTGGAACAAGCTGGAAATCGAGTTGCGCGGCCGTACTCTCAAAGCCTCGATTAACGGAAAACAAGTTTGTGAAGTCACGGTCGCCCAAGGCGCTTTGTTCCCGAACGGGACGGTGCCGGGGTTGAACCGCGTCACGGGCCGCGTGGGTATCCAAAAACATACGGGGACCATTCGTTACCGAAACATTGAGATCATGGAACTTCCGTGACTTGACTGATGTCTCGTCTGTCGACGTGTTGAGTTAGAAGAAGGGAACCCATGAAAAGACGAACTTTCCTGATGTGTCTGAGCCTTGCTATTGTGATCATTGCGATTACGCCCTTGCTGGCCGCCGATCCGCCGGCCAAAGCCCCGGAAGCTGAAGAAGCCTTGAGTGAAGCTCAGCAGTCTCTTCTGCTGCAACTGTCCGATGCCGAAGCCAACATCCGCGCCCTGAACCTGGCGCTGGTCCGCACCGGATACAAGGTCGGCATCGCTTACAACCGCATCGACAATGGGCAGAGAGGCAACGAACAGTTGGACCGCAAAGGCGGCGGGCCTGTCGGCTGGCAGGACTTCTACGGTAAGACCGCCCGCAGTTTTTACATTCCGGATTCCGAGGCGACACTCCATTCCCAAGGAATGACCGGCCGGACGGACATCCACGTCACCCAGGGCAATCACCCAATCCAGCGACCCAAGCAGTTCGACTACATCTACAAGGCGAACAACGACCAAGTTGCGCGGGCCAAGGAACAAGTTGCAGCGTTGGCTCAGGATCAAGCGACTTTACTCGCACGACGCCAGAAGCATGAGGCGGACCAAAGCCGGCTTTGGGCGATGCTGGCTTTCGAGCGGATCACTGATCGCGAAATCGCTGATGAACCACTTTGCCGGTTCAAGCTGAAGAGCAGCACGAGCGCATCAGATCCGCGTGTTCAAGTCTTGCGGGCAGTGGTGCTATTTCTGAGAACGGCCGACAAGGTCGCCGCGGATACCCTTGAATCAGTCAAGACCGATCAGGCCGCCGCCTTTGGCGATCTGGACCCGCGAATGAAGGGCGCATACGCGACACTGCGCGCGTCGCTTGCCGACGCGATGATCACTTCTGACTTAGCACCCGAGGACAAAAAGAAGACCGACGCCTTAAAGACTTTGTGCAAGCAGCTTTGGGATGAATCCTCAATCGTGGCCGACAATTATCGCAATGCACTCGACCGGGACCAGGCCAAGGAAGACAACAGCAAGCTGGTGTTCCGGGGGAAGCTTCAGGAATCCCTCGCAAAGTTTTCAGGAATGACGGCCGAACTGGATGTTCAAGTATCGGACGTGGCAAAATCGTGGGGCATTGGCGTAGAAAAGGGCGTTGAAAGCATGGATAGGGTTCCCGCAAGCACTCACAACATTGCCGCCCGCCTTCCATCCGAGGCGCATAAGCCAGCGACTGGAAATCCGGCAACATTGGAGGAAGCACTGCTGAACTATAAGTGGGCGTGGACCCACGCGCCGCTTCCACCGGATGAACTCACCTTTCATAAGGACGGCACCGCAACGTGCACGCGTTTCTCATGGCATTGGGAAATCACGGGTCCACGCACCGTAATCGCTAAAGATGCAACCCAGGTTCAAAACGGGGTTACGCATCATCAGCCCAATTTCCGAGCCACGTTGACGTTTGACGACACCTTCAACACCCTGGAAGCCTGGAAGCAGGCACGCCGGATGGAAGGTATCATTACAGCGGACGGCGCGTTAAGCCCTAAATGACCGTGCGCTTCCGCGCCATTGCATTTAAGTGGCACGGGTTTCTAACCCGTGTTTGGGGGAGCCGCGGGTCCAGCGACGGGTGG
>DAIRGS010000275.1:0-9232 GCA_036794395.1 Tepidisphaeraceae bacterium | reverse complement strand
CAACAAAACCTGGACGAACGCGATTGTTGAAAAGGGACGGGATTTCATCAGGCCAGTGCGAGGCTCCCGCCGAGCGTTTTTTTTCTAGGTCGGCAAACCTCATTTGAGAAACTCGCTTGTTCGCAGAAACTCGTGGTCTCCTACCGACTACAACTGGCGCAGGACGGGTTTGGCTGAGCCTCTCAAGCAAGGTTTGCCGACCTAGTTTTTTTTCAGGGCAGCTTGGCTCGGCAGGAGCCTCGCTCTCCCGGAGAAGGCATATTCGATTGCCCTTAGGTAAACGGAGGCATGGCGCGTGTTTGAGGTATTGCATAATCCCCACGAGCAGGTCCCGGATGGGCAACAATCCCGGCTTGGTTACGTATTCTTACCGGCGGAGCAATCAACCAGTCTGTCTGGCGTATCCGAGGTTTAACCGATGCTTCAAAAGGCGTGTGTTTTCCTCGTGGTTCTGATTGCCAGTACGTTTACGCTGGCGGAGCAACTGGAGCCGCCGCGGGAGTGGGTGGACGCGGATACGGGACATCGCGTTATACGATTGTCCGACGACACGGGCAGTCGAACGCTTTATTTTCACGACAGTGCCTATACGCCTGAAGGCGATAAATTCATCTTCAACACGCCTGGCGGCGTTGTTGCCATTGATGTGGCTGCGATCGGAACGTCAGAGCAGAAACTCACGATGATCGTGGCCGGGGCAGGCGGCGGACAGATGGCGCGGCGCAGCCGGGAAGTTTACGTTTCGCGTGGTGGACGGGGGCCGGCGACACGCCCGAGTGGCCAGGGACGCGGCGGATTGGTTTACGCAGTCAACGTTGACACGCTGGAGCGCCGCGAGGTATCCAACGCGGTCAGCACGATCATCAATTGCGATGAGACGTTTGGATACACGCTTCTGCGCGGGCAGGCGGCGATCGATCCCACGGGTAAGACCCCAAGGCCGGCCACGCGTCCCGATGTTCCGCAGCTTCAGCGGATGTTTCCCGGGAAAAAGCTTGAGGAGCTTAGGCCGGATCAGCAATACTCAGTTGCCAAGGAAGAGCGCCTGGCGCGGGGCACGCTCGCACCGCAGCCGGCTGCATATTCGTTCATCAATTTGAAAACCGGGCGGCGTACCATCGGCGGATATCAGTACGCGAATCCCGATCATCAGCAGTTCAACCCGGCCGATCCGAATCTGTTGCTCTTCGCTCACGAAGGGACGTGGCACGAAGTCGATCGCAGTTGGACAATTCGCACCGATGGCACCGACATGCGGCTGATTCATCGCCGATCCATGGATATGGAAATTAACGGGCACGAATGGTGGAGCTGGGATGGGAAGACCGTGTGGTTCGATCTGCAGATGCCGCGGAGCGAGGATTTCTGGATTGGTGGCGTCAATATTCAGACCGGCAAAGAAACGCGCTATCACATTACCCGCGATACATGGGGCGTTCATTTCAATAGTTCGCGGGATGACACGCTGTTCGCCAGCGATGGCGGCGATCCATCGCAGGTGGCTTATTCGACGGAAGGGATGTGGATCAATCTCTTCCGCGTTCAGCCGGATGGCAAGGTCCAGAGCGAAAGGCTCGTCAGCATGCACCTGCACAATTATGTCACGGGTACACGCGGCGGCGTCGAACCCAATAACTCGATCACGCCCGACAAGAAATGGGTGATCTTCACCGGACAGTTCGCGCCCGGCCAAAGACACGTTTATGCAGTCGAGATCAAAAAGACGCGGTAGTTGGAGCACTGCGGGTTCACCACGGAGCACAGTATGAGTTGTCGATCGAAACGTTGGTTTGCCGTATTTGGGCTGGGGCTGCTTGCAAGCACCATTGCACTCGAACCGGCCCGCGGTGCGGATCCCGCTGGTCTCGGCGTGTTTACGGATCAATCCGACGTTGGCAAACCTTCGACGCTGGGCGCGGGATCTGCAACGTTCGATGGGGAAAAGAAGACTTACACGATTACGGGCGGCGGGGAGAACATGTGGGCGGCGGCCGATCATTTTCATTATGTGTTTAAGAAAATGAGCGGGGATATTTCCTTCAGTGCCACGTTCGACTTCATCGGCACCGCCCCCGCTACCGGCAAGCCGGACAACCACCGCAAGGCGTGCCTGATGATCCGCCAGACGCTGGATTCGGATTCGGTTTACGTGGATGCCGCGGCCCATGGTGATGGGCTTACGTCGCTTCAGTGGCGCGATGCCAAAGGCGCTGTTACGCATGAAGTTCAATCCAATGTCGTCGGGCCAAAGCGGCTTCGGCTGGAAAAGCGGGGGAACACTTTTTCGATGTCCATCGCCGGACCTGGCGAAGAGTTTCATCCGGCCGGTGGCTCAACCAAGCTTGAACTCACCGGCGACTTTTACATTGGCTTGGCGGTCTCGGCGCACAACACTGGCCGCCTTGAAACAGTTGCGTTTTCGCATGTCGAATTGATTACTCCGGCTGCTGCTTCAGGGAAGACAACTCTGATCAACACGCTGGAGACAATCAATGTGCAGTCGAAGGATCGGCGTGTTGCGTATGTTGTGACGCAGCCGGGCAGGATCGAAGCGCCGAACTGGTTCCCGGACAACGGCAATACGCTTTACTTCAATACCAACGGCAAACTTTACAAAGTGCAGGCTGAGCCGCCCGGCACACCGCCTGTTCCCGATCGCAAGCCGCCGCAGTTGATTGATCTGGGCATGCTCACGCGAATCAATAACGACCACGGCATCTCCGCCGACGGCAAGTTGTTCGCCATCAGCGACCAATCTCAAAGCGTCAAGGGGCAACGATCTTCACTGGTTTGGGTCATCCCCGTTGCCGGCGGAGAACCCAAACGCGTTACGGAGACCGGGCCGTCGTATTTCCACGGGTGGTCGCCCGACGGGAAAACGCTGGCCTTCTGCGGACTGCGCAATAAAAACTTCGACATTTACACGGTTCCCGTTGAAGGCGGGCCGGAGAAGCGCCTCACCACCGACGCGGGAAAAGACGACGGGCCGGAGTATTCGCCCGACGGCAAATACATTTACTTCAATTCCGATCGCACCGGCGTCATGCAGATCTGGCGCATGCACCCCGATGGCTCGAACGCGGAGCAAATTACCACCGACACGGATCACGAATCGTGGTTTCCACATATCGCGCCCAATGGCAGGCAACTTGTTCTGCTGACCTACGAAAAAGGCGCCGGCGATCATCCTGAGAACAAAGACGTCGCTCTTCAGCTCATGGATATTCAAACCAAAGCGATCACGCCGCTGGCCAAGCTGTTCGGCGGCCAGGGCACGATTAACGTGGCATCGTGGTCGCCCAATAGCCGGTACCTTGCGTTCGTCAGCTACCAGGTTGTTCCGCAGTAATCTCACGCTAATCGTAAAAGAAATATGCTTTGTTGAAATCCTCAGAATTGTCATCCTGGAGCGCAGCGAAGGATCTGATTGCGGAGAACCGTTCGAACTTCAGATCCTTCGCTGCGCTCCAGGATGACAGGCTTTTACGCGTCCTTGACAGGATTTCAGTAGAACAAGAAGGGAACCCATTCATGATCAAACGATTCATCGCGGTTGCGATTTCCCTCGCGCTCATTTCAACCGCCCTTGCGGCCGACGTTCCCAAGTCGATCCCACTGTGGCCAAACGGAGCGCCCGGATCGGAAGGAAAAACCGCCCCTGAAGTGGGCAAACCGGATGGCCCCGAACGCAACTTCACCACGCTTATGGGTATCCACAACCCGTCGATTCTTCCGTACCTTCCGCCCAAGGGTCAGGCCACGGGTGTGGCCGTGATCGTTTTGCCGGGTGGGGGACATCGAAACCTCGCCATCAGCCACGAGGGTTACAACGTGGGCGAATGGTTCGCCGGTCATGGCATTGCCGTGTTCGTCGTTAAATATCGTCTGGCGCGGGAGCCGGGATCAACTTACAAGATTGAAGTTGAATCGCTCGCGGATACACAGCGGGCGATTCGTCTTGTTCGCAGCCGGGCTAAAGAGTGGAACATCAACCCGGATGCAGTGGGAGTGATGGGGTTCTCCGCCGGAGGCGAACTGGCCTCGCTTGCGAGCATTAAAATGGACGGCCCGATCGACGCGGCCGCTGACCCGATCGATCATCAGAGTGCCAAGCCGAACTTCCAGGCGCTGATCTATCCTGGGACTTCGGGAAAGATTATCCCGACGAAAGCGTCTCCGCCGGCATTTCTCGCCTGTGGCAATCTGGATCGCCCTGACATCTCGGAGGGCATGGCGAACGTTTACCTTCGCTTTAAGCAGGTTGGCGTGCCGGTTGAGCTTCACATCTATGCCAAAATCGGCCACGGATTCGGCATCAAACCCAAGGCCGCTCCCCCTGCCAGCGAATGGCCTATTCAGTTCCAGGAGTGGCTGATCAATTTGGGTTTTCAACCTAAGTCGTGAGGACAGGATTGTGGCGGATGTCATCCTGGAGCGCAGCGAAGGATCTGAAAGTCGAATGGTTGTCCGGAATCAGATCCTTCGCTGCGCTCCAGGATGACAAGCTCGAGGATATCACCAGTGAATCTTCAATGCTGCTAAACAGCGGTCGCATCGGTGATGGCAGGCGATCGGACTTCCACGGCAGGTATTGCCGGATCTCCCGCGGACTTGACTGATATCGCGTAGAACCCCGCGGCCACCGCCGACAATAGTGCGATACACGCGGCAATGGTGCCGAGTCCGTGATGCTCGGCAATGATCCCGATAATCCCCGGCACAAGCGCCCCCGCCGCCCCACCGGCGACCATCTGCATTCCCACCGCGTTTTCGGTGTGCGCGGCACCGACCCGTCGAAGGGTGCTGGCCATCAATAGTGGGAAGACGGGTGCATCCGCGAAGCCCAGGATCAGCAGTCCGGCCGCACCCACCGCCGGGATGGGCGCCCACCAGAACAGCATTGAACCAACCGCCGTCCCAATGATGCCCGCGGTCAAGATGCGCTGGGGATCAAAGCGTCCGACGATGAAGCTGAACACAATGCGCCCGCCGGTGAATGCGGCCCAGAACGCGCTGACCATCAGCCCGCCGCGCTCGGGGCTGAAGCCGCGAGAGTGGACGAGCACGGTGTACGCCCATTGTCCGGACGCCAGTTCAACGCCAACGCACGCCACGAAGACGGTTAAACCAATCCACACGACGGGCAAGCGAAGACTTTCCCAAAACGCGGCCCGCGCGAGGGCCGGTGGATCGCCCGCTTTCGCGCCCGGCCCATTATTTTGCCAGTCGCGGATCGTCCAAAGGATCACCGCACAGACGCAAAGCATGATCGAAGCGGCGACGACGTATCCCGCCCGCCAGCCCAACTTTTCATGCAGCACAATCACCATCACCAGTGGGCCGATCGTGATGCCAATCCCAAAACACGCGTGCAGGCGAATCATCTCGCGCGCCGCATGATAGGTCGCCATGTAGAGATTCATCCCTGAATCAATCAGACCCGCACCGAAACCCGACAATCCACAGAAAAAGATCAGTGATCCCCAAGACCCCGCGCCGGCGATCCCCAGCATCGAAAGCACGACGCTGCCCGAGCCCATCAGAAGGATTCGGCCGGTTCCCAGTTTCCGCGTCAAACTTCCCACCAGGAGGCTGGGTGTCAAGTACGCGAGGGTTGTGGCGATATAAATGTCGTTAATAGAGCCAAGTGAACGCCCGTACTCGGCTTGAATCGATGGCCACGCCAACCCGAGCAATCCCGACATGACCCCCAAGCCGACAAAGGTCAGATATGCAACGGGGATTGTGCCGAGGGAACGAATCAATCTCACACCAATACTTCTTAAAAGCAATCGCGACCGGCCAATATGTTGGCCGGTCGCGATTGAGTAAAGATCGAATTCTTCGAAGCTATTGACAGCAAAAAATGCCAAAACTCAGGCTTTGGATTCGGGCGTCTCGGTAGCGGCTGCGGCCGGTTGTTCGGTCTTCTGCCGCTGCTTGAGGATCCGGCTGGCGAATTGGTGCTTGCGGTCGTTGCGCTTGCGACGAAGGCCCGCGCTGCGACGCGCGGTGCCGGTGGGCTTGGATTCTTCGGTCAGTAACTGAAGAAGCACAAGATTACCGCCATCGCCGATGCGGAAATCGCTCAGCTTGATGATACGGGTGTATCCGCCCGGGCGATCGGCAAAGCTTGGGGCGATCTCGCTGAAGAGCTTCTGGACAACCGTCTGGCCGGTGAATTCCCGCTCTTTGTCGACGAGGCGTCGATCCTGAAGCATGGCGATGACCCGGCGGCGATTGTTCAGCGTGCCGGTGCGGGCAAGCGTGATCATCTTCTCGGCCAGGGCACGGACTTCCTTCGCCTTGGGAAGGGTTGTGCGGATCTTGCCGTGCTCGAAGAGGCTTTGAATCAGGTTGCGGCGAAGCGCCTTGCGGTGTTCGGTATCGCGGCTGAGCTGACGGCCGCGGAGCATGTGACGCATGGGAGTATCCTTTTCAGTGCTGAGTGCAAAGTACACAGTGCTGAGTATCGAGTGCTGAGTGCCGGATCATTCCAGCACTCAGCACTGTTGACTCAGCACTGTTCTTAGGCATTTCCGCCGTGTGTGGCGCTGGCTTCTTCGCCCTGGGGTTCTTCGGTCAAATCTTCGTCGTCCTCGTCGGCCATGTCGGTCACGGATGGGAGCTGGTTGAGATCCATGCCGAGGCTCAGACCCATGTCGGCCAGCTTGCGCTTGACTTCACGCAGGCTGGTCTTGCCAAAGCTGCGGACCTTGAGCAGATCCGTATCGTTCTTCTGGACCAGATCGCGAACGGTCTGGATCTTTGCCGCTTCCAGGCAGTTGTTGGCTCGAACGGACAGATCCAGTTCCTGAACCGACATGCCCAGCTTCTGCTGAAGCTCCGGATCGATCATCGCCTTGTTGGCATTGCGAAGAGCCGCGACGGCTTCATCATTGGCGATATCGCTGCCGAGCTCGAAGTACTGAACGAACGGATTGAGATGCTTACGGAGAATCTTGCTGGCTTCAACCAGCGCCATTTCCGGAGTCAGCGTGCCATTGGTCCAGATCTCGAGGATCAGGCGGTCGTAGTCGGTCTTCTGGCCGACGCGCGCGTCTTCTGTGGCGTATCGAACGCGGGTCACCGGCGAGTACATGCTGTCGACCGAGATCAGGCCGACTTCCTGCTCATCGATGTCCATGATGTTTTCGGCGGCGGTTACATAACCACGGCCCTTGTTCACGGACAGAGTCATGTCGAAGGGCAGATCCTCGGTGAGGGTGGCAATGACCATGTCTTTGTTGACCAAGGTAATTGCCGGATCGGCTTCGATCATCCCGGCGGTAATCGCCCCGGCCTTGCGGGCCGTGAGCTTCATGTCCTTGGGCTCGTCCGAATCGAGCTTCACAATCAGGCTCTTGATGTTGAGGATGATGTCGGTGACGTCTTCCATCACACCGTTGAGGCTGGAGAACTCGTGCTCGGCGCCTTTGAGCTTGATGTGGGTGACAGCCGCACCTTCAAGCGAGGACAAAAGAATTCGGCGGAGGCTGTTGCCCACCGTCGTGCCAAAGCCGCGTTCAAACGGCTCGGCGGTAAAACGCCCATACGTCTCGGTCGAAACCTGCTCATCCCGAACAACCCGGGAGGGCAGCTCAAGGCCACGCCATCGAATTCGCATAACACTCACTCCTTGTGCCTGCCTGAATTGCGAAAGGTTACCGCCCCCACCGTCGGGGGCCATCTGTCTTCCGCCTCGCCAGGAGGCACGCATTAAATTTCAAATTTCAGATTTCAAATCTCAAATTCCAGATTTCAAATCTTGGATTGCAGATTTCGAATCTTGGATTGCAGATTTCAAATCTCAGATTTCAAATCTCAGATTTCAAATTTGCGATTTGTGATTCAAAAACCACAAGAACACGCGACCGGCAAATCAAATTGCAAAACCTGTCCTGAGCTTGTCGAAGGATCGGCAATCGCAAATATCCTACACTCTCCGCTTTTTCGGTGGGCGGCAGCCGTTGTGGGGCAGCGGGGTGACGTCTTCGATGCCGGTGATCTTAAGGCCGGCATGCTGCAACTGAATGATCGCCTGTTCGCGACCAGAGCCGGGGCCCTTTACCTTCACCTCAACTTCGAGCATGCCCGACTTCTTGGCGATCTGAGCGGCATTTTCCGCCGCCCGACCCGCCGCGTAAGGCGTGCTTTTTCGAGCACCCTTGAAGAACCCGCCCTTGCCGGCCGAGGCCCAGGCGATTGTCTCGCCGTTGGTATCGGTGATCGTCACCACCGTGTTGTTGAACGTCGCCTTGATGTGCGCAATTCCGCGGGTTACACCCTTGCGAATCTTTTTCTTCGCTTGCGACTTGGCACCCTGTTTTACTGCTTCACCCATGATCAAACCTATTGCTGAATGCTGATTGCTAAATGCTGAATGAAAAGCTCATCAGCACGCGAGTTCACGATACCGTATTTCTCGACGCCTTACTTACCGAGTTCCTTCACGCCCTTCTTACCGGCGACGGTCTTGCGCGGGCCCTTGCGGGTTCGAGCGTTGGACCGGGTGCGCTGGCCGCGGGTCGGAAGCGAGCGACGATGGCGATTGCCACGGTAGCTGCCGATGTCGCGAAGACGTCCGATGTTCTGCTGGATCTGGCGACGAAGAGCGCCTTCGACCGGATACTGCCGGTCGATAATGCCGATGATCTTGGCCAGCTCGTCTTCGGTCAGTTCCTTGGCGCGGCGGTGGGGATCAATGCCCGCTTCCTTAAGGATCAACCGGCTGTTGGTCGGGCCGACGCCATAGATGTAGGTCAGACTGACCCAGACTGGCTTATCGTTCGGAATGTCAACGCCTGAGATACGGGGCATGTTCTGGTCCTTTGTCCCTGGTCAATGGTCCCCTGCTGGTTAACCGCACCGAGTCAGGATCGGCTGCGAATAACGAGCGGCAACCTCGCGGGTTATCCTTGTTTTTGCTTGTGCTTCGTGTTCGTGCAGATGACCCGCACGATTCCCTTCCGACGGACAATCTTGCAGTTTTCGCAGATTCGCCGGACGCTACTTCGGACTTTCATGACTGACCTCTCGCCAATACCAAAAATGACGGTACGCCGACCGTCGAATTCATCTTTATAGCAACTTGGGTCTTGACACTCAAGCTGGCCGAACAAAAGTTCAGCTTTGCTGGGTCCATGACACTTTACGCGGCCTTCTTCTCCCTCCACCGGTACGCCGGGGGAAGCGAGCGGAATTGGCGACTGCCCGCGAGCGGGTTGGGGAG
>DAIRGS010000047.1:16396-33409 GCA_036794395.1 Tepidisphaeraceae bacterium | reverse complement strand
TCGCTTGGCATCCCGATCGACTTGCCCGCAACATGCTCGATGGTGGCAGGATCATTCACATGGTCGACGCCGGCCTCATCACGCAGATGAAATTCTGCATGATCGACTTTCAGCCGACTTCACAGGGCAAATTTACGCTCGCCATGATGTTCGGCATGTCAAAGTATTACGTCGACAATCTTTCGGAAAACATTCGTCGTGGCCAGCGCCAGAAAGTGAAGAACGGTATCTGGCCGATGGTCGCTCCAGCCGGATACGTCAATGACAAAGCAACTCGTACCATTATCCCTCATCCGGAACGCGGGCCGCTCATCCGCAAAGCCTTCGAACTCTACGCCACGGGCGCGTATCCCCTCGACAGACTGACCGCCACCATGACCGAGCTCGGCATGACGAATGGGGCCGGAACAAAATTCAAAGACAAGCCGCTGTCCCGGACGCAGTATTCGCGCTTGCTCCAAAACCCCATCTATTACGGCACCTTCAGCTACCGCGGCGAGCATTTCGAAGGAAAGCATGAGCCGCTCATCAGCAAAGCACTCTTCGACCAGTGCCAGGACGTGATACATGGAAAGAGCCGTCTGACACGGCAGGACGAACGGCTCAAGCCATATTTGTACCGCGGAATGTTTCGGTGCGGTGAATGCGGCTGCTTCATCACGACTGAAACGCAGAAGGGTCACAACTACCTGCATTGCACCAAGCGCGTGAAGCGAAACTGTTCGCAACCGTTCATGAGGGAAGAGAAGATCACCGAGCAAATCACGAACGTCATCACGTCGGTTATCATCCCCGACGACTGGGCCGACTGGATGATTGTCGAGCTTCAGCAGGATCAAAGAAATGATGCGGCCGAAGCACTACGTGCCGAGCAGTCAGTCAAGCAAGACATCCAAGGCATCGACACAAAGCTCGACCGCCTCATGGTCGGATATCTCGACAACTTGTTTGCGGCGGATGAATACCGCGTCAGGAAGAACGCGTTGCTTGCCGAAAAACAGCACCTCACGGAAAAACTTGCGAAAATGATTCAGAACCGCGGAACACGGTTCGAACCGGCAATCCGGTTCGTTTTGGCCTTGAAACAAGCCAAAATCGTCGCTTCGCAGGGAAGTGATGAAGAAAAGCGGGACTTCTTTAAAAAGGTCGGTTCGAACCCAATTCTCACCGAAAAAACGCTCCGCTTTGTTCCACGCAATGCGTGGCAACTCGTTGTAGATTCAGGACGTTTTGCCCAACCCAACGCCGCGCCGACAATTGTCGGCGCGGCGTCAGTCGGTGAATCCGACCACAATCACAACGCAGCGGAGAGGGGGGGATTCGAACCCCCGTGACGGTTTAAGCCGCCAACAGCATTTCCAGTGCTGCGCCTTCAGCCGCTCGGCCACCTCTCCAGATTTCGGTCATTCCTGACAAGGGCGGAGAATTCTAAGCGACTCCCCGGCTTTGCTCCAGAGCACCAATTACGGAAATCCGCCGGGACGTGCAACGGCATGCAACGTGTGCTTAGCTGACCGTGCAACGGTTTGCAACGTAATGCAACGTCTGGCAAGTGCCCTATGCAACGGTTTGCAACGCAATGCAACGTTTGCCGGGAACTTCGGATTGAACTTCATTGTTTCCATGAATGGCTACTGACTGCCCGCACCCGCGGTCTTCGTTTGGAGGCTATAAATGGCCTTGCTCGCGGTCAGAAAAAGCGTGTGGCTTCCCTTGCCGGCGAAGCATACGTTGCCCGTCCAGGCTTGTGGGATGTCCACGTGCATGACCTTTTTGCCGGTGGGGTCGAAAGCTGTCACGCCGTGATTGGTGAGATAAACGTTTCCCGCGTCATCGATGGTCATTCCATCCGAGCCCATTGGGCAAAATGGCTTCTTGTCCTTCAACGTCCCGTCTTCCTGAATTGAATAAGACCAGGTCTTCTGGGCATCCAGGTCTGAAACATACAGTGTCTTGCCATCGGGCGTGCCGATGATCCCGTTGGGACGTTTGAAGTCCGCGACAACGCGGGTCAGCGTCTTGTGGTCGGGGCTCAGAAAGTAGACGCCTTCTTTGTCCTGTTGCGTTTTGTGGTCGCGCTTCCAGTAATCGCGCGGGTACATCGGGTCGGTGAAGTAGATGCCGCCGTCGGGGCGAACCCATACATCATTTGGCGCGTTGAGCAGCTTGCCTTGATAGTCCTTCACAAGGACGGTGTGCTCTTTGGTTTTGATGTCAATTGACCAGAGTTGGTTGTGTTCGTCTGCGCAGGCAATCAGGTTCCCCTTCCCATCGAAGCACAAGCCGTTTGATCGGCCGCACGGCTGCATGAAGGTCGAAAGCTTCCCATCCTTGGACCAGATCATGATTCGATCGTTGGGCTGGTCCGTGAAGTAGATGTTGCCTTCGGCGTCGGCCGCAGGGCCTTCAGTAAAGTTGAATCCGTCCGCGAGCTTTTCGAGTTTAGCGCCCGGCGCCAGAACCGCGTTATCTTCGGCCATGGCAGTCATGGTGCCGCATAACACGAGCAATATCGATAGGTGGAGAGGCATCTTCATTTCCGGTTCCCTCTGAATGGTAATCAATCCGCCAAAAGTGCGAGCCGTTGCCTGGCTTCTTCCAGGGTTGGGTCCAGTTCGATCGCCTGCCGGTACTGCGCACGGGCTTCTGTTAATTTTCCCTGCGACTCGTACAGCGAAGCTAGATCATAATGAGCCTTGGCCGGCGTGAGAACTTTCTGCAATTCAAGCAGCGCCACGTTTGGTTTTCCGCTCCGCGCCAGCATTAGGCCATAGTTGACATGACAAGGTTCGTTGTGGGGGTCACGGGCGATGCCGGCCTTGTAAGCTGCCTCGGCCGCCGGGGGGTTGCCAGCGAGCTCCTGGCAAAACCCCAGATTGCTATATGCCGTCGGCGATCCGTTGCTGGCTTTTAGATAGCGGTTCCATGTTTCGATGGCCGTGGTGTAATCCTTCTGGGCTGTGAAAATGACGGCGGTACCGTAGAGGGGATCGAGATAGTCGCTCTTGATTTTGAGCGCCTTTTTGTATTGTGCGAGTGCCTCGTCGAGGTTGCCTTGGGATTGTGCCAGTTGCCCCGCGGCAAAATGTGTTTGGGCATTAATGGGCGGGTCTTTTATTTTCTCGAACTTGTCGGGTGATACGTCAGTCGGCCCGGTCGCATTCTCCCCGGGCTTCTGGCTGTGGCAGCCGACTGTCATCAATCCAAGGAGGGCGGAAGTGAGAATTCGCTGTCGGGGAATCATTTGCATGCTCTTTCGTGCTTAGAATGGGGGCGCATCGTGACGCAAGGCCGTATCAGGCACTATCGGCCAAACAACCTGCCACGCTCCGGTTTTGCCTACGCTCCGCCCATGGACACTTGGACGGGTCTGGGATTTCCTCCCTTCTTCGCAACGCCCCGAGTCATAAAATAGTAAAGAGAAGGCACCTATCGAGTTTGTTTGGCGGCGGCCGCCCCCCCCGTGGGGCTGGATATGCCTGGTGACTCGAAGTACCGTTTGGCATCAAAGGAGACTTGCACATGAAATTGAGCGTTTCGATGTTTGCCGCGGCCCTTCTGGCCGGAATGTCCAGCTTCTCGTACGGCCAGATCACCGGCAAAGTGATGTTGAAGGGAGAACCGCCCGAGATGCCACAAATCAAGGCCATGCAGGCGGTTGCACAATGTGCCGACCTGCACAAAGACCCTGTCTACGAAGATACGCTGGTCGTCAGTGACAAGAACGAAGTCGCCAACGTTATCGTCTTTATTAAGCCCGCTGAAGGTAAGACGCTGACTGGCCCAAAGCGCGAGACCCCGGCAGTGATAGATCAGAAGGGCTGTATGTATGCGCCGCATGTCCTGGCTGTGCAGATTGGTCAGCCCGTGACCGTGAAGAGCGCCGATCCGTTCCTGCATAACGTCCACGCCCTGACGATCGACAACCCAGCGTTCAATTTCGCTCAAGTCAACGTAAATGAAAAGAAGATTGAGCCGTTCACTACGGTTGAGACGTTTCAAATCAAGTGCGATGTTCACCCCTGGATGAAGGCGGTGGTGCGGGTGTTTGATCATCCTTACTTCGCCACAACCGATGAGACGGGCAAGTTTACGATCGACACCAAGGGACTTGCCGACGGGACTTATACGCTTCAGGCATGGCAGGAGGTCTACCACGACTCGAAGCCACAGCAAATCGAGGTGAAGGGCGGGAAGGTCGCCAAGCCGGTCGAATTCACTTATGAAGCCAAGGCGGCCAAGGCCCAGGCCGATCCGCTCAAGCAGGTTCACGTCGCGGGCCTCATTCTGCCGACGGCAGGAACAGCCGCCGACTGCTGCACGGATGAAAAAGCCACGAAGTAAAATGATGGCGTTTCGGCGTGAATTCCGCGGCAATCGGAGAATGTGATCGCTTGCTGGAAAGTGTGAGGGTTCTTGTACGCAACGACCTACGCGCAATACGCTTGGAAGTGTATTGACCGTATTTCGTCACTGCCCTAAACTTTGATAAGAGCGGACTCGACCAAGACTCTCACGGAGGTCACCGTGGAAAAACCCGCGCCCACTTCATCTTTTACCTGGGTATATTTGATCGCGGCGGCGGCCGCGCTGGGGATTTTTGGGCTTGGGCTTTACCATGTACTATTGCATCCAGGTGCATGGACCATGTTGGCGGCAGGATGCGTATGCCTGGTTGCCGTGGCTATCACGTGGCCAATTGCACATGCCCTTTTTGCTGCTGTCTCGGCTCAAGACAGTGCCGAGGAAATGGGCAATCGAGTTAACCAGCGCCTTGAGCAGATGGTTACGCTCATGGGGCGGATCAGCGAGCAGCAATTGTTGAGCGATCGCGCCAGATCGGTTGCCTTCCGTGATAAGGATCGAGAGGCGATTCGTCAGGCTGTGAATGAAGAACTGCTTCAAGGCGAATGGGAAGCGGCATTCGCTCTGGCTGATCAATTCGAAAAAGCATTTGGATCCAAGACTGAGGCGGATCGTTTTCGCTCTGAGATCACGCAGCGGCGAAACGAGGGAATGCGGCAGCAGATTACTGACGTGATGCAGGTGATCGATCGCCACGTCAAAGGCGAGCAGTGGAGTGCGGCCCTGCGCGAAGCGGAGAAATTGCTGGGGCAGCTCCCCAACAACGATCAGGTCAAACGTATCCCGCAGGAGATCGAGAATCGCCGGCAGTCGCACAAGCTGCAATTGGTTCAAACATGGCACGAAGCATCCGCCCGCCACGATTGGGATGGGGCGATCGAAATCCTTCGCCAGCTCGACCCGTACTTAACGCCCGCCGAGGCTGAGTCGATGCAGGAAACCGTGCGAGGCGTCTTTAAAGAAAAGCTCAATAACATGGGTGCCCAGTTCGCCCTGTTGGTCCGCGAGCGAAAATGGGCCGAGGCCATTCGCCTTGGCGAGCAAATCCAGGCCGATTTCCCCAATTCGCGCATTGCGCAGGAAGTGAAGGAGAAGATGGAGACGCTTCGAACCCGCGCAAGTGAACCGGCCGGGGCGGCGGTGTGAGGGTATGGATTCTAAACGACCGTGCGTGATTCGCCGCTAACTGGGTGGATATGTGGCGGGGACGGTGGTGTCGGTGGGATGGGCTGTGAGATGAATTAGAGCGCTGGGAGGAGCCGGGGCGGCGCTGAGTACAGCTGTGCCCCGGCGTGGGGGGTTGTTCTGCGTGGGCTGGGGCGATTGGGATGCGAACGGCTTGGGTAGCGCGTGAATGTGCACGGTCCTATAGAATTCGCCCTTATCTGCCTGGTCATTTCACATTGATCAAAGCGATTTTCGGGATCGACTGCTGGTCGTCATCCCTCCCTTCTGGCGCTGCTTCGCGTTAATCTTTGCGCGGTTATGCAGGAACCGGCAACTCCAAAGCCTCGAGTTAAATCCGCACATGACGATGCGCTGTTCGTCCTCACCCGGCTTCGCAATGCAGGGCATGTCGCCTATTTTGCCGGGGGGTGCGTGCGCGATCTGCTCCTGGGCCAACAGCCCAAAGATTTTGATGTGGCGACGGATGCGCCGCCATCACGGGTCCAGCAACTGTTCCGCAATACCCAGGCGGTCGGAGCGGCGTTTGGCGTTATCCTTGTGCGGCAGGGGGGCAGCCAGATCGAAGTCGCGACGTTTCGCGCCGAAGGCGGTTACGACGATGGCCGCCACCCATCAAAGGTTCGATTTACCACAGCCGAGGAAGATGCGCGTCGGCGCGATTTCACGATCAACGGATTATTTCTCGATCCAGTTTCAGATCGCGTGATTGACTACGTCGGAGGTCAGGACGACATCAAAGCGCGGGTCGTTCGAGCCATTGGCGTGCCCGCCGAACGATTCGACGAAGACAGCCTGCGGCTTCTTCGCGCTGTCCGCTTTGCCGCCCGACTCGGATTTGCCATCGATCCCGAAACCGTCGACGCGATCAAGCATCACGCGCCGCAATTGAAGCGAATCAGTCCCGAGCGGATCGCCGAGGAATTGCGTGTCATGCTGACCCCAGTCACGCGCGGCGACGGATGGCGGCGACTCTGGGAACTGGACCTGATTCCTGTCATCTTCCGATTTCTCACTCCGACCATCTCACCGATGCCGGGCGATCGCCCATTCCTGTTTGAGCGAGTTGCGCCCACGGAATTGATTCCGTTCGGGACGGCTTTGGCGGCGGGTGCTGCTTGTGTGTGGTTACGATCGCATGCCGAGCACAGTGACGCGTGCACGTTTTTCGCAACAGCAAATGTGAATTCCGCCGTTCGTGCCATGCGGCAGGCGCTTCGCATCAGCAATGAAGAATCCGAACTGATGCGCGGAACACTTTCCGGCATTGAGCCTCTTTTGGGCGATGCATTTCCATCGGTCGCACAGCTTAAGCGGTTTCTCGCAGAGCCAACATCGCGTTCCTCCAGAGCGCTGCTTGGGGCGTTTTCGTCAATCGGGAAGCAGTCCGATCGTATCGAAGCTTTGGAGCGAGAACTGACGCGGTTGGAACTGACTGAGTTCGCCCCTGAACCATTGATCGACGGCGATGAGCTTACGGCCGCGGGACTTGTGCCCGGACCGGTCTTCAAAAAGATTCTCAATCAGGTGTACGATGAACAACTCGAGGGGAGAATTGTGACGCGTGAGCAGGCGCTTCAGTTGGCATTGGAAATCAACTCTTCGAGCCGCCCGCCAGCGCAGCAATAATTTGCTTGACGTCGCCGATCTGGGTGATGCGAATTCCGAAGTTTTCCCCGACTTTTACCGTTTCGCCCACCCCGATCGCCTTATTGCTGACCATCAATTCAAGTGGCTCCTCGCTGCTTTTGGAGAATTCGATGATCGCCCCCGCCCCCAGCCGCATCACCTCCGCCAGGGATAGCTTCCGCTCGGCCAGCTTCACGATCAGCGGGACGTGCAGCCGGAGAATCCGCGACACTTCGCTCTTGGCCGGATCGGTCTCTCTGGCTCTGGTTGACTGAAGTAATGCCACATCGGGATTATCGGCCTTTCGAGGGGAATCTCAATAGCGAAGGTCATCACGGATCGCGGATCGCGGCTCTACATCGCAAGGTTGCTCGCAAGATTTAGCGCTTGTCGAGTGGGAGGACGCGAGGGATGATGGGGCCTCACTTTTGTTCGGGAGATATGCGATGGCGGAGCGGAGAAAAGGCGGGAAGGGTATTGCGCGGACTCGGCGTGCCGAGCAGGTGGCGGGCTGGGCTTGCCGGGCGGAGGAACTCGAGCGGAGGGTTCTGCTGTCCAGCGCCATCGCGGCGTTTGGGGCGCAGGTGACGTTTGGGGCGGGGACGTCGCCGCGATCGGTGACGACGGCGGACGTGAATGGGGATGGGAAGCTGGATTTGGTTATCGCCAACGCGGGCGGGAATTCTCTGAGCGTGATGCTGGGCAATGGCAATGGGACGTTTGGGGGGCAATCCATCTTTGCAGTGGGGAGTTCGCCCTATTCGGTGACGACGGCGGATGTGAATCGGGACGGAAGGATCGACCTGATTGCGTCCAACAATGGAGGGAACAGCGTCAGCGTGCTGCTGGGGAATGGCAATGGAACGTTTTTGGCTCAGCAGACATTTACCGCGGGAAGCCAGGCGCGGTTCGTGGCCAGCGCGGATGTGAATGGGGATGGGAAGCCGGACGTGGTGGTGGCCAACTATGGGGCGGGGACGGTGTCGGTGTTGCTGGGGAATGGGAACGGGACGTTTCAGGCCCAGCAGACGTACAGTGCAGGGGCGCAGGCCGCGTCCATCTCGATCGGGGATTTCAATCGCGATGGGAAGCTGGATCTGGCGGTCGCCAATAAGAGTGCAAATACGGTGTCGGTGCTGTTGGGCAATGGGAATGGGACGTTCGGTGCGCGAGCGCCATTCTCGGCGGGGAACTTGCCGTTCTCGGTGAGTAGTGGGGATGTGAACGGGGACGGGAAACTCGACCTTGTACTGGCGGAGGAGTCGAGCAATTCTGTTGGAGTGTTGCTGGGCAATGGGAATGGGACGTTTGGAAATCAAACGACTTTCAGCGTGGGCACGGTTCCCGCGGCGGTGGTCGTTTCGGACATCAACGGAGATGGAAAACTCGACATCGCCGCGGCCAATTACAGCAGCAACTCGGTGAGCGTGCTGCTGGGGAATGGCAACGGGAGTTTTGCTGCTCAGAAGACATTTGGAACGGGCGCTGCGCCATTTTCGATAACCAGCGCGGACGTGAATCGGGATGGGCGGGTGGATTTGTTGGTGGCCAACGGGACTTCGGGCGGGGCGGGTGTATTGGTGGGGGATGTGCCGCCGCACGTGGTGTCGATTAATCGATCGAATCCGGCGGGTCCGACGACCAGCGCAACGAGCGTGACATATGCAGTTACATTTAACGAGGCGGTGACGGGACTGGGCGCGGCGGATTTCGGTCTGGTCACAGGCGGGGTGACTGCAACGTACCCCGTCGTCGTATCTGGCACAGGATCAGTCTATGCCGTCACGATTAATGGAATCTCGGGGGCCGGAACGCTCGGTTTAGACGTGGTGGATAACGGGATACACGATGCCGCCGGCAATCCACTTCAGTACGGCGGGGCTGCGTCGCTGCAATCGCAGCAGACTTTTTCGGCTGGCAATCATCCGGAAGCAGTTGTCGAAGCTGACGTGAACAGGGACGGCAAGATGGATCTGGTGGTGCCCGACTACCAATCGACAGTCAGCGTGCTGTTGGGAAATGGGGATGGGACATTCCAGGCGCCGCAGAGCTTTTCCGCCGGACCTTATCCGAATGATGTGGCAATTTCGGACGTGAACGGAGACGGCAAAAGTGATTTGATCGTCTCAGACTTTGGCAACAACAGCGTTCGCATCCTCCTTGGCAATGGCGATGGCACGTTTCAGCCGCTATCGGCCTATCCCGTCAGTGCCGGGCCAACGGCCGTGAGAATCGCGGATATCAATGGCGATGGGACTCCTGATTTGGTCGTCACGTGCGGGACCGCGGGGGTTCTGGGCGTATTGCTCGGGAACGGCAATGGAACGTTTCAACCCCAGCAGACGTTCGACAGTGGTCCGAGCGCAGCCGGGCTGGCTGTATCGGATGTAAATGGAGACGGCAAGCTTGATCTGGTTGTTGCAAATGATAACGCCTTGGGGACGGTCAGTGTCTTGCTGGGCAATGGTGATGGCACTTTCAAGTCGCGCCTGACGTTTCTGACAGGGGCGTTTCCGTTAGCCGTCACCGCCGCGGATCTCAACGGCGATGGCAAGGCGGACCTCATCGTGACCAACGGCGACAGCCTGACGGCATCGCAAAGCGCCATCTGCGTGTTGCTGGGGAACGGGGACGGCACGTTCAAGGCTCAACAAACCTTCGCGACGGGAACGCGTCCGAGCCGGTTTGCGGTGTCTGACATAAACGGAGACGGGAAGCTTGATCTGGTGGTGCCCAATTCCACGTCCGTCAACGTGAACGGAAGCATGAGCGTTCTTCTGGGTAACGGAGATGGCTCTTTTCAACCGCAACAGACGTTTTCAACCGGGGCGTTTCCTCTATCGGTGGCGACGCCCGACCTGAACGGCGACGGCATCCCTGATTTTGTCGTGGCCAACTACGCCACCAACACCGTCGGCGTGTTGCTTGCGATCGCAGGTGGAAGTTTCATTGGACAAACCTACACGATTACCCCCGCGGCGCCGCCGCCGACGTACTTTGCCAATACGCTCACGTATCTTGGCACCAACGCAACGGGATCGAATCCGCATGCCAGCTTAACGATGAATGCCGCGGGGGACTTGTTCGGCACGACCTCGATGGGCGGCGCGTTTGGTTGCGGCACCATTTTTGAAATACCTCACGGCGGGTCGGCGCTAGTGGCGCTGGCATCGTTCGATGGCAACAATAATGGGAAGAACCCTTCGGGGCCGTTGCTGCTTGATGCGCAGGGGAACCTGTATGGCACTGCCCCGGACGGGGGCGCAAGTTCGCAGGGCACCGTTTTCGAGCTGGCGCGCGGGAACTCGACGATCGTCGCGATCGCCTCATTCAATGGCACAAACGGATCCAGGCCCTCAGGAGGGTTAGTGGCCGATGAGAATGGGAACCTTTTTGGGATGACCGTTTCACCGGGAGCCAATGGCGCCGACGGGACGGTGTTTGAAGTGGCGCACGGGAGCATGAGCCTCACGTCGCTTGCGCCGCTCACCGGTAGCACCGGCAGCGGGACCGGGACGGGCCTGGTCATCGATTCGAGCGGGAACCTGTATGGCGGGGCCTCCCAGGGCATCTTTGAATTGCCGCTCGGAGGCAGTGCGGTCAATATCCTTATCTCGTTCAGCTTCAACTCGCCGACCGGTTATTTCCCGGCGGGGCTGGTGATGGATGGCGCCGGAAATCTGTTTTGCGCCACGCAGAGTGGCTCAACGAACAACTACGGCGCTGTTTTTGAGATCGCCCACAACAGCACAAGTGTCTCGGCGTTAGCGCCGTTAAGCGGCGGCTATACTGCCAATTCACAGGTGATTCTCGATAACAACGGAAACCTTTGGGGGACGACCTCACAAGGCGGGGCGTCGGGTTTCGGGACTGTGTTTGAGTGGGTTCACGGAACGACTTCGGTTACGACGGTTGCGAGCTTTGCCAACGATGCGGTTGGGGGCCGTCCGTACAGCGGGCTGGTCGCCGACAGTGGGGGAAATTTGTATGGGACGACTTATGACGGTGGGAATAACCACAGCGGCGCGGTATTCGAGCTTTCGGGCGGCGTCGGGCCACTGGGGCTGATAGCGTCGTTCGACCCCGATAACGGCGAAAACCCTCAGGGGGCATTGACGATCGACGCCGCCGGCAATTTGTTCGGCACGGCGTCGTACGGCGCGGGCGGCAGCGGCAGCATCTTCGAAATTCCTCGCGGCGGCTCGAGCGCTCATCGGCTGGCGACGTTCAACGGGCCTAATGGCGATTGGCCATTCGCGGGCCTGACGTTGGGCGCCACCGGAAACCTCTATGGGACCACAAATAAAGGGGGGGTCAACGGATACGGGACGGTGTTCGAACTGCCGGCCGGGGGCTCGGCGGCTGTTGCGCTGGCGTCATTTCAGGGAGGCGTCTACGGCGGCAATCCAGGTAGCACGCCGGTACTTGATCAGAACGGCGACATTTTCGTGACGACGTATACCGGCGGATTCAGTAACGGGGGCACGGTTCTGGAGATCGCCAAAGGCAGTTCGACGCTGACGCCCGTGACGCTATCATTCGACACTACCGCGGATGGGGGCGGGGTTGGGGGGACGCTGGTCATCGACGGCAACGGCAATATCTACGGGAATACGACTGATGGCGGCGCGCATGGGCTCGGGACGATCTTCGAAATCGTTCACGGCACGACGACGGTAACGCCCCTGGCCGCGCTGGATTCAAACAGCGGCGGTCTCGGCGGCCTCGCGATCGATGGATCGGGCAACCTCTACTGGGCCGGAGTCACCGGCTTTTTTGAGCTCTCCAAGGGCAGTACCACAATCACGCCCCTGGGTTCGTTCGGGCAAACCGCGGCCTCGATGGGCCCGCCGGTCTTCGATGCCAATGGGAATCTATACGTTGCGACGCTTCTTGGGCTCTTCGAGCTTCCGCGCGGCAGCGCTCAAGTAGTAAGTTTGTTTACTTTCAATGGCACGGCCGCTGCCGGTGGGCCTCAGGGGGGCATCGCGATGGACGGCAATGGAGATTTCTTCGGGACCAACTACGGCAGGGGGCCGGCTGGTTTCGGGTCTGTTTTTGAGCTTTCCACGGTCAATGTCAATGCTTCGGCCATGGGGACCTCAGGCGCCGACGTGATAACCCTCTCGCAGTCGGCGGAACACCATAACGTCCAATGGTCAATTGACGGCGGACAGCCATTCAACGTTCCGATCGATGACCCAAATGGGCTGACGATCGGCGGGGCGGGCGGAACCGACGTGATTACGCTCGATTACACCAACGGGAATCCACTGCCGACGACGCTGCATCTAAATGGAACGTTCACGATCAACGGTCTTCAGGGGACAAATCCCTTTGCCGGTTCTAACCTGGAGATTGGACAGAGCACGGTGTACATAAACTATTCCGGCGGCACGAGCCCCGTGGCTCAAATCCGGCAGGCGTTATCCGATGCGTTCGGTGGGCGGACGTGGAACGGAGTGGGTGGGGCCAATGGTATGATTACGTCATTGACCGCGGCCACCGGGCCGGTGGGGGTGTTTGGCATCGGATATGCGGATTCAGCTGATGGGATGGTGAGCGGGCAGCCGGGCAACACGGTGGAGATTCGGTATACGGTAATGGGGGATGCGAATCTGGATCGGGTTGTGAATTCTACTGATGCAATATTGATGGCGCGGAATTATTTGATCGCGGGGAGATCCGCTTGGGACCTGGGGAATTTCAATTACGATTCGACGATCAATCTTTCGGATGCGATGATCTTGCAGAAGAATTTTAATGCGACGGCATCGGGGAGCGTCGTTGTCGCGGCGGCGACGGCGGAGGCGGTTAATTCGGGGGCGGGCGTTTGGGGTGGGGGGACGCAAAGCAATCTGCCGGTGTCTACATCCACCTCCGCCGTGACTGGTGGAGGAAGCGCGGCGGACACGATCGGGGGCAGCGGGACCACGCCGGATGCGCCAAATCAAAATCACAAACCGAAGCGGCATGCTAAACAATCGAAGCGGGGCTGATGAGTTGCGGGCTTGAGTTCGGAAAGTCCCCTGATTTCGGTAGAATCCCAGCCGGATGAGCGATCCACGTGTTTCAAGGAGAATGATTGACGTTCAGTCCCCCATGATTCCGGTTGTGGGGGAGATGGTGAAGCGGCATCCAGGGACGATTTCTTTGGGTCAGGGCGTTGTAAAATGGGGTCCGCCTGCGGGCGTGGCACAGGCGGTTGGGCAGGGGGCAGCGGCCGATCCACGGGTTGATCGATACTCGCTGGCGTTTGGAATTGATACTCTACTCGACGCGCTTCGCGCGAAACTTGAATCGGAGAACGCGACGCAAGTCGGCCCAGATCGGCGGATTGTGGTAACTGCCGGGTCGAACATGGGTTTTTTAAACGCGGTGTTGGCGGTGGCAGATCTCGGGGACGAGGTCATTATTCTGTCGCCGTACTATTTTAATCACGAGATGGCGATCGAGATGGCGGGGTGCCGGGCTGTGGTGGTGGCAACGGACGATGCATATCAGCCCGTGGTGTCGCGGATTGAGGGGGCGATTACGGATCGAACGCGGGCGGTCGTGACAATCTCGCCAAATAATCCGACTGGAGCTGTCTATTCCCGGCAGGCGCTGGAAGAAATTAATGCGCTGTGCACTCGCCGAGGTGTGTATCACATCGCCGATGAAGCATACGAATACTTTACCTTTGGAGATCATCGCCACTATTCGCCAGGCTCGGCTAAAGGTGCCGAGAGACATACCATCTCGCTCTACACCTTTTCGAAGGCTTACGGAATGGCCGGCTGGCGCGTCGGCTATATGGTGATCCCCGCGCATTTGGAAGAAGCGGTTAAGAAAGTTCAGGATACGAATTTGATTTGCCCGCCGGTGATTTGTCAGATTGCCGCCGAATCGGCGTTGCACGCAGGGCGTGATTGGTGCCAGGTACGCGTTGCGGAACTCGCTGAGGTGCGGGATTTGGTGATCGCAGAGTTAGAATCGCTTGGCGATCGGGTGCGGGTGCCGCAGCCGGGTGGCGCGTTCTATGCACTGGTTCGGGTGAACACGCGGCAAAAAGATATGGAGATTGTTGAGCGGCTGATTAAAGAGTTTGGCGTGGCGGTGATGCCGGGCAATACGTTCGGGATGGCTGAGGAATGCTATTTGAGAGTGGCGTTTGGAGCGATGGACAAAGACAGCGTGGCGGCCGGTATGGGGAGACTTGTGAAGGGATTGAGAGCGATCAATTGATTGTGATCTAAAGTTCGAATATGAGATTTCAGATCTCAGAATTTGAAATCTGAAATTTGAGATTTGAGATTTGAGATTCGATTTAGAAGTCATTCGTTCTCCGAAAGGCCGGTCATGTGGATCGCGGCAGTTCAATTGGACATTCAATGGGAAAATCGGCCCGGCAGTCACGCCCGCGTCCGGGAGCTATTGGCAGGTACAACGCTAAAGCGAGGCGGCCTGGTGGTCCTGCCCGAAATGTTTGATGTTGGATTCAGTATGAAGACCGACATCACCGACCCGGGAAATCCCTCGGCGTCGGAAACATTCATGCGCGACCTTGCGCGCGAGCATCAGGTTGCGGTGCTGGCCGGCGTGGTAGCTCGCACCGCCGACGGACGGCTGGCAAATGAATTGGTCGGCATTGGCCCTGATGGGCGGGAACTCGTGCGATATCGCAAAATGCAACCATTCACGCCGCCCGGCGAGCATGTGCATTATCCGGCCGGAACCACCCGCACGAGCTTTGAGTGGGATGGCGTGCGAATCGCTCCATTTATCTGTTACGATTTGCGCTTCCCCGAATTGTTTCGTCCGGCGGCTCAAATGGGGGCTGAATTAATCGTGGTTGTGGCCAACTGGCCTGAGCGTCGCAGCGAACACTGGGTCAGGTTATTGCAGGCCCGCGCGATCGAGAACCAGGCCTATGTCCTGGGCGTGAACCGTTGCGGGACTGATCCGTCGTTTCGGTACGATGGAAGATCGAGCCTCTTCGATCCGCACGGCAAGTCAATTTTTGAAGCCGATGCCCGCGAGCAGGTGATCGGCGGAGAAGTGGACGGCGCCGCCGTCCGCAAGTGGCGGGAAGACTTCCCCGCTCTGCGCGACATTCGACATTGCTAAACACCTGCCGGGTAGAACGAGCTGGATGCCCCAGGCCTTTGCGCGTTTTTCCGCGTCGCTACGCATGGCGGCCTGGCTTGGGAGAGATCTCTGACCCCATTCTTTATATGAATATCCCCGCAAATCGTCTGGCATCGTCTGGCAGCGTCTTTGCAAACCGGGCGGGCACGACTAGGATGTGGGACTTTCGCCGGGGAACCGGCGAGTGATTAATAAGGATCAGTTCGGCTGGTCTGCTCCAGGAAATGTAACAGGAACGAGGGTTTTGGACATGGCAGAGAACGAGGCGGCAGGGGTGGCCGAGCAGCAGAAAGAGGAATTTCTATATCCAGTCCGAATCGAGGACTCGGGCCCCGGCACCAAGCGGGTGTCGGTTGATATCCCAAAAGAAAAGATCTCCTCCGAGTTGGAAAAGCAATTCAAGGAACTCCGGCAACAGGCCGCGATCCCCGGCTTTCGTGTGGGCCACGCACCCCAGAAGCTGATTCAAAAGCGTTTTAACAATGACGTCAAGGAACAGGTGCGCCGTTCGCTGATCAGCGAGAGCTATCAGCAGGCGGTTGAGAAAAACAACTTGAGCGTCCTGGGCGAACCCGAATTCGAAGATCCCGACGCAATCAAGCTGATCGAAGACGCGCCGATCACCTATTCGTTTACGGTCGAAGTTCAGCCCGAATTCACCCTGCCGGATGTGAGCAGCCTGAAGGTGCGCAAGCCGAAGATCGAGATCAAAGAAGAGAACGTCGATCAGGCCATGCGAAACCTGCGCGAGCAGCAGGGCGTTTTAGCCCCGGTTGAAGATCGCGGCGTCGAAGAAAACGACTATCTGACCGCCGATGTGCATGTGCAGGTGGACGGCAATGTGGTCGCGCATCAGCACGATTCGCAATTGGTCGTTCGTCCCGGCCGTCTGGCCGGCATCCAGATCGATGATCTGGTCGCTCAACTGACGGGAATGAAGCCCGGCGAGACGCGCACCATCAAGGCACATTCTCCCGCGACGCATCAGTCCGAAGAGCTTCGGGACAAAGACGTCGAGATTGAAATTGCCCTGAAAGACTTCAAACGGCTTGAGTTGGCCGAGGTCGATCAGGCGTTTCTGGAAGACCTTGGCTTTGACAATGAAGCTGATCTGCGCGGCGCACTCCGCGAACAAATGGAAGAGAAGATTACTTCCGACATCCAGACCGCGATGCGCGAGCAAGTGAATCAGTACCTGCTCGACAACACGCAGATCGAGCTCCCGGCCAAGCTTTCCGATAAGCAGACCGACCGGATCATCAGCCGTCGAGCGGTGGATCTGATGATGCGCGGCATGCCGCGTGACCAGATCGAGGCGAATCTGGAGCGCCTGCGCAGTGGCGCAAAGGACGAAGCGGGTCGTGAATTGAAGTTGTTCTTCATTCTTCAAAAACTGGCCGAGCAGGAGGCCGTTCAGGTTGACGAAAGTGAACTGAATGGACGCATCGCCATGTTGGCGGCACAGGGCGGCCAGCGGCCGGAAAAAATGAAGCAGGAAATGTCGAAGGACGGAAGCCTGCTCTCGCTCTACGTGCAGATGCGGGAACATAAGGCGATCGACCAGGTCCTCGGCAAGTCGCAGGTTGAAGAAGTCAGCATTGAGGATGAGGCGAAGAAGGAGTAGACGATCTTCACAGAGATTGCCCCCTCTCCGTCCGGGAGAAGTGAGCGGAATTAGCGACTGCCCGCGAGCGGGCTGGGGTG